>CACXMH010000036.1 GCA_902768715.1 Fibrobacter succinogenes | reverse complement strand
GATGCCGTCGATGAGGGAGTGGCGGCAGCCGTAGAGGTTGTCGAACTTGGACTTGGTCACGGAATCGTTCACGTTGATTGCCGGGAACTTGAGGCGGCCTGCCTGGGCCATCTGGTAAAGGCGATGCACGCCGGTCGTGGTTTCTTCGGAAACGCCGCGGAGAGCGACCCGGGCGCGGGTCCACTGCTTCGGGTCCTTCTCGAAAATCTTTTTGCAGGTGGCGAGGAACACGCCCCATTCTTCACTATCGGTTGCGGGGTTGAATTCGGGCACCTTGCCGGCATCTTCGAATTCGGCGCCGCAGGTCACGAGCATGGTAGCATCGCCACCGTCATCCACGATGAGGTCTGCGGTCTTGCCGTCGGGCCACACGAGGGCGCGGGCGGTGTTTTCCCAGTATTCTTCGAGCGTTTCGCCCTTCCAGGCGAACACGGGCACGCCCTGCGGGTTTTCTACGGTGCCCTTCTTGCCCACGACGACGGCGGCGGCAGCGTTGTCCTGCGTGCTGAAGATGTTGCAGCTCACCCAGCGCACGTCAGCGCCGAGGTCCACCAGCGTTTCAATGAGGATGGCGGTCTGCACCGTCATGTGGAGGCTACCCATGATGCGGGCGCCAGCGAGCGGCTTCTTGCCTGCGTATTCCTTGCGGAGAGCCATCAGGCCCGGCATTTCGGTTTCGGCGAGGTCCAGCTCCTTGCGGCCTTCAATCGCAAGGTTAATATCCTTGATTTTGTATTCCATAATCTTTTCCTTTTTGGCACGGGTTTTGCAACCATCTTATAGTGGTTGTCGGTCGCGCATCTTTATTTATGCATAAATATAGTTATATGCATACAAACCGTCAAGCATATATGGATTTCGAGCTCCGAATTCCCCTTGCACCCAGCAACCCCTAATACCTACAACCCATTTCCTCAAGCGGATCCTCGCCTTGGTTCGACACCGCTCACCACAGGTCGCGAGGATGACGTTCCTCCCCCCTTTTTCCTATCTTTCCTCCCATGGACAGAGCACGACGGCGCAAATTCGGCCAGAACTTTCTAGATGTCCCTACCGCAAAGCTGATTGCAGGGGACCTGCCGGCCAATGAAGGCGACTGCGTGCTGGAAATCGGCCCTGGGCACGGCGCCCTCACAGAGCACCTGCTAGACCGAGCCGTGCAACTCACTGCCGTCGAAATCGACGAGCAGTGCGTCGAATTTTTGCAACAAAAATTCCAGGGCCGCGAAAACTTCCACATCCAGAACATCGACTTTTTGAAGTTCGACCTGCAGGCCTTTCTGGATGCCCACGAAAAACCCTGGGTCACGGGGAACCTCCCCTACAACGTTTCTACCGCCATCATCGCAGGACTCATGCCCAAGCTGCACCTTACCAGAGGGTTTATGGGCATGGTTCAGCTGGAGGTAGCCGAGCGCATCTGTGCCGCCCCATGCAGCAGCAATTACGGGAGTCTCTCCGTTCTGGTGTCCGCCTACGCCGACACCAAAATATTGCGCAAGATTGACCCCGAGCATTTTACGCCCCGCCCCAACGTGGATAGCGCCACCATGCTGCTCACGCCCAAGGCCGATGCCCTGCAAGCCCCCGACGGATTCTTCGACTTTGTGCGGGCGGCCTTTACCCAAAAGCGCAAGACTCTCGCCAACTCATTCGGCCGCGCTTACGACAAAAAGAAAATCCAGGAGGCCATCGAGCTCCTGGACTACCCCGCCACTGTCCGGGCCGAAGAACTTTCGCCTGCGCAGTTTCTGGAATTCTATAGGGTTATGACGCATTCAAATTTATAAACCCGTTACACTAAAGTAAGTACAGAAAAGCCTCGGCATAGCCGAGGCTCTTTTCATAACAATCCACCTTTCTTAGAACGGACGTACGTACAGACCATTCAGTAGCTGGCTATACATCGTCAGCAAGATATCCGAGAAGTAGCTGGATCCAGTATTAGAGGGCACTCGGGCATTAACAGCCGCAGTGCACGCATTCAACCAATCTGCGTTGCCAGACAAACCTGTAACACACCAGGCTCCCAACCATTGATTGGGAATAGTACCACCTCCTGCTTGATCTTCACCAGCCGACTTATTCCACGAGTAACTTGTTCCAAGTGCCTCCGCGTTTTCCGGGTTTCCACCAGATTTTTCCACAATAAAGCCATTCAGTTTATCCAATATTTCCTTGGCACGGGGGTCCTGATACCAGTAATAATCCCACGCAATACGCCACGGAATGCGAACAGATTCCTTATTAAACAGCCAATAGGTTTTGTCTGAAGAACCGTTAGGAGCTTTCTTAGCAACGCCAGATGCATCACTCCAATCGGGGAAGACACCCGTTCCACCGTCCTGTACTTTTTTCATATAAGCGTACATAGCATCCAACACGCCATTCCAGTCATGACCCGAATCTACGGCAGCAAACAAACGAATTGCCACTGGAGAGAAATAACTTAAGTTGTATGTCGGATTGTTAGACCACATAGCCGTATTTCCTGAAAGAATCAGCTTTGTCGAAGCCTCTATCTCGTTATTCCAAATAGCATTAACTATTGTCAAAGCATCATTCAGATACTCTTGGTTCCCTGTCTTATAGTGCATAAGGATTAAAGATGTTGCCACATCCAAGTCCGCATCCGTCGCACTTGATGCATCAATCTGGTTGTAGTGGAAGTTATAGGTAATCCAGGGAGTAAAAGGAGTATTAAAATACGCACGCAACCCACGCGAATAATTCCATAAACCCGTGAACACATCATTATCACCCTGGAAATAGGACAACAACATCCCATAACCAACGCCTTCTGACACGGTACATCCGCGGAATTCCATGCTTGGATTTGTGGTGCCCTCCACACGGCAATGGTTTCTATATGCTCCAGTAGTCTGCGTACTCCATATAACGCGGCCTACAGGTGAAAAACCATTAAAAACAACACCAAAGTCCGAAGAAATGCTACCATAATACGCAGCTTCGGCATCCAAAGTCACATAATGGAAGCCAGACCAGGTATTGTACATATTTCTGGCTACGTCGGCGTTTGCAGAGGTTGCAAGCGACACTCCAGAAGTCCAGGAGTTCCCTCCAGCGCCTCCTCCCTCACCTTCACCACCTCCTCCAGGAGTAGTCGGAGATGCATCATCTGAAGAACAAGCCACTGACAACGCCATCATGCAACAGAGCGCCGGCCACAAAAGCTTTTTTAAAGTCATAAGAATCCTCTTTTGGGTTATTGCATTAAATATATATAAATACAATCCTAAATTAAAGAATGTAATAAAAAAAAGAGAGGGAGCTTCTAACTCCCTCTCGAAAGAACAAAGCGAGTCCTGTGATTACTTCACCAGAATCTTCTGGCTCATGTTCACAGCCTTGCCGGCAATGCGAACCATGTAAACACCGGCATCCAGACCCATCAGGTTCATGGAAGAAGCGGCAGAGCCCTTCATGACAATCTGACCCTGGAGGTTCAGGATTTCCACCTTGGCATTGGAAATGCCAGAGAAGGAGAGGGTGCGACCAGAAAGGATAGCCTTGGCGCTGGACATGGAGACATCGCCGATTGCAGCGCTGCCACCTTCGCCACCACCAGAAGGCAGAGAGCCTCCCGTCACCGCACATCCACCTTTGTTCGGACCGATGGACATAATGTTGAAATGATAGGAACCATCCGGTCCCTGAATCTTAAACTTCAGAGCAACCAGAATCTTGGCAGCATCTTCAGAAGCGATAGGCTTTCCGCTCTCCCACCCCTGCTGCTTAAATTCGGACCAGGCAAAGTCCTTTGCCATACCCGACTCAGCCTTAGGGAGAGATACGGACGGGTTATCATAGCCAATATCCTTATCCTTGGCGTCACCGAGGCCGAGTTCCAGTTTGGCACCCACATCACTACTATAGGCAATACAGACACCACCCCAAGCACTAGCATCGCCCGGCTGAGGAGTGTGGTCAGTTTCAGAAGCTTCGCCGACAATGTTGATGCCAATACCAACAAAGCCTTCGAAAGCGGAGCCACCCTTATTGATAACGGCGGTACCGCAGACGCCCTTACACGATTCAATGATCGGATCTAACGCGTCAGCGGAATAGTCGTTACCCTTAGCGACAGGGTAAGTAACCTTCGACTGCCCCTGGTTATCCTTGTCATTGTAGTCAAACCAATAACCATAGGTCTTGGTGGAGTTGCCGAGTTCAGTGTTTACCTGGTAAACGGACTTGTCCCCGAACCAGGTTTCAAAGCCAAAAGCCGCTGTCGCAGCCACAGCTGCTGTCGCAATCAGAATCTTTTTTTTCATAGTTCTCTCTCTTTGTTTGTGCCCAATTTGGGCTGGTTTGCCGTTAAATATACCTTATTTTTTTTAAAAAAGGACGTCTTATGAAAAAAAATTTTTTTACATCGTAAATTTGAGTATTTCATCACTTGTTTACGAAACGAAACTTATTTATTACGTTCCCTAGAGCCTATAACTAGATCAATTATATATCTTTAGGGAAAAAAAGGAAGAATCATCCTATGAAGCCATTTTGTAAATTTTTGCTTACGGTCTTATTCACGCAAGCCTTTGTTTTCGCTGATGCACTGGACGCCACTCCAAAAAAAATAGGGCCCGTCTCCTATTATGGAGCCCTACACACTCAAGGAAACAAAATTGTCGGCGCCAAAAACAACCAGCAGGCCATGCTTCGCGGCATCAGCTTATTTTGGTCCGACGCTACAGGCAACCCCTATTACAGCAACACGACCATCAATTGGGCAACAGACAATCTGCACATTGACGTATTCCGTTTCGCCATGGGTATCCAATATTACAACAGCCAGGGATACGCCACAGAACCCATACAGGAAACGAATTCTTATGCAGGCTCCCCCGATGGTTTTATGAGACTCCTCGACAAGATGGTTGCCGCAGCTATTGAAAACGATGTGTACATCATTGTTGACTGGCACAGTCACCGCGCCCACCAAGAAACTTCAGACGCACTGACATTTTTCAAAGCCGTTGCCGAAAAATACAAGGATGTTCCCAATATTATCTTCGAAATATACAATGAACCCGTTGATGCCAGCTGGTCGAACGATATCAAACCTTACGCCAACACCATCTCCTCTGCCATACGGCAATACACCGACAACCTAATTATTGTGGGCACCAGTAGCTGGTCGCAAAACCCGCAAGAAGGAGCAAGGGACACTGTTTCAGCAAGCAACGTGGCCTATGTGCTCCATTTCTATGCCGCTACCCACAGCAAGGGGAGCTATAGCGGAAAAATTGAATCGACATTGAATAGCGGTTACCCCGTATTCATCAGCGAATGGGGCACCACCGGAGCCAACGGCGACGGGGCACCCGATCAAAACGCCTCCAACGAGTGGACTACCTACATGGACCAAAAACAGATTCCAAACTGCAACTGGAGCTTTAGGCAATTCACAAGCCATACCAATGGCAGTAGTGAAGAATCTGCTTTCTTTGAAGGTTCAACACCACTAATAACGGAGCAAGCCCTAAGCAATGCCAATCTAACCCAGTCTGGGAAAATTGTGAAAAGTTACCTAGTCAATCACGCCCGCTCGTGGGCAGATTCCATTACTAAGGGCAAACGATCTGGTAATTGTGCCGTTCCGCACATTGTCGCCAGTGAAACGGACGGAAACATTTCAGGGAAGCTACAGTCAGGGTGCGATTACGTTTCTAGCAACACCTCCGTAGTTTCCGTATCCGGAACAAACCTAGTTGTTAATGGTTTTGGCTATGCAACATTACTTGCGAACGATGCTACCGAGACAATTGTTTATGTCAAGCAAATTCCAAGCCAGACTATCAACGGCTTTATGAAAGTGACTTGCAATTACACCGCATCATGTACTACAGATAGAGGGTCAGACCGCACATTAGACTTTGATTTAGACGGAAAGAACGAATGGACGTTTCCTCCTAGTTACGAAACGGACCAAGGCTCAGAATACAAACTTGTTTCACTGAATCCATCCATAGTCAATGTCAAAAAGGCAAATTGTATCAATCCCTCCTGCTCTATTAACCTTTCCGAGAAACCTATTTGGATGTACGAATTCAACAATTTTGGCACCGCACAAATTGTGGCTACCGCACCCGCCATTCCAGGTTACAGGGCAATGTCGGACACAATAGAAGTCACATACAACAAGGGGGTCAATAGAATCCCTGGCTTTGGCAATAAAAAAATGGAACTTGGCGCTACTAGCTTAGAGGCTCTACCAGACACATCCAGCTTTGGAACCCCTGTTACATACACCTTTGACGGAAAAGAGACCTCCCCATATTTAGAAAAAGTCGGTATCAACGCTGTCGCTGGGAACAAAAAAGCTATCGTCAAAGTCACTGCAAAAATTCCAGAAACCGATGTTTTGGCAGCCTTTGAGAGAACTGCGACATTTACCATTGGAGATACTGTAGCAGTGGACACATCCAAGAATTCAAGCAATATATCTTCTTCATCGTCCGCAAATCCCATAACGCCTCCCCAAGCATTCACAACAACCACAGCATACCAGCAAAGTCTAAAGGCTGGCGTTTCTGGCAAGGTACTCCATATTATGAGTAACAGACCTGCCGCCATCTATGTCGATATTTACGATATGCTGGGGAATAGAGTATTCCAGCAACTAACCATAGATGCTGCTAAAACGCCCAACATTGGACTAAACGGATTCCCGCAAGGCAATTATGTTGTGAGAATTCGTCAGGGTTCAGAAAGCCTCACCCTCCGATGGGTGAACAAGTAACGAACGCTATAACAGGCAAAAGCCCTAGCAGTGCTAGGGCTTTTATATTGTTCTAGATTCCAGATGGTGATAGGACCTTATTTCTTTTTGACAGGCTTGTAGCTGACCTCGGGACGAATCTGCAATCCGATAGTCACTAGCAACGAAACGATAGGTTCGTGGTGGTCCTGGGAAAGGTCATAAACCGCAACACCGGCCATACCTTCGTTCTTGACCTGCTCCGCCACAGCCTTTACAGAAGGAATTCCCATAAAGACAATGGATTCGGACTCGCTGACTGCCACTTCGGACTTGGAGGCTTCATCAAAGGTAACCTTGTAGTCCGGGGTATCGAACTTGCCCATCAATTCGGCATAAGAAAGATAGCCTTCATTGCCGCTTCCAGTACCCTGGTGGGCGGTTCCCAGTCCCTTGGCCCCAGTAAAGGACTTGCCATACATGTAAATGACGGGTACCAGCAAATCCTTGTTCACTCCAGCCCCAGCCACGGCATCCAAAGCCTCCTTGACGGAATTGGCACTCTGGTTAGGGACCAACTTTTCCGATTCCTCGGTCATCTGGTCCGCCATGAATACGTCCACATAAGAAAGCTTGTTCAGGGCTTCAGCCTTGTAAGCTCCCATGCCTACACCCGGATAAACCGTAGCCGCAAGAATCTTGCCATCGAGACCATCTTTCAATGCTTCGACCAGCTTTGCAAAGTCACCTGCATCCTCTTCGGTCAGGTTCTGCCAATCCAATTCAACGCCATCACCACCCTTTTCGGCAAGCCAGTTTTTCACGTTGGAAACAAATGCCTTCAAAGCGTCGTCAGAAGTGGCAATAGCCTTGAGGCTACCTTCAGCCTCCATACCACCAACAGAAACAACCAGCTTGACTCCATTATCCTTGGCCATCTGCACCAAAGTCTTGAAATTTTCAGCATCATTCTCGTCGGCAAAGGCCAAGGAACCATCTTCACTCGGAACAATGGCCGCATAGTGAATATTGGTCACCGTATTGTAGCGGATATCCTTAGGATAGAATTGAGAATACTGGCTCCAGTATGGGTAGTAGCCCACCACCTTATCGGCAGCAGACGCACCCAAAGCACAGCCAAGAATCAAGGGAAGAACAATTTTTTTCACATTCATAATATCCCTCACCTCACTTAATTTCACGGGCTACGCCGTTGTCATCGCAATAAAGTTTATCTGTTGTTTCCGAAGCATCCAAAATAGGCCTGACCGGATTTTTCTTCTCGGCAGCAGTGCAATAGCGATAAGTCCAACCATGAGATCTACCATATACAAGATATTGATAAACTACAGCCTTTTTGTCGTAACTAGCTTTCTCCAATGCTTTTAAATCATCAGATTTTCCAACGAAATTACATTCCATCAAGAGAGATTTTTCGACAGCACTCAAAGACCCATCTACCATAACCTCATTTGTGTCACATACGGCTACGGAGTCATATTCTGCCCCCTGATTGAAATACTTTATCGAATCTCCTAGGTCGAATTTTTGAGTCGTTCCCGTCGAATCTATCCGTCCATAGAATGTTTTAAAATTTCCTTCGTCATTAAGGAGCACACTGTCAACAAAAATCTTCACCTTAGTCGTATCTATAATGAGGAACACCTTCTTGTATGTATAACTCACATTACAGGTTTCCTCTGATGTTGGCACCTGTTCCCATATTTCAGACCACGCATCTTCCGAGAATCCAAGACACCTTGAATTTATGTAAAGTTCATGCAACTGAGCCGTATCTCCAAGGAATGCCGCAGTGTCTTCGGCAAACATTTTTTCATATTTCTCTGCAGAAAGGCTATCCTTTATGCTTTGATTGTAAGATTTAACGTAATTTTTTACGTGTATCGCAATCAGCTCAGGATGCAGATTTATATAAACAGAATCTACAAAATCCTTAGGATAATTTTCGGAATACAATTCATTGTCATCAACTTCCATTGACGAGCAAGCCACCATGAAGGCCGCAACCAAAGTTGTTAGATATAAGCGAAAACACTTCATCTCTATACCTCTTAGAAGTTCACCGTGACATCAGCCACAATCACGTTTTTATCGATAGACATTTTCTTGCTACTGGTCTTTCCGCTTTCGTCTGTCCAGCGATATCCCAGTTCGTTATTGAGAACACCATACTGCAGGGAAACATAAGAAAGGGGTGCAATTTTCATGCGAAGACCACCCAAAAGGAGCGATTCCGTTGATTTCTTAATCTCTAGGTTTTCTGCCAGAGCGACCCCGTTCCCAAAATGACGTTCATAAGCCTGATAACCCGCAAGCAGGGCGAAGGGTCCCCACACTTCCAATGTGGCTCCAGCCATAACTCTACCCGCATTTCGTTTTAGGAATTCATCTTCTTCGCTATAAGCGTAGGACCCCTGCAGAATCAAGTGTCGATCCAAATTGAACAACACTCCAAAATCTACACCCAAGCCACCAGCCATTTCGGTGTAAGTGTTGGTTTTCTCAACGGTCTTTTCTTGCTCAAGCTGCTTGAAACGACCATTGAGCGTAACGGCATCGTTCCATTTCAAATCGAGAGCCAGGGTAAAGCCCTTGCGGTCCGGAGTTGCCATGCCGTAAGGCTGGGCCATATCCACCGTGGGGTCCAAAAGGGAAAGCAGTTCACCCATTTCCAGTCTTTTCTGCACAGCGGCAGAATAACCATTACGGTAGAAATGAGCATTCTTGTAGTTGTTGTACAAGCGAGAATACAAGTATGAACTTTCTCCTTTGTTTCCAATAACATTCTTTTTACCAGACGTCATCAAATTCGTAGCATTAAGTGTATTGGAATTATAGACACTGAAATAAAGGTTCTCTAAACTGGCAGAGCCAAAATCAGCCATCAGCATACTATCAGAAGCACTCCTATAGAATGCGTTAGAATTCAGGACTACAGATCCGCCCCTATAGGTCGGAGTAGAGGCCATCTCAGACCAAAAGTCATCATCCACCTGGATATATTGGCCCTTCAAATCAAACTCAATACCGGCCAGATTTCCATTAACAAATGGTTCCACATAGAAGCTTCCTCCATGAAGTTTACCATAAGATTCATTTTCTACTTCATTCACAGTCGTTAGACTTGATGTTACATACACTAGAGAATCACGACTTCCATCAGCCTGATAAACAAATCCCTTAACTAGATTATATATGGTGTCTTCCTTCTCCACCATATAGTCTCGTTCAACTTCCCAATTTGACTTTGCCATTTCACCCTTCACTCCAAAACTGAACGGCAAATTGGGCAAAATCTTCTGGGAGGTGAAACCGATTTCACCTGAAAAAACCCTGTTATCTTCGTAATACACCGTATCGTTATTTGCGATGTTTAGAGAACGACGACTCAAGAGTCTATCAAAGGCATCTACGTAGTTTCCGCCGATATAAAAGCCCATGAGGCCAATACCAGCACGTCCACCATAAACATACCTATCCGTAAAGTCAAAATCAAAAAACACCTGATCGGTCTTTTTGGCGATATTACGCATTCTCGCTCCAGTGGCCTGCAACATAATGTCATCTATGATTCCAAGCTCGCCACTGTGGTATTCGGCGTTCACGCCCTGCATCAAGCGACGGCTGGTAGTATCCAGGTTACGCTGAGCAAGAGCATAGACTCGCTTTTCGGCAAAGATTTCAGGTTCCTGAAGCAATTCGGGTTGCGGGGTTGCCAATGTCAACGGCGAATAGCCCACACGCATATAGCCCAAGTTGAAATCTAGGTGATTATTAAGGATAGTACCGTCATAAGAGAACCAATGCCCGATAACGGGATTGTTATTCTCATCGTAGGCGCTCTGCCAGTCCTTGTGCAAACGCACATCCACACTAATCTGCGTCTCAGAGGTTGGGTGTGCCGAAAGACGAAGGTCCACATCTGTATATGCCTGGTTCTCTTGTGTCGGAGACTCCTTGGCAAATTGGTCTGATTCTGCCTTTGAGGCCATTACCCCGGCCTTTGCCGTACCATTAATTCTCAAACCCAGTACCGCATCGTTAAGAGAATCTAGTTTTTCTATCAGAGACTTCTGCTGAACAACTATAGAATCTTGCCCCTCGGCAGCGGCAACACTAGCCGAGAAGAACAATGCCATGGCAGGTAAAACTACAAACTTTTTCATATTAGAATTCATCTTGATTACCCCCCATTAAAATTCCACGTTAATGGAAGCTTCCATAATTGTCTGAGAGAACTTACTCTTGAAACTGCCCGCAGGATCCGAAGCAACAGTGTAGTAATCAGGCAAGTTTACAGCTCCTCCCGAGCCGGCGGCAACCAGGGACGCCGTGTTGTATTCGTTCTCTACATTGACCATACCGAAGTTGATAGAGAGCCATGCGTTTTCGGCCACAGTATAGTCGAATCCTGCCATCCATTGCATCTGCGTGCCCTTCATCAAGGGGGCTACAGTCCAACGGTAGTCGGCCCCAATATCGTTATACTCAGTGGTAATCATCTGCAATCCAGCAGCAAATCCTAAACGGGGTAAGAATTGCACATACAGGCCGGCGTTGATAAAGTCGCTTTTCAGTTCCCCTGTTCCAGCAGCACCTACTATTGCGGCATCCAAATCCGCCTTGCGTTCGGAATGCTTGTAGGAACCAGAAAGTTCCAAGGGCTTACTAAAACCAATCAACTTGAATACGTCAAACTTGGCGCCGCCACCATATTCAGTATAGGCAACCTTCTCGAAACCGATTATCGGATTCACCTGCTGAAGCATTGTGAACAAGCCCTGAACCTCCGCATAGTCCTTCCATCCGAACGTGCCAACTGCCTGGGCGCCCAAACGGTTAGATGTTGCAAGTCCATTAGGCAGGGCCATCTGCAATGCAGGATCATTCAAAGATTCCAACAAAGCCAGCTGGGAGCGGGTATAGACATTCGTCCCCCAGGAATTTTTGTTATAAGGGGCTATGTTGTAGCTATTCGTCTGGCCATTCTTAAAGCCATCATCATCCGTCTTTAATGTCCTAGCCACTGGAGAAAACTTAGGGGCGAAATTGTAGAGAGCATCAAAAGACGAATACAGGGGGGCGTGAACTCCGTACTTGACCACATTTCCATCTTTATCAGAATTCAAGATGCGTTGGGCAAAGAAACTTGGAGACTGGGAAAGATTGTTGAACCAGTTACTGTCGTTGCGAACGCCATTAACGTTCAATACGGCATTCCAGCTATTCGCCTTGTAGCCAAGGTTCATGGTAGCAAGAATCGCAGAACCGTTCAGTTTCTCATCGGTCACGTTATCCTTATAGATGGTCTCGCCATTCTCATCCGTTCCATCCTCAGTATATGTATGAGTATAGACCTTATCATTGGACATTGCATATTCAGCCACCAGATCGACCACCAGATTCTTTTTTCCCATAATGCCGGCTACATCGGCACCCAAGCGACCGCTCACAACCATGGTCTGCTGGGCATCTACATCAAAGGGATTAATCGATTCCTGTTCATAAGGATCGTTGACATAATTAGCTGGATGACGATAAGTGTAGCTATAGCTATCTTCGTTGTCGAAGATGTACATAGGCGTTGCGCCCACGTACACATTCTTGGACAAGGGGAACAATTCTAAATTACCAGCCACCAACCACTTGTCCATATTAGAAGCAAGTGTTGCTCCAGGCAAGTCTTCGTTAGCCATAATGTTGCCTTCTGCACCAGAGAAGTCCAACACCGCAGACCGATTCACTCGAGCAAGCAACGCCTCTGCTCGAACCTCACCCAAAGCTGGGCTCAATTCCTTGCGGAACTGAAGGTTCACACCCTGCAAATTACGCTGATTACCTTCAATCAGCTGTTGCTTTTGTGCCATATGACGTTTGCGGGCAAAAATCAAAGGCTCGTACATGATATCAATACCCGGCAGGTACAGGGTCAAGGGAGAATACTGCTGACGGAAATCACCAGCCACCCAGTAGAAGGAATTTCCAAGATTACCTTCGACATTAATCCATTCCACCGCCAAGGTTTTGGATGCAGCTGCAAAGTATTCTTGCATACCACCGCCCAAGCGCATCATCACGTTAGCACGCACACTTTCGTAGGGGCGGAACCTAAAGTCGATGTCGGCGCTGACAAACTCGTTCCGTTCCACATCGGGCATCTTGTTGAGTCCCGACGGATCCTGATCCGTATCAAAACTGGAACGCTGTGCCACAGCACGAATGCTACCACCAATTTCAACGCCGCGCTTTGCCAAGGCTGAATCAGCCTTGGCATCTATGGTCTTTTGGTTGTCCGCCACAGCCGTAGCAGAGGCCATCGCCGTAGCCATCAGGAGAGCAAATACACTTGTCTTCATATTCATCTCTTATTCCCTCCCTTAGAACCAGGCCTTTGTTTCGGCGGAAATATAGTGGAAGTGGAAATCATTTTCAGGAGCAGTCTCATCAGAATGAGTCATATACTTGTAACGAACATGCAGACCCACACGTCCCGCCAAATCCCAGTCAAAACCCAAGCCCATGGCAGTCTCTAGATAGTTAATAGGCGCTTTCTTATAATAGAATAAATTTACAGGCATATCTGTAACCGTAGAAGTGTACTGTTCCAAGACATAGGCCTTTTCAGAGCGGAAAGTTTCCAAGCCCAAAATACCCACAACATGGAAAGTGGGAGTCACGGCCACTGCCGGTTCAAACTGGCCATAGAAGCTAGTCATTAACATATCTTTTTGCTCTTCGCTATAAGCAATAGGCGCAAAAGTACTCGAAACACCAGAGAGTGCGGCGTAACCGGTCATCATGATGGTGCGGTCAGTACCGAACCAATGACCAATGTCATAGCCTCCCATAAAGGAGAAGAAACTGGACCACTTGGCGTGGGTCGGAATTTCTCCATCACTAATCTGCGAAGCATTTTCATAAGCCACGAAGGATTCCCAAAGTTCCCAAGTGCCACCCCAGAGGCCGCCATTCTGACGATACTGTTTTCTTCCCGCACTTGTTTCATTGGATGCTCCTGTACGAGCTACATAGCGACCAGCAGAATTACCTGAATCCGCGACAAATAACGGTTTGTGCTTAGTCCAAGAATTGGAACTTTCCCACATATTGCGTCCATTCAAACGATAATTGAATGCGATTACGTCTTGACCCTCATCTATCTGACGATGCTGTCCATACTGAAGGTCAAAATAACCCCTATTGAAAGTCGGTTCGATCTTCAGGTTAAGGCCCATCATATTGGGACTGTAACGCAGAGAGCCACCATTCAAATAAGCCTCATCCTTACGCCAACCCGGAAAGCGAGAAGGATTGCTCAGGGAATAAGGAGAGTAGAATTCCTTGGGCAAGTAAATAGCTTCCAAAGTCATGGGCCAACCCTCAATGTACTTGCTTTGGGCTTTGACGTACACGCCCACCTGCGGGGTATTCATAGAAGATTCGTGAGTCTCGCTGGAATACCCTTTATTCACACTCTCAGCATCATAATCGGCCACTTCTTCAGAACGATAATATACAGATGAATCCGTTGCACTCACAGCAACATCTGCCATTACATACAATTTCGGAGTGACATTCCCACGGACATCAACAGTTCCCACGTGTGTATTCAACAAGGCAGGAGCATACCCAGCATTTATCCATTGCCCCCTAAATTCATCTTCGTAAATGATAGCATCATCGAAAACCACTCCCATGTAGTTCAAGCCAACCGTCAGGTTATCGGCAATCTTGTCCTTAGCCAGGCGAGCCGCATAAACACTACCGCGGTAGTCGTAGCTACCCGACATTTCCAATTCGCCAGGCTGACCGCCATACATGCGGAGACCATCACGAGTTCCCGCATCCATATCAGCGGGCTGGGATACCAGGAACTGAGCATGCATATCGAAGGGCAACTGATAGACATTGGCATAGACGCCACCGAAAGAACGGTTAGTCCAGAAAGCTCGACCACCTTCCTTCACGGGCTTGAAGGATTTTTCCTTATAGTAGGTACTCACCGTCTTTTCGTCTTCAAACAGCTCGTACTGCCAGGCAAAGCGGGGATTGGTTTCGCGCTCCCACATAGCCAAAGGAGAGGTATTGGCCCAAATAACGCCGCCTGCGGTCAAATAGGCTCCAAACACACCAGCGCGGATATCCACGCCCACATTTAATTCTTCGTTAATGGTAGAAGAATAATAGTCCGTCGAATGATCATACAAAACACGCTCATCATTTGTCGGAACCTGCGTAGGCTGTTTACCCAAGGAATTGGTGTAGAGGCCCGTCAAATCAAAGGGGAACATCAGGTTCGTGAATAGTGTGATGTAGGAATTGGGCATAGCCACAACGTTCACATTCAGCATAGCATCCACAGATGTGCGAGCAATATCGTTTGTGACCCATGGACTCCGTTCAGAATAGTGGAAATTCTTCAAACGGAAGGCCATGTAGCCAGACACTGCCAATGGAAGGTCATCCTTGCCAAGCAAGGTGGATTCCATGTTCCCCGAAAGAGTATCCAGAGATGCGTTAATGGAATCCAACTGCAACTGGGGAGGCAAAGCCCATGCCGAACTTGCCAAAAGAACTAGGGTAAATACAGATACTAATTTGCGCATAAAAACCCCTTAAATCTCATTCCGGAACGGATAGTTGGCCGGGCCTTCATAGGGCTTACCGTGTTTCTTGATTACAATGTCGTCAATCCAGACCTTGAAGGCCTCGTTCTCATCTTTACGGACTTCAAGACGGAAGCCCTTGAAGTTACTCCAGCTGAAGGGCAGCATGACTTCGCGGGTGTTCTTGGCATCCCAATAAACGCCAGTCATACCGAAAAGCTTGAGGGGAATGCTGAAATGTTTCCACTCTGTAGTGATTTCGCCCAAGCTTTTGGAACGGAGCTTGACCTGCAAGGATTCGCCATTACTCTTAACACCATCATCTACAAGCACGAACAAGGCGTTTTCGCCACCCTTGTCGCCCTTGATCCAGAACTCCAGGACGCCTTCTTCCAGATAGGGCGTCAAGTCAACGGAACCCGCAATACAAATGGCCACGCCAGAATAGTCGCTGGCAATAAGCTCAATCTCCATAGAGAGGGCCCCTTCCATGGCGTACTTGTCCGTGAGTACCGGTTCAGGGTTTTCACGAGGATACTGATAGGTATAGCCACCACCGCGGGGGATAGCTTCGCGCATCACCACGGTCACGACCTCCTTGTCCGGTCGGAATGGTTTCGGGTCCTTCATCGTAAAGCGATATTGGTCCCTATCGCGATAATCACTGAAACCGTAGTAGCCAGCGAAAGATAATGACGTCCACAACAGCGATATCAGCACGCTGCAGCATAACATTCGGCAAAAATTTCCATTCATATTGGTCAAATTTCTCCAAAAATCAAATCGCCTATAATATAACTTTGTTTTTTTTAAATAGGATATTCCCAAATTAAAATATACATTCATATTTAAAATTTTTAGAAAAAAAGAAGTTTTTCGCTCTCACACAAAGTGTTTTCTTAGGTAAACACAATATATTGGGCCAAAAAAGGTGAAACAAGCGCAATTATTCTATTTTGTCGTACAATTGAGGTTTTTTATGAAAAAAGCATACCCCATTCTCCTTTCTCTGGCAATTGCCTTGATCGGGTGTACAGAGGACAATTCTCCCACCAAAGCCACCCAAAAAGAAAATGGGAATGAAAAAGAGCCCGTTGCCGTGGATTACTCCGCCGGGCGGGCCATGAACAAAAGGCTCGGCAAAGGAATAAACTTGGGTAATTCCTGGGATTCCCAAAGCTGGGGTAAACTGGACGGAGGCTGGGGCAACCCCATTGAAGACAACGACTTCAAAATCATTAAGGAGGCGGGCTTTAACTCTGTGCGCCTGCCCGTACGATGGAACGAGGATTCCGACTACGAAACCCACACGGTCAACCCAGACCGTCTGAAGGGGGTCAAAGAGGACATCCAACTGGCTATCGACCAGGGGCTCGCCGTGGTGGTGAACTTTCACCACTACACAACCCTCAATAATCTCGGGGGCGGGGCATTCCGCGGAAAAACAGATTCCATAGCTCTCTTTGAAGCCGAAAAAGCCCACTTTTTGTCCCTGTGGGACCAAGTTTCCAAGGAACTCAACAAATTTCCAGATTCCCTAGTAGTGCTTGAAATCCTCAATGAACCCACCATTCCCGGTGCAGATATCGTGAACGATATCATGCTCAGCGCCTATGAAGTCATCCGCAAGAACGCTCCCAAAAAAACCATCATGTTCGAGGCGTACCATGCAGCAAAATTTGCCGATTTGGTAGATTTAGAACTTCCCGAAGATGGCAACATCATTTACAGCGGCCATTATTACGAGCCATACAATTTCAGTCATGAGGGGCATGGCGACGAAGCCTGCGTTGGGGACGCAGCCTACAACAACACTGCCGCAGGAGACCTGAAAAGCTATGTGGCATTGGCACAAAAACTATACCCCGATGTAAACGGGGGAAGCGTTCCTATGAACATGGGCGAATTCGGCGTATCTGGCGGCAAGGGCACCCAGAGCAGCTGCAACCGCAACGGGACCCCTACCTCTGACGCCAAAAAGGCCCTATGGGCAAAAAAATCGGTACAAGCCGCCGAAAGTTTCGATATGTCATGGCATTATTGGGGATTCACAAAGGTGGGCGGTTTCGAAGCCTACGACAGGAACAACAATAAGTGGTACCCGGGGTTTCCTGAAGTATTCTTCAGTAAATAATTTTTACATCTCAATTCAAAAGGCGCTTCTTTGAAGCGCCTTTTTGTTTAACCTTTTATCCGGCAATCATTATTTAACCGTTGATGGGTTACTCAAATACTTGTCAAAGACCGCCTTGATTTCGGAATACCACGAATTTGAGCCCTTATTGTAGGCCTCAAATCCCCCAACACCTGCAAAGCCCCAGTAGTGCCAGGAGAAGCCGTATTTTTCGGCCTGCTGGATAACAGCTTCGGTCCATTGGGCCCGCTTGGTCTCTGAGATTCCACTACCACCATTGGTCGATGCAACGCCAAACTCACCCATATTGATGGGCACACAGCCACCATTGATATCCGGGAAGGCGGCAGCAATAGATTCTGCATAACTCTTAAAATCATTCTCTATCGTGGTTTCACTGAACGAAGCATTGGCATTATAGTCATAGTCGTGTCCTTGATGGGTAAAAGTATAGGGGTCGTAATAATGACCAGAGACTATGATGTTTCCATCGGCAGGCAAATCCAAGTTAGGAATCTGTGCAAACTTGGAATATCCAGCAGATTCGAACATAATTGTCTTGCCTGGAGCGTTCTGACGAATCACCTGGTATGCCGAAGTCATCAAGTCATTCACCTGGGCCTTCTGTATTCCATGAGGTTCATTCAAAATTTCCAATACAACTTTATCATCACCGTAGGAATTCATAGCCGTGGCAATGTTTTTCCACATGTTCAAGAATTTCTGTTTTTCAGTATTGTACGCACCTGGATTGGTAGAATAATTGGCAGCAGCATCATTTAACTTATTGTGATGGTGGGCGTTTACAATAACCACAAGGCCCTGAGCAAGAGCCAGGTCAATATCGGCCTTGACACCAGCCAACCTTGAGCTGTTGAGAGTTCCATCATAGGCCGCATCATTTTCCCAACGGACAGGCAACCTTATGGAGTTGAACCCCGCATCCTTGGCCGTCTTGAACCATCCGTCCTGGATACAGTTACTCCAACCGCAATCATTTGAGCCCTCAGAATCCCAGGAGTTTCCAAAATTAATGCCCCGACCAAGTTTCTTGTTCATGGTGCGGCCCTTGGAATAATCTACAGGGGTTTTGTCTAACTTTTTCCACATGGAGGCATTGCATTGGTAATAGCTTGATTCGATGTTCGCTATCGCCAGGTTGTTTGATTCGGAACAATCTCCCTCCTTTTGCGACACTTCGGCATCGATTTTTTCCTCTTCAGACATCTTCTGCCAGTAGTTCTGCTTGCAAATTACGTCATCGCCTTTGTACTTACCGTAATTTCCTGTTGTCGAAGAATTACACTCCCCCAATTCGGTAGTGACCTCGTTACTATAAAGAATAGCGGCAGAAACTTCCCTCCAGCTAGAATCCTTACAAAGGAAGGTTGCCCCATTTTTCCTGCTGAGCGTATTAGCATTAATAGTTGAGGCGCCATCATTTTTTTCAGTACATTCCCCCAACCCATATTGGATGGGCCAAAAATTGATGGGACCAAGATCTTTAAGCCTTATCGTTTCATTTCCAATCGCTCCTTTCATAACATTTATCATTGAGTACTTATCTAAAATAAAGAGGGAATCCGCTATCTTTGTCTTTAAGCGAGTATCATCCCATACTCCATCCGCAGCGATATCCGCGGCAATCGCTGCAATATTGGAAGCTGCGTCGGCAGGCTTATCTTCAAGGGTGAGGGTCATCGTAGCAATCACCAAATTGGCTCCAGCCTGGCCTACAGAATTCAAATTAATATTCTCAAAAGGTGTCACATCGTAAGTAAGAGCCAGTGCTTCCAAGACCTCTTTCTCCGCTTGCTTTTTCGCCTTGTCGAAAGGTACAGAATCCTTAGCCACCAGGTAAACAATGCGGTCATAAGCCAAACGAGTCAAAACATTGACGTTTGCCAATGTCCGCCCCTGCATATTCATTACAGCATTTAGCGTAATGTTTGCACTATTCTGAGTAAGCAAATTAAAGTACGAGCCAGAAACAACAATGTTTGCGTAGTTAGAAGTTATGGTGCCCTGCGAAGAAAAATTGCCCTGGTCGCTGGACACAGCTGAATTCACCGCCATGGGAGAAATTTTCATGGACGAAGAATCCAAACCATAAACACTTACGGTAGCCCCCTTTTGGAAAGGCCCAAATTCAGCGATGCCGCTGACATTGTAATTCAGATTCGCAGAAGCCGTATAGACCCCTGGCAAGGTAGAAACATCAAAAGGCAACGCCCCCGACGCCGAAGAATTGCCAACAATGGTTCCTGGAATAGTGTAAACCGATGAACTTACGGGAGAATCGTTCGAATCGCTAGATATATCCTCGGATCCCTCAGGCAATGGATTCGAAGGGGAGCTGCTGTCGGAGCATCCGAACAAGAAGGCAAAACCAGCAACCAAAATTGCAAAACGATTTTTTTTGTTGAAAAAAGACATAAAATCCCCTAGGGCAACAGAATGCCCACTTTTTTCCATAAAATAATCTTTTATAGGCTATAATTCCGCGATTGTATGAAAAAAATGCGGTTTCCGCAGAAAACAATTTTTTACTTTCTGCCGCAAACGGAACAAATCGTGACGATTATCACACTATAGGCCTTTTTCAAGGCTGTAATCCGAAATCTTGATCAGGGTATCGAGGGTGGCCTTCAGGTAGGCGCCCTCTTTTTGCAAGCTGTCAGAAAGGTCTGAACTACTTGCAAGAAGTTCGTGTTCCTGGCGGGTGTCGCCTTCGGCAAAGAGGTAGGTTTCGTCGAAGGAGGGGTACTTGGCCACAAAGCGGTAGCCATCGAGACCGATGGCGGAATAGCCGGAGTAAGCCCCCAGGGAAAGGCCCACAAGCGCAGGGATGCTGGTGTTGGTCTGAACCGTGTCATTGACGTTGGTCTGAACCGTGTCAGCGGCGTAGGTCTGAACCGCGACACCTCTCAGCAAATTGTGGCCCATAAAGATGTTGGGCACGGCAAAGCCCGCCAGTTCCAAAACCGTGGGGGCAATATCGATTTGGGCCGCCGTGGTGGTATCGCGGGTAGAATCTAGCCCTTTCCCGTGAATCATGAAGGGAATCCAGCTCACGTTGGAAAATCCGCCGCCGTTCATGGTAGAGACACCGTTTTCGCCCAGGGGGAATCCGTGGTCCGCCATGACGATCACGTAGGTGTTCTTATACCATTCCTCACTCTCTACGGCGCGGATGAACCGGGCCAGCTGTCGGTCGGCATAGCCCATGGTCACGTTGATGCGCTCCTGCAGAGGGCGATTCTTTTCTTCGTCGGTCATGCCCGCCGCAAAGTTGAAGGGGTAATGGTTGGAGCGGGTCATAAGGGTGGCCAAGAAAGGCTTTCCGCTCTTGGCCAGCGTGTCACGCACATATTCGATGGCGTTGTCCATGAAGGTGGAATCGTCTTCCCGCTCGCGATTGTAATGCTGGGCAGTGTACCACTTGGCCATCCAGACACCCAGATTGTCCCAGGCGGGGTCGGCGGCAGACATGTAATGAGTGCTGTAACCATTTTCTGTCAGTACAGAAACAAAGCTGGGGAGCGTCACGTGGGCAAGGTCGGTGGCCTGCGCCAAGCGAGAATGATGCGGGATGCCGATGTGGGTGGAAAGCACGCCGCCGGTAGTGGGAACGCCGCTGGTATGCATGCGCATCCACACGTGGGAATGTGCCGCCAGGGAATCCATAAAGGGCGTAGGCGACGGCTGGATTTGCGGGTTCATGTAGCCCGTGTTGAAACCCCGCTGGGATTCCATCAACACCAAAATGAAATTGGGCCGCATTTCCCGCCGGGCTGCCAGTTTTTCGCTCTGGAGCAAGGCCTGAGTCGGTTCGCGATAAAGGGGCAGGTGATTACCCGCATCGCTATCCACAAACTGCCACGACGAATCCCCCTCCACCTTTTGCCACAGGTTCTGATAAGCCATACGGTAGGTGGCAAGATCCGCTTCGGAAAGTCCCTGTGCCGTCTTGGATTCGAACAAGTCCCGATAAATCAGCGATACCACCGGACGGAGCTTTGTCATGCGGGCGTTGCCTGTCCAGATAAAGTAAACGAACAGGTAGGAGGCGACGTAGAACACCAGCATGGCGATGACGGACTTTTTCACGTAGAAACGGCTTTCGCAGGAACTGTCGGCGCCAGTGGTGCGGGGGCAATACCACTTGCAGAACAGACGGTACAGGCCGTAGGCCGCAGGCAACATCAGCAGGAGCACCACGAACTGCAAGTAAGGCACCGACAGGTCATTGGCCACGTAGTCGTAAAACACGATGATGGACGAAGTGTCCTTGTAGGTATCCACCAGCCCGAAGGTCAAGTGCCCGCCCAAAAAACGCTGGGTCTCGTTGTCCAGAAGGGTGAGCAGCAAAATTGCGCTGTGGAATATCGCATAGAAAACAGCGGTGACTTTTGCAACTTTCTGACCAACTGCAGTTTTCGAGTCTGGTTTGATTCTAGATACGAGAAGTGCAGCAAGCACCCCTACAATCAGGAACACCACCAGGGCGTTCACAATCCACATGAAGTCGATGCAGACCGCATGAAAGATGAACCAGTCCGGCTTAGAGACGAATGGGAATCCGTAGGGGTTGCTGCGGAACAGCAACAGTATGCGCAAGACGATGTGGACCACCCACACCGCCAGGGATATCAGGACAAGCTTCTGAAAGGGGGCGAAAAGTTTCATTTACCCTTCGCGGCCGAGCATGAACGCCTTCTTGTTCCCTTCATGGAACTTTTCGGCGAAGAGCTTGTTCAAGGCAACCGTCCACTGTTCGACAGTGAAGTCGAAATGCTTGCTGAGCTTGCCGAGCATAGCGACGTTCAGGGCCTTCACGTTCTCGAGCTTGGAGACATCGATGTCGGCCGGAGTGAGGAGCACGCCGCCCTGCTTGAGGAAGGCCTCGTTCACCACGACCTGCGTCTCGTCGAATACCACCAGGTAGTCGGCCTCGCCCGTCGGGATCATCGGGGACTGGACTTCTTCGCCCTTCGCGAAGCGG
>CACXMH010000035.1 GCA_902768715.1 Fibrobacter succinogenes | reverse complement strand
TCGGGGCAGCGACAGGCGTGTCGGCGGGAATTGTGCTTGCCGGTGCGGCAGCAGCAGGGGCTGCCGCGCTGGGTGCCGGAGCGATATTTGAACTGGAGGCTACGGCGGAACTGGACACGACCGCGACGCTTGAACTGGACACGACCGCAGCGCTTGAGCTAGATGTAAGTATTGCGCTGAAACTGGATTGCGTCACGGAGCTAGAAACTGGTGCGGCGCTTGAACTGCTGGGCTTTGCGCCTGGAAAAAGCTTGTAGGCGTCGTCTCTTGAAATCCAGAGGTGGCCGTTTTCAAGCTTGGGACTTGCCGCAAGCTCCATCACGTTGCTGTTGTGGGAAACGAAGGGAATCCCGACGGCGAACTTGGCTGTATCCTTGGCGGTAACCAAGATGAAGGTCTTTTGGATGGGGAACCAGTGGAAGGATGCCCCGGCATCTTTGGAAAGGGCTTCGGCATCCAAAAAGTCGCCCGCGCCCCCGTTGGGAGAGCCCCATGCGACGGTGGCGCAGACAAGGCATGCGAATATGGCGGCGACCAGTCTTTTCATCGCAGGTGTACCTTTGCCGCCCGGGCCATTTCCAGTTTGGCGTCGCGGTTGATGATATCTTGCCGCTTGTCCCGCTGGTCCTTGCCGCGGCAGATTCCCATCTCCAGCTTGGCGCGGCGGTTCTTGAAATAGAGCTTCAGGGGGATCAGCGTGCAGCCCTTCTGCTCCTTGGCCTTGCGCATTTTGGCGATTTCGTGAACGTGTGCCAAAAGCTTGCGGCGTCTTGCCGGGAAATGGTTGAAACGGTTTGCAAAAACGTACTCGTCGATATGGGCGCCCACCAACCAGAGTTCGTTCTTTTTCTCGTCGATGTCGATCCAGGCTTCGCCCAGGGTGCACTTGCCGTCGCGAATGGACTTGACCTCTGAACCGATAAGCATGATACCCACTTCGAAGGTCTCATCTACGAAGTAGAGGTGCTGAGCCTTGCGGTTCACGATAACAGGTGTACTCTGTTCCTTTTTAGCCATAGGTTAGGCCTTCTTTTTCCAGCCGCCTTTTTTGCCTTCGCCGCTGGAACTGCTCTTGCTTTCCCAGCCCACCTTTTTCTTTTGCACATGGGGCACGGCATCGTCCAGGGCCTGCTGCAGTTCCTTGCAACCGTCGCCTGTAATGGCAGAGGTCACGATGACCTTTTCCCTGTGCTTCTTGAATTCCTTGATGGACTCTTCGATTCCAAGGTCGCTCTTGTTCAGGGCGATCACGTAGGACTTTTGGGCAAGCTTCGGGTGGAATGCCTTCAGTTCGCTCTTGAGCACGGTAAACTGCTCGTAGGCATTTTCGGCAAAGCCGTCGATGACGAACAGCAGGGTATGGGTGCGTTCGATGTGCT
This sequence comes from Fibrobacter succinogenes, assembly GCA_902768715.1. Taxonomy (GTDB): domain Bacteria; phylum Fibrobacterota; class Fibrobacteria; order Fibrobacterales; family Fibrobacteraceae; genus Fibrobacter; species Fibrobacter succinogenes_L. Next base: position 24,741 of record CACXMH010000035.1, on the reverse strand, counting down.
TTAGGAACTGGTGACCCAGGCCCTTGCCTTCACTGGCTCCTTCCAGAAGCCCCGGGATGTCGGCCACCACAAAGCTGTGACCGTTCATCTGCACAATGCCGAGCACCGGTTCCAGCGTGGTGAATGGATAATCTCCGATTTTAGGGCGGCCGCTAGAAATCTTGTTCACCAGGCTGGATTTGCCAGCGTTGGGGAACCCTACCAGGCCCACGTCGGCCATAAGCTTCAATTCTAAGAAAAGCTCTCTCTTTTCGCCCTTTTCGCCGGGGGTGCACTTGCGTGGTGCTTGCACCTTCGGGGTGGCGAAATGCTGGTTGCCCATGCCGCCCTTGCCGCCACGGGCCGCAATCCATTTCTGGCCTGCTTCGGTGAGGTCCGCCAGGATTCGCCCTTCGGCGTCCTTGACGATGGTCCCGCGGGGAACATCCACAATCAGGTCTTCGGCAGAAGCTCCGGTGCAGCGCTTGGCGCCACCGGGCTGACCGTTTTTCGCCTTGTACAGGCGGGCGTTCCCCATGTCCAGGAGGGTGGAATACTGCTCGTTCACTCGGAGTATTACGTGACCGCCGCGACCGCCGTCGCCGCCGTCAGGGCCTCCCAGGGGCACGAACTTTTCACGGTGGAAGCTCACGATGCCGTCACCGCCCTTGCCGGAGCGCACTTCTATGGATTTTTCGTCTAGGAACATTAAAGGCTAATCCCTTCGTCCAGCCCGAGGGCGATGTTCATGTTCTGGATGGCGGCGCCGCTGGCGCCCTTGCCCAGGTTGTCGATAATCGTTGTCACCTGCATTACGTTCTCGTTGCCGAACACCTGGATGCGGGCGTTGTTGGTGTCGTTACAGACGGTGGCGTCAAGGCGACCGTTGAACAGCACGGGGGCGGCTTCGTAGGGCATCACCTTCACGAAACGGCTGCCTTCGTAATGCTTGGTGAGGATTTCGGTGAGGCCGACCGGGCCCACCTTCTTGGTGAGTTCGTTCGCGAAAATGGCGACGGTCACGGCCATACCCTTGTAGTATGGCCCAAGCACCGGATTGAAAAACGGAACGTTTTCAAGTTCGCAGTACTTCTTCATTTCGGGGAGATGCTTGTGTGCCAGCGCCAGCGCGTACGGGGCCGGAGCCATGATGGCCTTCGATTCGCCGGCTGCATGCGAAAGCGCTGCGGCCTCTTCGTATTCGGCGATGAGCTTCTTACCGCCGCCGGAATAGCCGGTAATGCTGTAGGCGGCGAGGTTCGCGCTTTTCGGGAGAATTCCCGCGGCGACCAGCGGGTGCACGCCGAGAATGAATCCGGAGGCGTGACAGCCGGGGTTCGCGATACGCTTGCTCTTGGCGATAGCTTCACGCTGGGCTGCCGAAAGTTCTGGCATGCCGTAGGTCCAGGCGGGGTTCACGCGGTGTGCCGTAGAGGCGTCTATGACGCAGGTGTTCGGGTTCTCGCAGAGGGCGGCGCTTTCGACAGCGGCAGCGTCGGGCAGGCACAGGAACGTTACGTCGGACTCATTGATGAGCCTCTTGCGTTCGGCAGTATCCTTGCGGAGTTCGGGGGCAATGCGCAGCACTTCGACGTCGCTACGCTTCGCGAGCCGTTCATAAATCTGCAGGCCTGTGGTTCCTGCTTCACCATCTACGAAAACTTTGAACATGTGCTAGGTATTAGGTTTTAGGTTGTAGGTTTTAGGTGTGCTAATCGGGGTTTTAGGGGCGGAGCCCCTAGGCGATGGGGTGGCGAGCGACGGAGTCTTCGGAGTGCGAGCCAGGGGAAGGCTTTCCCCTTTTGGCAATTCCTAATCACTAACCACTGTTTACTGCCTACTTATTCGCTCCGCAGCACTTCTTGTACTTCTTGCCGGAACCGCAGGGGCAGGGGTCGTTGCGGCCAACGTCCGGGCCTTCCTTGTGGACGGTTTCCTGCTTGACGGCACGGCCATCGTAGAAGAACCAGGCGCCGCCTACCTTGTGGAACTCGCCCAGTTCGTGGTGGTTGCGGGTGATGTTTCCTTGCTTGAAGCGGGCGATGAATTCTACCCAGCCGATGTTCTTTTCTTCTTCGGTCTTGGTCTGCTTGATTTCGATGCCGAGCCATTCGGAATCGCGGCTCCAGGCTTCTACGCTGGGTTCGTCAAAGTCGCTGCGCTGGGTGGCTTCCAGGGAGTCCTTGAGCCACTTGATTTCGTGCTTGGCGTAGGCGGTGTAGCGGGAACGCATCAGGGCTTCGGGGCTCTGGGCGAGGGCTGTTCCCTTGATGATGGGTTCACAGCATTCGGAGTATTCTTTGCCAGATCCGCAGGGACATAAATCTTGTGCCATAGTTCAATCCTTGTTAGGTAGTAGGTAATAGGTTGTAGGTTTTAGGGGTGCAGGAGAAATCCGTTTCAAAAAAGTAGATTTTTCTACACGACCTTTTTCATGAGCCAGAATTCTTCCTTGCCTTCGCGGCCAGGAATGCTGTTTACGGGCTTGATGCGTTCCACGATGTCGAACACGCCGTCCAAGCGGGCCATGAGTTCGCCCTCGCTGGTGCAGTGGGGAGGCCCCTGCAGGGTCTTTCCGTTCATGAGGGGGTACATGAGGCAGATGAACAGGCCGTCGTCCTTGAGCATCTTGTAGCAGACTTCAAAAAATTCGTCGCGGCGGCCCGGGTGGATTGCCGAGAAGGTGCCGTAGTCATAGACGATGTCGAACAGCTGGCCGCCACGCTTGGGGTCTTTGGGCGAGAGTGTGAACAGGTCCAGGTCCAGAGAACGGAGGTTCTTGTACTTGCGGCTCAGGTGGTCCAGTTCATCTACGGCGGTAGGAGCGAAATCTACAGCCAGCACGTCGTGACCTTTATTAGCCCAGGCTTCGGCATCGTAGCCGAAACCCGCTCCAGGAATCAGGACCGAGCCGGTAGCGGGGCAGGAAGGGTTCTTGAAGAATTCCAGGAGGGCGGGTGTCGCCTTCTTGAAATTCCAGTAGTCCTTTCCGTCCATGTAGAGGTTGTCCCAGAATTCGGGGAGGTTCTGCGTTAACATGTTTTACCATCCTTTTTGTACGCGAGTTGTCCGCAGGCGGCCAAGATGTCTCGGCCCCTCGGATTGCGGATCGTTATTTGAATTTCGGCGGCACGCACCTTGGCAAGGAAGTCTTCCACTTCTTCGGGGGTAGGCGCGTGCAGTGTGGGGTCGTCGCCGTCGTTAAGCACGATGGCGTTCACCTTCACCCGGCGGGGGGCGCAAATGCGGATAAGTTCCTTGGCGGCCTTGGGGGTGCAGGTGATGTCCTTGATGAGGACGAACTCGAAAGTCACGTAGTTGTCGGTGCGGCGGATGTATTCGTCCACCGCTTCCAAAAGCTTTTCGATGGGCCAGGTCTTGTTGACCGGCATCACGGAGGAGCGGTATTCGTTGTTGGTGCTGTTCAGGCTTACCGCAAGGCAGCAGGGCGTGTTCCGGTCCACCAGTTCCTTAATCTTGGGCACAACACCGCTGGTGCTTACCGTCATGCGCTTGGAGCCCATGTTGAACAGGCTCTGGTTATGGAGCGTGCAGCAGACCCGGTGCACGTTTTCGAGATTGTTCAGCGGTTCACCCATGCCCATGAAGATGATGTTGGTGACCTGGGCGATTTTGCCGTCGGCATCGAGAGTGCCGGAATCTTTCAGGAACCAGTTCACGCTGATGATTTCTTCCAGGATTTCTCCTGCTTCCAGGTTGCGGGTAAAGCCCATCTTGGCGGTGCGGCAGAAGGCGCAGTTCATGGCGCAGCCCACCTGGGTGGAGACGCATACCGAGAACCGCCCGTTGGAGGGAATCATCACCGTCTCGATGTGGTGGTTGTCGTGGGTCCTGAAAAGCCACTTGACGGTGCCATCGACGGATTCCATGCGGGTCTCTTCGGTAAGGGCCCGGAGGCTGAACTTGGCGGCCAGCTTTTCGCGGAGGGCGGGGGAGATGTTCACCATCTCGTCGTAGGTCTTGACCTGCTGGCAAAAAAGCCATTTCTGGATTTGGTCGGCACGGAAGGGCTTCTCGTCTTGTTCGCGAAGCCAAGCCTTGAGCTCGTCGCCTGTAAGGGTCTTTATGTTGTGCGGCCAATCCATAGCACCGCAAAGATAGAAAAAATATAAGATTTTGTTAAGGGTTGAGTATGCTCAAACCCTTGATATCTAGCGGATTTCAGGCGTTTTCTTGCCGAAATTCAGGACTGATTCCTAGAACATTTTCCGGGTCTTTTTAGGCCCGGTAGAGGACTCCGCTGCACCCTTGTTGCTGAAGAGGGTGGCGTCGTCGGCGGACTTGGTCTTGACTTCGAAATGGTTGCCGTCGCAAGTTTCTGTCGGGGCGTAACCTGCGGTGTAGAGGCAGTAGGTCTTTTCGGAACAGAACTCTCCGGCCACCTTGCCGGTGTAGTTGCAGATGCCCCTGCTGGAAACGCCTGCAGGCACGGGGAAGGGAAGTCTCGGAAGGTCCTTGTGAAGTTCGGTCATTACCGCAAGCCAAACAGGCAGGGCGTCTTCGGTACCGGTGTGGCCCGCACCCATGGTGCCCGGGCTGTCGGAGCCGATCCACACGCCCATGGTGTACTGCTTGGTAAAGCCTATGTACCAGGCGTCGGTGTAGTCGTTGGTGGTGCCCGTCTTTCCGCCGCTGGGGTGGGTAAAGCCGCTGGCCCAGACTCTTGCCGCCGTTCCGCGGACGTTCACGTCTTTCAGCATGTCCACCATCAGGTAGGCGCTGGGGGCCCGGAGCACTTCGTGCTCCACCTTCATGTTCTTTTCGATGGTCTCGCCGTTCTTATCGACGATGGATTCGATCATGTAGGGCTCGATACGGTTACCGCCGTTGGGGAACACGGTATAGGCCGAAGTCATTTCCATCAGGGTGGCGCCTACGGAACCCAGGGCAAGGCTCGGGACTGCAAGGAGCGGAGCCCTTACGATGCCGAACTTGCGGGCGTAATTCACCACGTTGCTGAGCCCGTATTTCATGCCGGTAAGGATAGCGGGCAGGTTCTTGGACTTGTAGAGGGCCTTCCGAAGGGTCATCATTCCTTCAAAGTCGTGACCGAAGTTTGCCGGACGCCAGACCTTGTTCTTGTCCTTGTCGTCGGGGTCGGGGATGGTGACGGGCTGGTCGTTCACGGAGTCGCAGGGGGAAGCCCCGTTGTCCATGGCGGTAGCATAGACGATAGGCTTGAAGCTAGAGCCCGGCTGGCGCAGGGACTGCACCGCACGATTCCAGCGGGAGCTGTTCCAGTCGCTTCCGCCCACCATGGCGCGGATGGCTCCGGTCTCGTTTTCAATCAAGATGGCAGCCACTTCGGCGTGGTGGTACTGGATACTGTCGGGGAAACGTCTTTTCTTGGGATCCGGGTTGGTGTCGTTGGCCAGGTAGTCCTTTTTGAACAGGGTGTAGATGCTGTCGAAATGGGCGACAACGCTGTCTTCGGGCATGTCATACTTGTTTGCGAGGAACAGGCGGCGTGTGGCGCGGTACTTGATGCGGCGGCGGACTTTTTCTACCTGGACCTGGGCCACGCTGTCGGCGTAGGCCTGGATGTCGGGGTCGATGGTGCTATAGATGGAAACACCGTCGGCATAGAGGGAATTTTCACCGTACTTCTTTTCCATGTACTTGCGGATTTCTTCGTAGAAGTAGAGGCCCGCACCTTTCTCTTCTTCTTTTTCGGCCAAGGTGATGGGGGTATCCACATACTTGCGGTAGTCTTCCTTGCTGATGTAGCCTGCGTCCATCATGGCAAAGAGCACGGTGTTGCGGCGTTCCAGAGATGCCTTGGGGTGCCTGTCGGGGCGGTAGGCCTCGGGGCGCTGGAGCATGCCTGCCAGCACGGCCAGCTCCGGAATGGTAAGGCTATCCAGCGGGCGGCCAAAGTAATATTTGCCCGCGGCCTGGAAACCGTAGTTACCGGCGGACAGGTAAACCTCGTTCATGTAGAATTCGAGAATCTCTTGCTTGGTGTAGGTTTGCTCGATGCGGATGGCCGTCATGGCCTCCTTGATCTTACGGGAAATGGAGCGCTCCGGCGTAAGGAACAATAGCTTGGTGAGCTGCTGGGTGAGGGTGGAGGCTCCGCGGAGTTTCTTGCCACTGGACACACTTTCCATGATGGCCGAGGGAATAGCCCAAACGTTCATGCCCCAGTGGTTGTAGAATTCACGGTCTTCGGTGGCCATCACGGCGTGGATGGCGTTTTCGGGGATGGAGTCGAAGCTGACCCATTCGCGGCGCTCCACGTAGTATTCGTGGGCGATTTTCCCGTTCATGTCGTAGATGTTGGTGACCAGTTTGGGGTTAATCTGTTCCAGCTGGGAGAGGGAAGGAAGCTCCGGCAAAAAATGGTTGTAGGTGACCACGACGGCAGCCGCCACAAGCAGAACCGGCAGAAACAAAATCAGCAGCCATAGGATGACTTTCTTTTTCAGGAAGGCGGACTTGAGAGCGTTCAGTATCTTGAAAATAATGTTCTTGACCATTTTATGTTTCTGCGCGGAACTTGATTCTTTTGCCCAAATTTAGTAATTCTTTCAAGAAATTTAAAGAAAATCCCTTGACATGCAGGCCGATAATGCTATATTTGGTGCACCAATGCGGATGTAGCCCAACTGGATAGAGCGTTTGGCTACGAACCAAAAGGCTCCAGGTTCGAGTCCTGGCACCCGCATAAAGAAGAGTCCCCCTCGTAAAGAGGGGGATTCTTCTTTTATACCGACGATAGGGCGAGAACCTGGGGCCTTTGTGAGCAACAAAGCCCCAGTTATTAAACTGGGGCGGTTGCGAGAGCACGAGCCCAACCGGCGTTTATGTTATAAATTTAGGTTCGTGCGGTCATCACCCTGCTCCAGGTTCGAGTCCTGGCACCCGCATAAAAGGAAGGGTCGACCATTCGGTCGGCCCTTTTTTTGTTTGCTTTAGGGCAACCCCTCCCTATTTGCTTAATGTAAATAAGATTTTATCAAAATTGTAGTAATTAGGTAACAATTGTTTGCACGGCTCCCCACTGTGATTTGATAAAATTGGCGTCATGACTCACAACCACGATATCTTTTGCATAGCATTCCAAAAACTGGTGCTGCGGACGAGAAAAGAGTCGTTTATATCTCAGAAACAGCTGTCCATGGAATCAGGTTTGACGAGGCAATTCATTTCCATGATGGAAAGCGGCAAGCGCATTCCCTCATTTGAAAGTTTTTGCCTTTTGGCTCGGGGTTTGGGTATTTCTCCGGTAGAAATGACGGAGAAATTTCGTTCCATCTACGAAAGGGAGTATCGTAGCATGGAAGAAAAGCTGAGGAGGCTTTCCAGGAAGGAGGTCCTACTAGCGGCCGACAAGGTCCGCAGTGCGGAATACATAAAACAACTCCGGGGCTAAGACCCAAAGTGGTTAAATTTGAAACGTTATAAAAATACGTTTCAAAATTAAACGTTGAAAATCTAGGTGAAATGGGATTTTAGGTGGGTTTACTTCCTAAGTAGCAAATCTTTTGCCAAAAATCGGGAATTTGGCCAGAAAACACCATAAATCGGAAACTCATTTGTCGTTATCGGGGAGCATAGCGCGGTTTTCGCCCCTTGATATGGAGATTACGAGTTTTGGCACGGAAATTGCTAATTTGATGGCGAAAACAAAAACGCCCTTTTGGGCAGTGTTTAAACAAAGGGCCCCGCGAAAGCGGCCGTCCGCAAAAAAGGAAAAGTGAAAATGATCAAGCCTTTAGCAGATCGAATCGTTGTCAAGCCGGCCGAAGCCGAACAGAAGACCTCCTCGGGTCTCTTCATTCCGGATAACGCCAAGGAAAAGCCCATGCAGGGCAAGGTCGTGGCTGTGGGCCCGGGCCGCAAGAACGACAAGGGCGAAATCGTCCCGATGGAAGTCAAGGTGGGCGACGTGGTGCTCTACGGCAAGTACAGCGGTACTGAAGTCACCGTCGATGGTGAAAACTACCTCATCGTGAAGGAACCGGACGTCATCGCTACTCTTTAGTAGGTAATAGGTATTAGGGTTTAGGTAATAGGAAACGAATGGCGCCATAGGCGCAGTTAAAAGAGGGCGGCGAAGCCGCGACAGATCACCTAACCCCTACAACCTAAGACCTAAAACCTTTTAAAATTAAACAAGGAAAAACAAAATGGCAAAGCAACTCAAGTTTGATGTGGCAGCTCGCGAATCCCTCATGAAGGGTGTCGATAAGCTCGCCAACGCAGTCAAGGTAACTCTCGGCCCCAAGGGCCGTAACGTGATGATCGCCCGCTCCTTCGGTGCACCCAACGTGACCAAAGACGGCGTGACTGTCGCCAAGGAAGTGGAACTGGAAGACGCCTACGAAAATCTCGGCGCCCAGATGGCCAAGGAAGTCGCGAACAAGACTTCTGACGCCGCCGGTGACGGTACCACTACCGCTACGGTGCTGGCCCAGGCCATTACCCGCGAAGGCCTCAAGAACGTGGCCGCCGGTGCAAACCCGATGGACATCAAGCGCGGCATGGACGCTGCGGTTGACGCCGTCATCAAGGAAATCGGCAAGATGGCCGTGAAGATCAACGGCAAGGAACACATTGCTCAGGTCGCTACCATCTCCGCGAACAACGACCCCGAAATCGGTGACTTGCTCGCCAACGCCATGGAAAAGGTCGGCAACGACGGCGTGATCACCATCGAAGAATCCAAGACTGCCGACACGGTGCTCGACGTCGTGGAAGGTATGCAGTTCGACCGCGGCTACCTGTCTCCTTACTTTGTCACCAATACCGACAGCATGGAAGTCTCCCTTGAGAATCCGTACATCCTGTTGTACGACAAGAAGATTTCTACCATGAAGGATTTGCTCCCCATGCTCGAACACGTGGCAAAGCAGGGCAAGTCTCTTCTCATCATCGCCGAAGACGTGGATGGCGAAGCTCTCGCAACGCTGGTTGTGAACAAGATGCGTGGCACCCTGAAGGTCGCCGCCGTCAAGGCCCCGGGCTTCGGTGACCGTCGCAAGGCCATGCTCGAAGACATCGCTATCCTCACTGGCGGTATGCTGGTTTCCGAAGACACGGGCGCCAAGCTCGAAGATGCTCCGGTCACCGTCCTTGGCCAGGCCAAGTCCATCACCATCACCAAGGACAACACCACGATTGTGGAAGGTGCCGGTGATGCAGCCTCCATCAAGGGCCGTATCGGTCAGATCAAGAAGCAGATCGAAACCACCACCAGCGACTACGACCGCGAAAAGCTCCAGGAACGCCTGGCCAAGCTTGCCGGCGGCGTTGCCGTGATCAAGGTCGGTGCCGCTACCGAAGTCGAAATGAAGGAAAAGAAGGACCGCGTCGACGACGCCATGCACGCAACCCGCGCTGCCGTCGAAGAAGGTATCGTTCCGGGTGGTGGCGTTGCCCTCATCCGTGCCGAAAAGGCCATTGACGCGCTCAACTTCGACAACGCCGACCAGAAGACCGGCGCTGCCATCATCCGCCGCGCTATCGAAGAACCGCTCCGCCAGATCGTGCAGAACGCTGGTCTCGAAGGCTCCGTCGTGGTGAACAAGGTCAAGGAAGGCAAGGATGCCTTCGGTTACAACGCCAAGACCGACACCTACGAAGACCTCATCAAGGCAGGCGTTATCGACCCGGCCAAGGTGACCCGCACGGCCCTCAAGAATGCTTCCTCCATCGCCTCGATGATCCTCACCACAGACTGCGTGATCACCGAGAAGAAGGAACCCAAGCCGGCTGCTCCGGCCATGGATCCCTCCATGGGTGGCATGGGCGGCATGATGTAATCATCGCCGGTCAAGAGAACAATCATTTTCTCCTTAAAACAGAAACCCGGACCGAAAGGCCCGGGTTTTCTGCGATGTACAATCTGCTGAGATTTCTTCGAATTGAGATCCTTCGACGCGGTGCCTACGGCTCCTTGCTCAGGATGACACGTTGTGTCATTTCTTCAGCACCTTGTTCAGCGTAGCCTTCAGGTGGTTCATGTTGGCCTCGTCCAGGGTTTCGTAGCGGTAGAAGGTGCCGTCGCTCTGAACAAAGTAGAGCACCGGGATGTAGCCCGTGCCGTAAGCCGGACCGAACTTGCTGTTTGCGTCCTGGAACACGGGAATCACGGCGTGGAACTGGTCGATGAACATGCGGATGTCGTTCTTCTTGATGCCGCCGCCAAGACCGATGGCAATGCCCGTAAGGCCTGCGGATTCATACTCCTTCATCAGGTCCTGGATTTCGGGAAAATGCCGCTGGCAGTGGGGGCACTTGGGGCTGAAGTAGTAGATGAGCAGCGGGCGGTTGCTGAAATGGCTGAACAGGATGCCCGGATCGTTGATGCCCACCAGGGGCTTGGAAAAGTCCATCTTCATGGGGGCATGGGTTGTAGAATCTTGCATGAGCTGGATGTCTGCCACCTTGGGTTCGGCGGCGAGTTGTGCAAAACTAAGTCCGGCAGTCAGGGTCACGAGAGCGAAAAAGCGTTTGAGCATTGGCGATAAAACTCCTAGTATAACCCCTAAAATACGAAATTTCCATTGGAAAAGCACAGCAAAACGAAAAAGAGGCGAATTTTGTGCAATTTTTGTACATTTTAACTGTGTTTGTGCGTTATGCCATAATCCTGCTTTTGGCAGGGGTTTCCTTTGCGTTTTCCGCCGAATCTGCGGACAGCGTTTCCGACATCCCCCTCCCGAAACAGTCCGCCTACACGGGCAAGGGCTTTACGGTGGGTCTCGGCATGGGCGTGTTTGACGCCAGCGAGAAATGCGACTGTGTGGGAATCTGGCAGGGTCAGGCGGACTACTTCTATACGCCCTGGTTTTCGGGAGGGGTGGAAGTCCGTTTTTTCGGCGGTGAGATGGACTCCAGGACTTCGGTCCTGTACCAGCGGTACCGCCTGTCCGGCAAGTTCCACCTGTCTTTTTCAAACTTTTCCATGTACCTTTCTCCTCTGGTGGGGCTAGAAACTACGGACATTTCGGAGCTTCGGGAGCAGTGGAAGAACCGCTCCAAGGATGGGGACGACATTGATGATATCGACGATGATGACGAAATCGCCTCGGTGGCGGATTCTGCGATAAAGGCGACCAACTGCGAAAAGATGTTCTCCCTGGACGGCTTTTCGGCGGGGCTGGAGTTTGGCATGGGGTATGCGTTCCCCAAATACCTTGGGGTTTTCGGGGCTGTCCATTACGAGCACAATTTCAACAATTCCCAGCTCCTGACCATGACCCCCGGTTTGGGCTTCAATTTGCGGAGTGTCTGGGATTGGGCCCAAAAGAACACCTATTCCCTGTGGTTTACCGTGGAAGGGGGCTTCCAGAGGTATTTCCACAGGGGGGTCTCGGACTGGAACAGGGCCCTGATTTTCGGATTTACCCTGGGAATGTAGCCCCGAGGTTTGACAAAAAGCCCCTTTTTTCTATATTTGGTCCACCGGTTTTTATGGCCGGAACCCTCCCGGGGCCAATGGTGGACCTGGGCGAAAGACCAAAGGGACTCATTATGAGACAGTACGAAACCATGGTGATTATCGATGCCATGATCTCCGACGACGCTATCAATGCCGAAGTCGAGAACATCGCCTCCATGATCACCAACGGCGGTGGCGAAATTCTCCGCCGCGACGATTGGGGCAAGCGCAAGCTCGCCTATACCATCAAGAAGCGCCAGCACGGCTACTATGTGATTTTCTACTACAAGGCCGAAGCTGCCGTAGTGGCAAACATGGAAGCCGCTCTCAAGCTCAACGAAAATGCTCTCCGCTGGATGACCCTCGTGGACTATCCCATGAGCGAAATCGTTTACAACCAGGATATGGCACAGTCCACCGAAGAAATCATTCCGGTTGACGCAGAAGAAGGGGAGGCTGAATAATGGCTTTTGAAGATAAGAAACAGGCACCCCGTATCCGCCGCAAGAAGACTTGCTGGTTCACGGAAAACAATGTCAAGTTTATCGACTACAAGGACGAGAAGACTCTCCGTCGCTTCATCTCCGAACGCGGCAAGATCATTCCTCGCCGCATCTCCGGCACCTCTGCCAAGTACCAGCGTATGCTGAACGAGGCTATCAAGCGTGCCCGCCAGATGGCGATTCTCCCCTTTGTATCGGACAGCGTTCGCTAATAGGAGGAACTAGACTATGGAAATTATTCTTAAGGCCAATGTTCCTCACCTGGGCAAGATGCTCGACGTCGTGAAGGTTAAGGATGGTTACGCCCGTAACTACCTGTTCCCTCGCAAGCTCGCCGTGCGTGCCACCAAGGAAGCGAAGCTCCAGATTGAAACCAACCGTGCCGCCCTCGAAGCCCAGTTCCAGAAGGAACTCGCTGCTGCCGGCGACGTTGCCGCCAAGCTCGCTCAGATTTCCATCAACCTGGAACGCAAGGTTGTGGAAGGCGAACGCCTCTACGGTTCCGTCACTGCAGGCGACATTGCCGAAGCTATCACCAAGGCCGGCGTCAAGATTAGCCGCGCCCAGGTTCAGCTCGACGAACCCATCAAGCAGCTCGGTGTTTACACCGTCGCTATCAAGGTGTTCAGCGATGTTGAAGCTCAGGTCAAGGTTTGGGTAGTCGCTGAAAAGTGACGTCGCTGAGAAGGCTTAATTCTCTCGGACTGCTAGAAATCTTAAAAAGCCGCTCCTGAAAAGGGACGGCTTTTTCTTTTATATTTCTGTCTCAAGCCCCTAAATCCTAGCCCCTAAATCCTAGCCCCTACCTACTATTTTTCTATTTTACTCCCGTATGCGCAAGTTTTCCTTTATCGCCTGCGTGGCGAGTCTTTTGGTTGCATCGGCGTTTGCCCAGCCCCGCGACCTGTTTGCGGAATTCGAGGCGGAAACCGAGGCCGCCCAGTCCAGCGAAGCGGCGGTGACGGCCCAGAGCTCAAGCTCGGAAGTCTTGTCTAGTTCTGCAGCAGTCTCTTCTAGTAGTGTCGTTTCCAGCTCCAGTGTCACTGCTCAGGAATCCTCCAGTTCCGAAGCGTTGTCTAGCTCTGTACAGTCTAGTTCGAGTATCGCCGTGGCAGATACCCTTCAGCAGTCTTCCAGCAGCGTTGTGACGGATTCTCTGCAACTGTCTTCGTCCAGCGATGTTCCCCAGGATAGCTTGTCTTCTAGTTCCGAGGTGTCGTCTAGCTCTGAAGAGTCTTCTAGCTCCATAGCATCTTCTAGCAGTGCCAAGGTCCCTGAGCCCGCCGAAGGGTCTTCCAGTTCTGTCGAGGTGGCGGTCATTCCGTCGTCCAGCAGCATCAGCCGTCGCGACCTGCTTGGCCCGGTGAAAGTTTCGAAGGTTCACAGCATTGATGAAATGAAGGGTAAGTACCGGAGTCCCCGCAAGGCCCTGTTCATGTCGCTGGTTGTTCCCGGCTCTGGCCAGCTTTATGTAGGTGGCTCTACCTTCAACTACGCTCGCGGTGCGGCTTACCTCGCTCTTGAGGCAGCCCTCTGGGGTGGCTGGTATTACTTTACCATTTACAAGTACGACAAACAAGTGAACAAGTACAAGAAGTTTGCCAAGAATCATTTCTCCATTGGCCGCTACGAATCCCAGATGCGCGACATATACTTGAACCAACTTTCAGACGAGACGGAAGAATCAAGGTTCGAGACCCGCTACATGACCAGCCGGGAAGATTTCTGCAAGGCCATATACGGTAACGCAAATGCTTCGGGCTGTTACACCAAGGGCAAGCTCTTTACCAATGACAAGGCCCATACGGACCGTTTTTCTGTGACGAATCCGCAATCCCTAGGTCAAGAAATTGCAAGCCAGAAGAATTTCTACGACAACTCCAGTGTTTATCAACTGGTGAGCGAAAGGTCCTATGTGCTTGGCTGGGATGATGTGGATTCCGTAGCCCTGGGTCAGAACCTGCTTCTGGAAGAGGCCGTTGTTGATGAAATTGTTCCTCTTGGCAAGTCCAAGAACCAGACCAAGTACCGCGATATGCGTAGCAAGGCCAACGACTATGCCGATCTGCAGGTTTGGTTCTTCGGGGGCATTATCCTGAACCATCTGGTTTCTGCCGTGGATGCAGCCTTTGCTGCCAACGCCCACAACAAGGAACTCTACTCCGAAGATGTTTCCTGGTACGACAAGCTCCACTTCGAAAGCTACATGAGCTTCTTCGATGGGTTTGATGTTGGGGTACAGGCCAGCTGGGGATTCTAATGCGCATCTTTCTCGCCATCCTGTTTTGTACGGCCTGTGCTTTTTCCCAGGTGGTGATTTCCGTTGACGAAAGCGTGAGCAAGAACAGCGAGAAGAGCCTTGCCGTGGCATTGGGTGCTTCCGCCTTGCTGCCCGGCATGGGTGAACTTTACCTGGACGAGCGCGAGATGGTTCGCCCCTTCATGTGGACAGACATTGCCCTCTGGATGGCGGCGGTAGGGTCTTACTACGTAGGGGAGCGTTACATTTCTTCGGCCCACGATTATGCGGTGCGCCACGCGGGGCTCAACACCTCCAGCAAGAAAGTTTCGCTTTTGAATACGGTAGGGGACTACCGTAGCCGCAGCGGCGTGGCTGGTCAGAATTCATCTCCGGATAACGACGAGGACTACAACCAGTCCATGATTCGCGCCGGCAAAGCGACAAACGAGGAATTTTCTGACGACATCCAGTGGGACTGGGGGAGTAGCGACAATCCCGAGACTTCGGAACATATCGACGAATACAAGAACCGCCTGCGGAACTACCGCATCAGCCGGATTGTCTTTCAGGTGTCGGTAGGGGCGCTGGTGCTGAACCGTGTGGTCTCCATGCTGGACGCCATGCGCATTTATCGCAAGACATCATCCAAATCTTTCGGAGAGCGGATGCAGTTCGCGCCGGAGTTTAGTGAAGACGGCGGTGGGCTATTGGTAAACGTGAAATTTTGAGGAAATTCAGAATTCGGAATTCAGAACTCGGAATTAGATTTTGTTGTAACCATATGTACTTTATAATCATCTAAATAAGTGATTTTTGAGAACCTGAAAATTTTTATGAGAAACCTGTTCCTACTACTTTTGACTGTCGCGATGCTTGTCGCCTGTTCTGCCAAGGACGCTCCTCAGGGCGCCGGCGGAAAGCCTGCGAAGGGCGGCCGCAGCCTGAACGTAGAAGGTTACATCGCGGAGTTCTCGAACCAGAAACAGGAATTCCAGACCATGGCGACTCTGGAGGCGAACAACAGCGTCTCCTTGAGTGCCGCCGTTTCTGGCCGTCTGGTGGAACTCCACGCCAAGGATGGTGCCAGCGTGCCTGCAGGGCTTCTCCTTGCCAAACTGGACGATTCCGAACTCAGGGCCCAGCTGAAGCAGGCGGAGTCCAACTATTCTCTTGCTGCCCAGCGGGAGCAGCGCACCCGCACTTTGTACCAGCAGGGGGGCGCTACTCAAGAAGATTTGGAAGCGGCGGTGGCGAATCTGCAGTCGGCGGAAGCCAGCGTAGAATACATCAAGGCCCAAATCGAGAAGACCGAAGTCCGGGCACCCTTTGCTGGTAAACTTGGCCTGGTGAACATTTCGGTAGGCCAGTGGCTGAACGCGGGCGCTCCCGTTGCCGAACTCAGTGACGTGAAAAAATTGAAGGCACGCTTTGCTGTGCCCCAGCGCTATGCCTCTAGCGTGAAGGTGGGGGACCGGGTCACCCTGAAGGACCAGGAACGGAATGTAGAGAAGAAGGGCAAGGTTTCTGCCCTGGATGCCACCATTTCGGAGAGCAGCCGTACCAGGCAGGTGGTGGTCACTGTCGATAATTCCAGCGGCAAACTTATTGCAGGCGGTTACGTGAGCGCCACCATCCAGATGAAGCCCGGCAAAACCAAGAGCACCACCATTCCTGCTGAGGCCTTGATTCTCGATAGGGAAGGAGCCTATGTGTTTGTAGTCCAGAATGGCAAGGCTCACATCAAGCATGTAAAGACAGGGCTTCGCACACCCTTCTCCGTAGAAATCACTTCGGGCCTTTCCAAGGGCGATACGGTTATCGTTTCGGGAATCATCAGCCTCAGGGAAGGCGTGAGCGTCAATATCAAGGACATCAGGCACGCCATGAATTACGAGGTGGATTGATGAGCATCAGCCAGCTCTCGGTCCGCCGCCCTGTACTGATGAGCGTTGTTGCCCTGGTGATTTTGCTGTTGGGCTTTTTCGGCGCGTCCAACCTGGGCGTGCGTGAATACCCCAACGTGGATTACCCGCTGATTCAGGTGAGAACCTCTTACCCTGGCGCAAATGCCGCCGTGGTGGAAGCCGAAGTCACTGAAATTCTGGAAGCCTCCATCAACAGCGCCTCGGGCATCAAGGCCCTTACCTCTACCAGCCGCGACGGATTTTCCTTCATCAACATCGAGTTCGAGACCGGCATGGACTTGGAGGCGGCCGCCAACGAAGTCCGCGACCGCGTGAGCCGCGTGCGCCGTCGCTTGCCCGACGATGTGGACGAACCTACGGTTTACAAGTCCGACAGTGATAACGACCCGATTCTGATGCTGAGCTTGGTGAGCGACAAGCTGGACCCCATGGAGGTTTCGGAAATTGCGAACAACCAGGTGAAGGAACGCCTGCAGACTATTTCCGGAGTGTCGGAGGTGGCTATATGGGGCGAAAAGCGGCCGACGGTGCGCCTGTGGATCGATCCTGTGCGCTTGCAGGCCCTGGGCGTTTCCGGAGCGGAGATGTCGGCGGCCCTCAAGAAGGGCAACCTGGAATTGCCCTCTGGAACTATCGAAGGTAGCGAGACCACCCTTTCTATCCGCACTTTGGGACGAATCCTGGACCCAAAGGCTTTTGAAAACATTGCGGTCAAGACTGCCGCCGACGGAACCGTGATCCGCATTTCGGATGTGGCGGATGTGCATTACGAACCCAAGGATACCCGCACGGGATTCCGCCGTAACGGCAAGAACTCCATTACCCTCGCCCTGATGGCGCAGCCAGGCTCCAACCATGTGGAAATTGCCAACGAGTTCTACAAGCGGGTAGAGGATATCCGCAGGGAGATTCCCGAAGGCGTGCAGGTGCTTTACGGTCGGGACACTTCCATCAATATCCGCGCCTCTATCAAGGAAGTGGTGGAGACCATCTTTATCGCCTTCTTGCTGGTGATAGCCATTATCTTCGCCTTCTTGCGGGAAGCCCGCACCACCCTTATCCCCATGGTGGTGGTTCCCGTTTCCGTGGTGGGAAGTTTCTTTGTGCTATACCTGTGCGGATTTTCCATCAACGTGCTGACCCTTCTTGCCATGGTCCTTGCCATTGGCCTTGTGGTGGACGACGCTATAGTGATTGTGGAAAACATCTACCACAAGATTGAGCAGGGCATGAATTCCAAGCAGGCGGCCGTGGCAGGTACCAACGAAATTTTCTTTGCGGTAATCGCCACCTCCGTAGTGCTCATGGCGGTGTTCGTGCCGGTGCTTGCTTTGGGCGGCACCACGGGACTTCTGTTCCGGGAGTTCGTGGCGGTGATGATCGGTACGGTTTTCCTCTCTACCTTCTGTGCCCTGACGCTTTCGCCTATGCTCTGCTCCAAGTTCTTGCGGCAGCAAAAACAGGGGTGGTTCTTCCGGGTGACGGAGCCCTTCTTTGACGGGCTGAACGGGATTTACTCGAAACTTCTGGGCGTTTTCTTAAAGTTGCGATTCTTGCTGTTCCCTGTGGTGCTTGGGCTTTTGGTGGCAGCCTATTTCTGCTACACCAACATGAGTAGTGAAATGGCTCCTACAGAGGATTCCAACGCGGTCATGGTGAACATGAACATGCCCGAGGGCGTGAGCCTGGACCGTACCAAGCGCATGGCCGATGCTTTTGCCGAAGAGGTGATTGCCCTGATGGACAGCAACGAATATACCGAAATTCAGGCTGGTGCCTGGAATGCGGGTAACTCTAGGATGCGCATCTTCTTGAACAATGACAAGAAGGCCCGTCGCCCCCAGAGCGAAATTGCCCGGTCTATCCAGATTTTGGGTAGTGAATACCCGGATTTGCGGGTGATGGTGTTTGAGCCACAGAGTATCAGTACCCAGCGCGGCGGACTTCCGGTGCAGTTCGTGTTGCAGGCGCCGAACATCGAGGTCTTGCGGACGCTGGTGCCCAAGTTCGAAGAAGCGGCCAGCCATAGCCCCGTATTCAGCGTGGTGAACACCAATCTGCGCTTTACCAAGCCGGAGCTCCATATCGAGATTTTGCGGGACAAGGCCAACGAAGAAGGGGTCAGCGTAAACGATATTGCCCAGGCGGTGCAGCTTGCCATCAGTGACCAGTCTTATGGGGAATTCTACAAGGACGGACGCCAGTACGATATCATCGGGGCGGTGGGCTACCAGTACCGAAGCACTCCCGAAAAGCTTTCCATGTTGACAGTCAAGAACGGCAATGGCGAACTGGTCAGCGTCGAGAATTTTATTACCTACAGCGAACAGTCGGCATCGCCGTCGCTTCCGCGGTATAACCGTTTCAGCGCCGCCACCATTCAGGCGGGCCTCGTTCCCGGCAAGACCATTGGCGACGGCGTCGAAGAAATGCGCCGGATTGCAAAAGAGGTTCTTAAGGAATACCCCAGCGTGAGTACCGCCCTGAGTGGCTCCTCCAAGGAATTTGAGGAAAGTTCCAGCGGGCTTTACATCGTGTTCTTGCTGGCTTTGGCGCTGGTGTTCCTGGTGTTGGCGGGTCAGTTCGAAAGTTTCCGCGCTCCCTTCGTGATTTTCTTTACGGTGCCGCTAGCCTTGGCGGGGGCCCTGGCCTGCCTGTTCATTACGGGGCAGACCCTGAACATCTTTAGCGAGATTGCCCTGATTCTTTTGATTGCCCTCGTGACCAAGAACGGTATCTTGATTGTGGAATTTGCAAACCAGATTGCGGCAAATACGGGCTGCTCCAAGCTGGAGGCGGCTCGGCTAGCGGCGGAACGCCGCTTCCGCCCAATCCTCATGACGAGCCTTTCCACCGTATTGGGCGCGGTGCCGCTGATACTCACCGGCACCCCGAGCCGCATCGCCATGGGCATCGCTATCGCAGGTGGACTTACCTTTGCCACCTTCATGACCCTCTTTATTGTGCCTGCGGCCTATAGCTTCTTTGCGGGCAAGGTGGAAGTTACCACCAGCGACGCCTCGAAGATGGCATAGCCGTTCGCGCTAGAGTCAACCCAACAGGTACAGGACTGGCGCTCACTATCGCCACCGCCACAGTTTAATAACTGTGGCTTTGTGGCTCACGATGGCCTAGCCGTTCGCGCTAGAGTTAAGCCAATAAGTACAGGGCTGGCGCTGTTTTTATGCAGGGGCAAAAGTCTTGATTTTGTCAAGTTCTGCGGCAATCTCTATTTTCAAGTTTCTGATGTCAATATCGTCTTGTAGTGAGATGAAGTAATCATCGGAGACACCGAAAAATTTGGCGAGCCTTAAAGACGTATCAACGGATATCCTTCTGCGGTCGTGAAGAATGTCTTGAATTCGTGAGACAGGGACATTGATTGCCTGCGCAACTTTGTAAGCCGATAAATCCATAGGAGTAAAAAACTCTTCAGTCAGGATTTCCCCGATGGTAGGTGTCTTGATGTGCTTTTTCATAATATACTCCTAATGGTAATCTACTATCTCAACGTTGTAAAAGTGTCCATTGTTTATCGTAAAGCATATACGCCATTGATCGTTTATACGGATGGAATATTGACTTGCTCTATCTCCATGTAGTTGTTCCAAATGATTATTTGGAGGAATTCGTAAATCGTCAAGGGTCTTGGCATTGTCAATCATCATTAGTTTTCTTAGGGCAACTTTTTGAATAGTGCCTGGCAATCGCCTTGAATACTCCTGATTATAGATACGTTCCGTCTCTCTGTCAGCAAAGCTTTTTATCATTTAATATACCTTTTTAGCGTGTATATGTCAAGCGGGTATAATCACTTTATGGGGCAAAGTGAATTTGTAAGGGGTAATATATGTATTTCCCCCCAAAATAGGGCAAACTATTGTTGCTTCCCGGTAGAAAATTTGCTTCTTATAACTGTTTACAAAAATTTACTTTTTTTGGAGGAAATAATTTAGATTAGACGGCGTAATACAAGGAGAATCCAGATGAAAAATTTCGGCAAAAAACTTGCACTCGTTACTTTGTCCGCCTGCATGGCTCTGTTCTTTGCTGCGTGTAGTAGCGATTCCGATAACTCCGACCCGACACAACCCGCACAATCTAGCGAAGATGGACAGAATGGTGAAGGACAGGGCGGCGAGGGCGGAGATCAACCAGCTGCCGAGAATACCTTCACGGACCCTCGTGATGGAAAAGTTTACAAGTTCGTGACCATCGGGAATCAGACATGGTTTGCGCAGAATCTGAATTTCGAAGCCGCAGGAAGTTCTTGCTATGATGACAATCCTGCAAACTGCGATACTTATGGCAGGCTTTATACCCACGATGCCGCAGCGGTGGCTTGTCCGAGTGGTTGGCATTTGCCGAGTTTTGACGAAGGCTCCGCCCTGCTTGAAAACGCATCAAGCAACGGAAAGAGAAACGGAGAGGGTGATGCGGGAAAGTTCCTTAAATCCGTCAGTGGCTGGTCTGATGGCGGTAACGGCGAGGATTCCTATGGCTTCAACTTGCTCCCTGCCGGGTATTTCAATACGGATATGAACAACATTTCGCAGTACAAGAAAATGGGAAGTACCGCTCAACTTTGGACAGCATCCGAAGCAACCGGCGGGTATTGGAACTGCTTGTTCTTTAACACCGCCAGCTATGTCGCACAATCGAAAGAGCTGGCAAATACGAAAATGTCTGTCCGTTGCGTGAAAGACTAGAAACGGCAGTCCCTATTCCACCAACTGAAAGACTTTTTCGCCTTTGCGGCTCATGCCGTAGCGGCTGCGGAGGACTCCTTCTTTGTAGAGGGAGTCATTTTCTAGCAGTTCGATTTCTTTTTTGTACTGCTCGATGAGGGTGTTGAGGGAATCCACCTTGGCCTGGTACATGGCAATTTCTTGCTTGACCTGGTTCTGCCTGGGGAAACTGTTCTTGCCAAAGGCCAGTTCGGCCACGACGATGGAGAGCAGAAACAGCACGGCAATGATAGCGATGTATTTCTTCTTGTGCATCAGGGCTCTCCGTTGAAATAGAACTGGAAATTGTCCTTGCTTTCGGCAAGGCCCGCGATTTCCAGTTCTGTTAATATAGCTAAAAGTTGGGGAGTTGCTAGGGTCAATTCGGATTGAATCTCCGAAAAAGTTTTTCGGAATCCCTTGAACTTGAAGAACAGTTCCTTGGCGCCTTGGGTCAGGTTGCAGCCCGACCGTTCGAGTTCGGCAATCTGCGGCTCCTGGGTGCGGGGAAGTCCGATTACTTTGTACAGATTTTCGGGGATAAAGACGGGGGAGGCTTGCCCCTGGTCCAGCAGCAGGTTGGTGCCGCCTGCCACCTCGCAGTCAAAATCTCCGGGGCAGGCGTAGAGCGCCTTGCCTTCTTTCTTGGTGAATTCTCCGGTCAGGAGAGCGCCACCCTTGACCTTGCTCTGGACAATGATGGTGCACTTGGAAAGCCCGCTGATAATCTTGTTCCGGGCGACAAAGTTTCCCTTGAAACTGGTGGTGTTTCCTTCGTATTCGCTGACCAGTGCCCCGCCCTCTTCCAGAATCCGGTGGGCTAGGAACTTTCGCGATCCCTGGATGGGAGCGTCCAGACCCTGGGCAAGAACTGCAATGGTCGGGATTCCGAAATCTAGGGCCGCCTCGTGACAGTAAAAGTCTATGCCCTGGGCAAGTCCCGACACCACCACGGCGCGGGTTCCCTGGAGAGACCTGACCAGGTGGCGGCAGAGTTCCCGCCCGCTGTTGGAGGGCCTGCGAGTGCCCACCATGGCCACCCCGATTCCTTCGGGGATGTTCCCCTTGATGAACAGCCTGTTCGGGCGGTAAATGGAAGAATCCAGCAAAAGGGGGAAATGTTCGGTGATGCAGGCGATGGTGTTTCTATCTTTCATGGTATGAAATATTCCTTTGACGACTTGGTGAAAATTATGGAGCGCCTCCGTTCTGCAAACGGATGCCCCTGGGACAAGGAACAGACCACCCATTCCCTGCTCCCTTACTTGGTAGAAGAGTGGTGTTCCACGCCCAGGTCATGAAGGAGTCCGGAGACTTTACCGTCGATGACGTGGTGCAGGGAATCTGCGAAAAGATGGTCCGCAGGCACCCTCACGTGTTCGGGGATGCCCATGTGGAAAACGCCGCCGGAGTCTCGCGGCAGTGGGACAAAATCAAGTCCTCCGAAAAGAACAATCTGAAAACAGCCGGCGGGTCCGTTATGGACAAAGTAAGCAAAAGCATGCCGCCGCTCGCCCGGGCCCAGGACATCATCCGTCGAGCCGCTAGGGCGGGGTTCGACTGGGACGCCCGGGAACCTGTATTTGAAAAGGCCCAGGAAGAATTTACAGAATTTCGCGCCGAAATGCAAGGAATTTCTGAAAAAAATTCAAATATCGACCGCCTGGAAGACGAATTCGGCGATATCATGTTCAGCCTGGTGAACGTGGCGCGCCACTGCGGGTTCAATGCCTCCATAGCGCTCCAGCGGGCAAACAGCAAGTTCGAGAAGCGTTTCCGCAAGGTAGAGGCCATGTGCAAGGAGCAGGGTAAGGAAATGCCCGAGGTTGGCCTAGAAGGCCTGCAGCAGATGTGGAAACAGGCGAAGGCCGCCTCTGACGACCGACCTCAAACCTCTACCGCCTAACTAAGAACATTCCAATGTGGATTATGGTCCGGACAGAATTTTTTGTCCGGGCTTTTGTTTTGGGGTTATATTATGGATGTGCTTCCAGTAAGTCCTGGTTCTGGAGAAGGGATGCCGGATCGAACCGCGGGGTAGGACCTACCGGAAGCACTCTCTTTTTGAGTTTTGAAGAATGTAGGGTGAAACTTGCCGTAAGGCAAGAAAAAACGCAGGCCTCATGGGCCTGCGTTTTATGTTGTCTTGAAACCGAGCGCTTCTAGCGCAAACGGTCTTTTTTGCTTATGCTCTAGCCTTGGCCTTGTCGCCGTACTTCTTGATGAGTTCTTCCTGGATGTTCTTGGGCACCGGAGCGTACTTGGCGAATTCCATGGTGAATTCGGCCTTACCCTGGGTCATGGAACGCAGGTCGGTAGCATAACCGAACATTTCAGAAAGCGGGACTTCGGCGGTAATGGTGGTGGTGCCCATTTCTTCGCTGGTTCCGGTGATGGAACCGCGGCGCTGGGACACGTTACCCACGACGTTACCCTGGAATTCCGTCGGCGTGGCGATTTCGACCTTCATGATAGGTTCGAGAATCTGGGCGCCGGCCTTGGCGAAAGCTTCGCGGAAAGCCATGCGGGCGCAGATCTGGAACGCCATGTCAGAGGAGTCCACCGGGTGGAACGCACCGTCCTGGACTTCCATTTCGATACCCACCACCGGGAATCCGATGAGGGAACCGGCTTCCATGCAGCTCTGGAAACCCTTATCGCAAGAGGGGATGTATTCCTTAGGAATACGGCCGCCCACGACGGAGTTCACGAAGTTGTAAACCTTGTCGGAGTCGCCTTCCACAGCCATGGGGCGCATCACGCCGGACATCTTAGCGAACTGACCCGAACCACCGGTCTGCTTCTTGTGGGTGTATTCGAACTTGGCTTCGCGGGTGATGGTTTCGCGGTAGGCCACCTGCGGAGCACCGGTCTGCACGTCCACCTTGTATTCGCGGCGCATACGTTCGATGTACACGTCCAGGTGAAGTTCGCCCATACCCTTGATGATGGTTTCGCCGGATTCCTTGTTCACTTCCACCTGGAAAGTGGGGTCTTCCTTGGTGAAGCGGTTCAGGGCCTTGGACATGTTGTCCAGGTCGTCACGGTTCTTGGCTTCAATCACGAGTTCGATAACCGGGTTAGGAACGTGCATAGAAGTCATGTTGTAGTGGTTCTTGCCGTCGGTAAAGGTCGTACCGGAGGCGCAGTCGATACCGAACAGGGCCACGATGTCGCCGGCGCCGGCTTCGGTGATATCCACCATTTCGTCAGCGTGCATACGCACCAGACGGCCCACGGACACCTTCTTGCCGGTGGCCATGTTGGTAATCATGTCGCCCTTCTTGAGGGTGCCCTGATAGACGCGGATGTAGGTGAGCTGGCCATAGCGGTCGTTCACCAGCTTGAACGCGTAGCAGACGAGAGGAGCGTTGTCTTCGGACTTCAGCACGACTTCGGCTTCGTTGTTGTCCAGGTCGAGTGCCTTGTTTTCCACGTCGGTCGGGCAGGGGAGGTAGTCGATAACGCCGTCCAAAAGCTTCTGAACGCCGATGTTCTTGTGGGCAGAACCCATGAACACGGGAGTGATGTCCAGGCGGATGGTGGCTTCGCGGATGGTCTTCTTGATGAGGGCCTTGTCGATTTCATCGACACCGTACTGGCCTTCCATGGCCTTTTCCATGATGTCGTCGCTGTAGTCAGCGCAGCAGTCGATGAGCTTGGTGCGGTATTCGTTGGCCTGGTCCACGAGTTCGGCCGGGATTTCCTTTTCGATCATGTCGTCGCCGTTGGCGCCTTCGAAGTAGTAGGCCTTCATTTCCACCAGGTCAACCACGCCCTTCAGTTGGTCTTCGAGACCGATAGGAATCTGCATCACGCAGGGCTTGTGGTTCAGCTTTTCGCGGAGCATTTCGGACACGCGGAGCGGGTTTGCACCGGAGCGGTCGCACTTGTTCACGAACACGACGCGCGGCACATGGTAGCGCTTCATCTGGCGGTCAACGGTAATAGACTG
>CACXMH010000034.1 GCA_902768715.1 Fibrobacter succinogenes | reverse complement strand
CAGCACCAGTAAAAAGGCAATGGCTATGGCAAAGCCGAAAATTTTTTTTGATGTCTTTTTGATTCGCTTGTCTTTTTTCAATAGCATGTTGAATTCCTTGGCGCAGATCTACCACTTGTACAATATAGCCGTTTCCCCGTCGTCGTAATAGCGTTCCCGCTTGCCGTACGCCTGGAATCCGTGCTTTTCGTAAAGGGCTCTCGCTTTTGAATTTCCTTCGCGGACTTCCAGAAAGCAGTGGTCGCCTTTATCTCGATTCAGTTTGCCCAGACCATGGCGCAAGAGTGCCGAAGCGATTCCCTTTCGCTGAAATTCTGGAGCTACGGCGATGGTCAAAAGTTCCGAGTCGGCTTCCATCAGGTGGAATATGGCATAACCGGCGAAAACCCCGTTTTCTTCGTTCACCAGGCAGAGGGCGTAGTTTGCCCGTAGTTCGGAGAGAAATTGTTTCTCATTCCAGTTTTGGAAGGCAAGGGCCGACTGCAGGGCTAAAACGTGGGTGAGGTTTGCTTCGGTCATGGGGCGTATTGGCATGGTAACCCCCGTTAAAGCTTAGTGTCCCTTCTCGAAATAGGAAGGCTGGATGTAGTTGGCTTCTTGGATCAGGGACGGTTGATGCTTCTCGAAAAGCTTGGCCCAGAGGCTTAGGGGATTGCCTTCGTCGAGAACGGTTTTCACACCCTTGGCAGTAAAAAATTCTGTTAAACGGGTGTCGTCACGGGCGGTAGAGTCAACCACGACGAACTTGGGTTCTTTCGCACAGAGTTTTGAAAGAACCTCTTCTGTAGAGTCGAAGGATTCCTGACCGCAGAGCCGCAGGTACCAGTAATCTTTTCGGGCCTTTACCACGACAGCTGTGTCAGGGGCCTCGGAAAAGCATTCCAGGGCCTCTAGGGTCGATACTCCGTAGAGCTTGCGGGCTCCGCTGAAGCAGATGCCCTGGCAAAAGGCCACGCCGGTCCTGAGACCGCTAAAGGAGCCCGGCCCGAGAGTCACCATGACCCGGCCGATATCCTGGAGGGCGATGCCGCTTTGTTCCAGTAGATTGTCCAGGCTCTTGCTGAGGGTCTCGCCCCGGGCTTCGGGATCAACGATTTCTTTGTAGAATGTTCCTTCGTGCCCTTCGCCGGTTGGGCCCGCGATGGCTATGGAAATTCCCTTCCGGGAGGTGTCTACGAAGAGGTCAAAGGACATGGGAGTGTGAGGTGTGTAATGTGGGATGTGTAATGTGATAATTTGTCATTCCTCATTTCACACTACACATTGATTTTACCTTCTGATAGTAAGGCTCTTGTCGATAATCAGGTCAATGAGGCTGGAATAGGTGATGCCGTTGCAGGCCGCCTGCTGCGGGAGCAGTGACGTGGGAGTCATGCCGGGCAGGGTGTTGGTCTCGATGGCCCACAGGTTCCCTTCCTTGTCGATACGCACGTCGGTACGGCTGTAGCCGGCACCGCCCAAGGCGTAGTGGGCGTTCTTCACCAGTTCCTGGATGCGGGCGGTGAGTTCGGGCTTGAATTCGGCCGGAGTCACCTCCTGGCATTCGCCGTTGTACTTGGCTTCGTAGTCAAAGTACTCGCGGGTGGTCATGCGCATTTCGGTAGGCGGCAGGGGCTTTTCCCCTTCGATGTATCCACAGCTGGCTTCTTCGCCGGCGATGAATTTTTCGCAAAGCAGACGGTCGGAATCCTTGAACAGGTCCGTCGCAATCTTGCCGGCCTCGTCCAAATCCTTGGCGATGCCGATACCGATGCTGGAGCCGCCCAGGGGGTCCTTGATGACCAGGGGGAATCCAAGCTCGTCAGAGACACTTACCAGGGTGTCGCCGTTGAAGTCGTGCTTGAAAATCACGCGGTAGGGGGGAGTGGGGACTCCGTTTGCCTTGTAGATTTCCTTGGACTTGATCTTGTCCATGGCGAGGGCAGAAGCCAAAAGGCCACAACCGGTGTAGGGAATACCCCAGTTTTCAAGCATGGCCTGGATGTGTCCGTCTTCGCCCCACTTGCCGTGGAGGGCCAAGAAGGCGATGTCTGCGGAGGGCAGTTCCGAAAGGGCCGGAGATTTTTTGGTCACGGCGGCGGAGCCTTCCAGGGAGCGGAAATAATTGACGGAGAAGTTGTCTTTCTGATAGGGGGAAAGTTCCCTTGCGGACCAGTGCCAGGTTCCGTCCTTGTCAATCAATATGGGGTGGATGTTGTACTTTTCGGGGTCCATGGCGCGGACCACGCCGGTGCCGCTCACTACGGAGACATCGTGCTCTGTGGAGGGGCCGCCCATCAAAACTAAAACGCGTAAACGGGGCATTTTCAATTCCTTTAAAAATGACAAGAAAAATGTAGATATTTTGCAGGCGAAAAACCGTTTTGCCTGCGATTTTTATGTATTTTAGAAACCGTATGGAGAAAATGACAAGGGCACTCACGATTGCCGGTTTCGATGGCTCTGCAGGTGCGGGAATCCTCGCTGATGTAATGACCATGGCCCATTTCGGGGTCTATGGCGAGGCCGTGTGCACCGCCATGACGGAGCAGAACGAAAACGAGTTCGTAACTCCCGGCTGGGTCATCTGGGACCGTATCGAGGCTCAACTTTCTACCCTGTTCAAGTCCTATACCTTCAAGTATGTAAAGATTGGCATGGTGGATCACGCCAAGAATCTTGGCCGCATTGTTGATTTAGTTCGGGAAAAATCGCCGGACGCCTTCATCTTGTGGGACCCGGTGGCCAGTGCTAGTGCGGGTTACCGTTTTTTGCGGAACATGGACCAAGACGACTTTGTGCCCATCATGAAACGCCTGGACCTGATTACGCCAAATCAAGACGAGTTCGCCCTTTTCGGGTTCGGCCTGTCGGCCTCTCGAGACGAAATCACGCTGGGCAAGGATTTTGCCCTGCTTCTGAAGGGCGGGCATTCCCAAGGGAACGAAGCGGTAGATACCCTCTGGACTGCCGAAGGACAGTTCAAGTTTGCATCGCCACGCCTTCAGGGGGTCGATAAGCACGGTACAGGCTGTCACCTTTCGTCGGCAATCCTTGCCAATGTTGCTTTGGGCAAAAGTCTACCCGAGGCTTGTCAGGCGGCCAAAGACTATATGGATAGATTCTTACAGACTGGCGAGGGCCGCCTGGGCTTTTTGCGCTAGGTTTACTCCAGATACGTATATCCGTACAGGCCGCTGCGGTAGATGTTTAGGAATTCCTTGCCTTCTTGTAGGCTGATTTTCCCTTCCTTCACGGAGCGGGTCACCCAGTTTTCCATGTTGCGCACCAGGGCCTTGTCGCTGAAGCTCACGTAGTCCAGCACGTCTTCTACGGATTCGCCGTCAATGACCTTCTCGATTTCGTAGCCGCCCTGGTCGTTACAGACGATGTGGACGGCGTTGGTGTCACCGAAGAGGTTGTGCAGGTCACCGAGGATTTCCTGGTAGGCCCCCACGAGATAGACGGCGATGTAGTAGGGCTCGTTCTTCTTGAGCTTGTGGAGCGGGAGCGTGTGGCTTACGTCGCCGCCACGGATAAAGAGCGCAATCTTTCCGTCGCTGTCGCAGGTCACGTCCTGGATGGTGGTTTCCACCGTGGGTTCCTCGTCCAGGCGCTGGATAGGCATCACCGGGAAAATCTGGTCGATAGCCCAGCTGTCGGGCAGGCTCTGGAACAAGCTGAAGTTGCCGAAGTACTTTTCGGCAAGCAAGCGCGGGAGTTCCGCCAGTTCGTAAGGCGGGTGGCGCAGCTCGGATGCAATCTGGTTCACCTCGCGGGCGATGCTCCAGAACAGGCGTTCGCTCATGGCGCGGGTCGGCAAATCATAATCGCCCACCTTGAAACCGCTCAGCACGTCGTCGTTTAGCTGCATGGCATCGTGCCAGCTTTCCAGCAGGTTCTTGGGGGAAAGTCCCTTGTAGATTCCGTAGAGGTCCTTCAGTGCATCGGGAGCGTCGTCGCCAATCTCGTGTTCCTCGTCGTCGAAGAACGCCTGGCTCGCCGTTTCCAGAATGTTGAACACCAAAATGGAATGGTGCGCCGAAAGGGCGCGGCCCGATTCCGCGATGATGTTCGGGTGCGGGAGGTTCACCTCTTCGCAGGCCTCGTAAAGCGCGTACACCACGTCGTTTGCGTATTCCTGGATGGAATAGTTCACGGAGCTCGCGTTGGTGCTGCGGGTGCCGTCGTAGTCAACGCCCAGGCCGCCGCCCACGTCCACGAATTCCAGGTTCATGCCCATCTGGCGAATCTGGATGTAGAACTGCGAAATTTCGCGAAGGCCGTTCTTGATGTTGCGGATATGCGTAATCTGGCTACCCAGGTGGAAATGGATGAGCTTCATGCAGTCTTCCATTTTCTCTTCCTTGATGTAGTCCAGCGCTTCCAGGAGTTCGGAACTATTGAGGCCGAACTTGCTGTGGTATCCGCCGGATTCTTCCCACTTGCCGCTGCCGGAACTTGCCAGCTTGATGCGGATGCCGATGTTGGGGCGCACGCCGATGCGGCGGGAAAGTTCCACCACCAGGTGGAGCTCGTTCATCTTTTCGACGACGATGAAAATCTTCTTGCCCATCTTCTGCGCGAGGAGGGCGAGTTCGATGAAGTCCTCGTCCTTGTAGCCGTTGCAGATGATGAGGGCGTCGGGGTTGTCCATGTTGGCAAGCACCGCGTGGAGTTCGGGCTTGGAACCGGCCTCGAGACCGATGTTGAACTTTTTGCCGTGGCGCACCACCTCTTCAAGGACCGCGCGCTGCTGGTTCACCTTGATGGGGAAAATGCTGTAGTAGCTGCCCTTGAAGCCGTATTCCTTGCGGGACTTGTTGAAGCACTCGTTAATCTTCTCGATGCGGCTGTCCAGGATATCCGGGAAGCGGAGCAGCATCGGAGTGGAGACGTCGCGGAGCGAAAGTTCCTGCACCAGGTCGTACAGGTCGATGTCCGGACCGCCTTCCTTGAGCGGGTGAACCGTTGCGTGGCCCTTCTCGTTGATGTCGAAGAAGTTCACGCCCCAACCCTTGACGTTGTACAAGTCACGGGAATCGTCAATGCGCCATTTTTTCATTGCTCTGGGTCTCTCTAGTCAACGAGAACAGGGTTGAAGTTTTCCTTCCAGGGGAGGCCGTACTTGGTGAGGGCTTCCATGAACGGATCCGGGTCGAATTCTTCCACAGTATGCACGCCTGGCTTGTTCCACTTGCCGGTGAGCACCATCATGGCGCCGCACATGGCCGGAACGCCGGTGGTGTAGGCGATAGCCTGGCTGCCCAGTTCTTTGTAGCATTCCTGGTGGTCGCATACGTTGTACAGGTAGTAGGTCTTGGGCTTGCCGTCCTTGGTTCCCTTGAAAATACAACCGATGTTGGTCTTGCCCACGGTGCGGGGGCCGAGGCTTGCCGGATCCGGAAGGAGAGCCTTGAGGAACTGGATAGGAACGATTTCCTGGCCCTGGAACTTGATGGGCTGGGTGCTGAGCATGCCCACGTCTTCGAGGCAGCGCATGTGGTCGAGGTAACTCTGGCCAAAGGTCATGAAGAAGCGGATGCGCTTCACGCCCGGGATGTTCTGGGCCAGGGATTCGATTTCTTCGTGGTGCAACAGGTACATGTCCTTCTTGCCCACTTCGTCAAACACGTATTCGCGCTTGATGCTCATGGCCGGGATTTCGACCCAGTGGCCCTTGCCGTTTGCGTCGGTGTCCCAGTAGCTGCCCGGAGCGGAAACTTCACGCAGGTTGATTTCGGGGTTGAAGTTGGTGGCGAACTTGTAGCCATGATCGCCGCCGTTGCAGTCGAGGATGTCAATTTCTTCGATGGTGTCGAACTGGTGCTTTAACGCGTAGGCGCAGTAGGCCTGGGAAACACCCGGGTCAAAGCCGGAACCGAGCAGTGCCGTGAGGCCGGCCTTTTCAAACTTTTCCTTGTAAGCCCACTGCCAGCTGTAGTCGAAGTAGGCACTGAACCCCTGTTCCTTGCAACGCTTGTCATAGACCTTGCGCCATTCTGGATCGTCGATGTTTTCGGGCTCGTAGTTCGCCGTGTCCATGTAGTTCACGCCGCATTCCAGGCAGGCGTCCATGATGGCGAGGTCCTGGTACGGGAGCGCAATGTTCATCACTAGGTCGGGCTTGTATTCCTTGATGAGCTTAGAGACATTTTCGGCCTTGTCCGCATCCACAGCGGCAGTCGTGATGACCGTCTTTGTGTTCGGGCGCAGTTCCTGAGCGAGCTTCTCGCAGTTTTCGCGGTGGCGGCTAGCGATGCAGATTTCGCTGAACACTTCGCTTGCCGTGCAGCACTTCTTGATAGCAACCGTGGCGACAGCGCCACAACCGATAATCAATGCTCTTGCCATTTTTTGTTTGTTCCTTGTAAAGGTGTTTGTAGTGGCACTAATATAAAAAAAAGGGGGAGGGGGGAGGTGTGTAGTGTGTAATGTGTAATGTGAAATTGTAAGTGTGTTATCCTGGGCGAGTGAAACGAGTCGAAGGATTTTCTTGCTTAATTTTTTATTAACAGTTAATTTCTACATTATTTGTCATGGAATCTTACTTTTTTATCGGTGTTGCGGGCGTAGGTATGAGTGCCATCGCCCAGTATTTGGTTGGCAAGGGTGCTTCTATTAGCGGGTCTGACCGCCAGTTCGGTGCGGCAGAAAAGCCGCTTGTGATGAGTCAGCTCGAAGAATGTGGCGTCAAGTGCTATCCGCAAGACGGCTCAGGCGTGGTTGCTGGTTTGAATGCTGTGGTGGTGAGTACCGCTATCGAAGATTCGAACCCGGACCTCAAGCGTGCCAAGGAACTCGGGATTCCGGTGATGCACCGTAGCGAAATGCTGGCGAAAATTTCGAAGGAAGCTCGCACGATTGCCGTTTCGGGAACCAGCGGAAAATCTACCGTGACCGCCATGATTTACCACATTTTGCAATATGCGGGCCTCCAGCCGTCGGTGATGACGGGGGCGGGTCTCGTGAATTTGCAGAAAGAAGGCAAGATTGGTAACGCAGTGAGTGGCAAGGGGCAGTGGCTGGTGGTTGAGGCGGACGAAAGCGACGGAACGCTGGTGCGTTACGAACCCGAAATCGGCCTGATTCTGAATGTCGATAAGGATCACAAAGAAATGGACGAACTTCAGGAAATTTTCCTCAAGTTCAGCCATAACATTTTGGACAACGGAAAAATTCTGATCGTGAACGACGCCCACCCGCTGGCCAAGAAATTCAGCGCCGGTCGCGAATTCGATTTTGGTTTTGAAAATTATGTAGGCGTGCAGGGCACGGACTTCAAGTCTGTCGGAACCTCCATACAGTTCCGCGTGCGTCACAATGCAGAACTGGTGAAATTTGTGGTGCCGCTGCCGGGCAAGCATAATATGGAAAACGCCCTGGCCGCAACGGCTGCCGCACTCCGCGCAGGGGTAACGCTGCATACTTGCGCTGACGCCCTTGCCACATTCCCCGGAGTGTTCCGCCGTCACCAGATTTTAGGGACATTCAACGGCGTGACTCTGGTGGACGACTTCGCCCACAATCCGGCAAAGATTGCCGCAAGCATTAGAAGCGCCCAGGACTTTACCGAGGGCCGCGTTATCGCCTGGTTCCAGCCCCATGGATTCGGCCCTACACGCTTCTTGCGCAAAGACCTTGTGGAATTTATCGCCAAGGCGCTCCGCCCCAAGGACTTTGACGACGACCGTGAAAACGACGTGATGTTCTTCAGCGAAATCTACTACGCCGGCGGCACCGTCACCCGCGACATCAGCGCTGGTGACCTGGCCGATGACCTGCTTCTCAGGGGTTGCGAAGCCATCTACATCGCCGACCGCAACGAATGCGCCAAGAAGATGGTGGAATACGCCCAGCCCGGCGACACCATCTTGCTGATGGGGGCGAGAGACCCGAGTCTGGAGAAGTTCGCGCAGTCCGTGCAGAAACTTCTCGAAAACCGCTAATAGATCGCTCTCTTTTCTAAAGTTTTAATTCTAGTCAAAACTTCGTTACATTGATGTGGACAATTTTTTTAGGACGTCCTGCAGTTCTTTGGGCAGGGGGCATTCCTGGACCGTATTCTTGCCTTGCCAGGGGTATTCCAGACGGCTGCTGTGCAAAAACAGTCGGTTCAGTCCGTATTGTTTCTTGAATTCACGATTCAGGGCAAAATCTCCGTAACGGGTGTCTCCCAAGAGTGGATGCCCGATGCTTGCGAAGTGCGCCCTGATCTGGTGCATACGGCCTGTTTCCAGGTTGATTTTTACCAGGTCGTAGCCGTTGTAGTGTTTTTTGACGCTATAATGGGTGATGGACTTTTTCCCTTTTTCGTCAATCTGCATCTTGGAGCCCTTGGCATTGTCTGTGCGGGCGAGGGAGGCTTCGATGGTTCCTTTTTCTTTTTCGAGATTCCCTTTGACAAGGGCCAGGTAGTATTTCTTGACTTCGTGTTCACGAATCAGGCGGGTCAAGTCCCGCAGGGTGTCACCGTGAAGTGCCACCAGCAAAAGTCCCGAGGTTTCCTGGTCCAGACGGTGGGCGAGGGTAGGCTTGAAGTCGAGATGTTCCCGCTTGCCCCATTCCCAGAGGTGTTCCACCAGGCTTTCGCCGGGGCGGGTCCCGCTTCCCGGCTGGCTAGGCATTCCCGAAGGCTTGTTGACCACCAGGTAGTCTTCGGTTTCCAAGATGATGTCTAGCTCCTGAGTACCCCAGCCGGATTTTCGGTCGGCTGCTGTGCTGGCCTTAGTCCAACCCTTGTTTTCGGCGTTGTTCAAATCCGTTTTCTGAGCTCCGGATTCCGAATTTACAACGCTTTTCAAATTCTCGTAAATGCAGACGGTATCTCCTTCCTGGAGCATCTGGTTTGCCTTGCCGATAACCCCGTTCACCCTGACTTTCTTTTTTCGCAGGATAGCAAAGAAAACGGACAATGATTCGTCGGGAAAAGCCTTCCGAAGAAAACGGTCCAGGCGCATGTTGGCAAAGTTACGGTCGATAGTGCGGGTAATCATGATGAATTATGATTTCGGATTTATGAATTCGGAGTTATTATCATTAAAACAATTCCGAATTCCGAAATCTGAATTCTGAATTGTGTCCTTTAAATTCTTCGCGTAGTACGCCAGTCTCACTCCGTCGGCGGCGCTGGTGACAATCCCGCCTGCATAGCCGGCCCCTTCGCCCAGCACGAACAATCCCTTGGTATTCACGCTTTCTAGGGTAGCGCTGTCTCGGGTGATTCGCAGGGGAGAACTGGTCCTGGTTTCGGGAGCCACAATGAGGCCTTCTGCAATGAATCCGGGAATTTTTCGGTCAAAGTTCAAAAAACCTTCGTAAAGGCTCTGGCAAATCCGCTTGTCCAGCCAGTCCCAGGTGTTGACGGGTACAATCCCGCAGGGGTAGGTGGATTTCGGTAACTTTTTGTCCAGCCGGTGTTCCATGAAGGCCTTGATGGTCTGTGCCGGAGCACTGTAGTTCTTTCCGCCTACATTGAAAGCGTCCGCCTCCGTTTTTCTCTGGAATTCCAGTCCACCAAAGAGTTTTTCGCTGGCCTCTACGGGAACCACGATGGCTCCGTTGGCAAGTGGGCCGTTTCGACGGCTGTAACTCATGCCGTTGGTGGCAAGTGTCCCTGGTTCAGAAGCGCAGGGCACCAGCACGCCGCCAGGGCACATGCAGAAACTGTAGGCACTGCAGGTTTTGTTCAGTGTCGGTGTGGCGAGAAAATATTCCGCAGCTCCGGTGAGGCGTGTATCGACACCTCTACCCAGCTGCCGCAGGTTTATCAGCTCCTGGGGGTGTTCCACACGAACGCCCATGGCGAAAGCCTTGCTTTCAAGGGCTACGCCCCGGGCCTGCAGCATCTGGTAAATGTCCCTGCAAGAATGCCCAGTGGCAAGGACCAGCGCTTCGCAGCGCTTCCACGCACCTTGCGGTGCGGCGTCGTTTTCAATCTTGATGGCAGAAATGCGACCGTTCTGGATTTCTACATCTGTCAGGGCCGAATAAAAATGGATTTGCCCACCCAGTCGGGCAATTTCTGCACGGATTTTCCGGAGCATCAGCACAAGCCTGTCTGTTCCGATGTGGGGCTTCGCGAAGGTGATAACATCCTGGTCCACCCCGAAATCCACCATGTCGTGCAGAACCTGTTCCGAGAATGCGTTTCTGCTCCTGGTGTTGAGCTTGCCGTCACTGAAGGCTCCTGCACCGCCCTCGCCAAAGAGGACATTACTGCGGGCATTGAACTTTCGGTCCACAAAGAACCGGCGTATGTCGCGGAATCGTTCCTCTACGGGCTTGCCTTGCTCGTAAAGATCTACGGAATAGCCCTTGCGTAAAAGGTGCAGGGCCGCCCAGAGCCCCGAAGGACCTGCACCCACAATATCTACATGCTCGGGCATTTGCACGGTGCCTGCCAGGGCTGCCTCTTTCGGGTCTTGTTTTGCCGGAACCGCTTCTACGAGCCCCTTGGCGTTGTTTCCGAAGGTCTTCAGTTTTTGCTGAACATCGAAACGGACATTATAAGACCAGTGGGGGAAACCTTTCCGGCGGGAGTCCAGCGAAAAACGTTCCACCTCCAGATCGAAAATCTGTTCTGGGTGGAGTTTCAGCTCTTTGGCAAGAGCTTCCCGAAACTTGCCTTTTTTTTCTAGGGCAACGGGAAGCTCGTGAAAACAGTAAGAGTACATGGCCCTTGCGCCGACGGAAAACCTTAGAACACGTAGTTCAGGTTGATTCCGCCGTAGATGTCCTTGTATTCGTTGGACAGGTAGTCCGGACGATAATAGATGGCCGAACCTACGTACCAGTCACTGTACAGGTGCTTGCTGTGGTTGAACCGCAGGTTGAGTTTCCCAAGCACGTCCATTTCTTCTTCGTCGAAGTCCTCGTCTGATTCGGTCCATTCCGTAAGCATGTAGCGGAACTGACCATTCAAGGAAAGGACCATGAAACGATTCATGAAGGGAATTTCTAATTCGTCTTCTACGGTGATTTCGTCTTCGGCCATCTCATCACGAGTATAAGATTTCAGGCGGTAAGTCACCTGGAAGAGGTTTTGCATGCTCTTCAAGGTTGTGGTGATGCTTAACGGGTAGCTCTGTTCAAAGTAGTCACTTCCACCGTAGTAATAACCCAGTTTTGCCCAGGTCGTGTCTTCCAAATCCATATCCATTTCATCGATTAAGCTGTCCTTGTGGAACTTGGAATCGTCTGTACGCAGTGTCCAACGGCCGTTGATTTTGAACACGGACTGGGCAGCTTTGAAGGATATCCCGGCCTTGATGCTTTGCTTGTAGAGTCTTTCTTCAAATTTGGAGGCGAGGTAAGGCTCGTCCGCCATAGACATGTAGTTTGCCCAGCGTGCGGAATCCACCATGACGGTATCGCCGTTCACGATGGCAACCTTTGACCCCTTGCCCTTGGTAAAGAAATCATCCCTGTAAACTCCATCGTCCAGCATGTAGTTGCCCCGGAGCTGTAAAGGACGGTACTGGTCTCTGTATTCTAGGTTGTAGCCCGCCGTGATTTGGACTCTGGGGTTGACGGTAAAGGTGTTGCCCAAACCAAAATTATGAATGTATTTCGTACGGTCGTTGTCCAACTCGTGAGCTTCGAACCAGTCGCTTTCGTCATCGGAAACCAAACCGAAATGGGTGCCTTCTGCAAGTCCTGCCAGGTTTTTCTTTCTTCCGTGGGCCGCATTTTCTACATTGATTTGGTATTCCAATCCAAGAATCCAGAACTTCTTGATGTCCTGTTCTAGGCTAGCTCCGAATTCGCGGGTGTTGGAAAGCTGGTCCGGTGAACCGGCGCTGTAGAACTCTTCGCCAATGTACTTAAAATGACCTGCAATTCTTGTTCTGTTGATACTCCAGTTCAAGGATGCTCCAAGAGCGAAGTTCTGGCTACCCCAGTGCTGGCCTAGCACGCGGTCATCATCGCGGTCGCTTTCGACCTCTTTTTGGACCTTCTTCGCTTCTTTCACCAGTTCGTGCAATTTCTGTAGCATCTGGCCTTTTGTCATGTTGGTGTTGTCACCGAAAATTTCTTCTAACTCGGCATTGGTCAGCCAGTCAATCTGACTTTCACTCTGCATCAATTTACGGAGAAGTGTGTAACTGGATGTATTCAGACCTGCATTGGAGAAAACCTTATTGATGGCTCTCTGGCGTATGGCATCAGTGGTGTCGGCACGTCCGACGGCAATCTGCCCGTTCAGCTCGATGTCGCCCGGGAAAAACAGCCAGTTTCCTTCGGCATACATGGTAAATGCTTCTTGCAACGGGTCGGTGGTAAGGGTGGTCGCCTTTGCCCCATCGCGAAGCAGTGGGTCTTCAAGTTCGTCATTGGCGTAAATTGCACCCACCTTGGCATCAAACCTGCGTACAGGAGCCCATTTCAGGAATCCGCCGTAAGCGAGGCGCTGTGCTTGGGCTTCGCCATCGTCAATATAGTCGTTGTAGAAATAGGGATGGCGGTTGTGGGGGACTAGAGAACGTTTGGCTTCGCCAAAGAATCCTTCTAGCTGGAACAGGGGTTGATCTGCATTATTCTTGAGTAGGGAGAGCGTGTATTCAGCACCGAATAAGGGCATGCCGGACATGTAGATGTCTCCGCCCATCATCTGGATATCACCCAAGTTGACGCTGTTGTAGCTGTCGTTATAGCGTAGTGTTACAGGGTTTGGAGAGAACTTGTTCCAAGAATCCGAAGTGGCGTCCATGGTAAATTCGATAGTTTTGCCTTCCGGAGAAATCATCAGCAAATACACCGAAGCGTTTTCGGCAAAGCCTGGTACCTGGAAATAGTTCTTGTAACGGTCTCCCTTGAGAATGGTATCCGTTCCCATGATTTCCGGCGTGTCGCTATGATGGGTACGGGTGCGGACATAATGATAATTCCAGCCAAGCATCAAGTTGCCAAGGATTGACCAGCTTTTTTGCGTAGAATCTGAGTCTGTTTCTGTATCAAATACAACATAGGCCTTGTCGGTGGGGTTAAGGTTCTTGCGTTCTGTGCCTGGTACTTCCGGCTCGGGGGGGAGGGTTGCCGCGGTTTCTTCTGCCTTGTCACTGAAATTTTCTTTGTTGTTTTTGGCGTTTTCCATAACTTCCGGCGCAAGGATTTCTGCCGTGGCTATACCAACGGTATTGTCTTCTACGGAAGCCTTGTTCAAGTCGATAAGGGTGTTGCCCATATTGACTACGGCTGTACCGTTATTTCTGAAATTCGAGGAAGAAATGTTGCTTTTGGAAAGCTTGGAATTCAGCAGGGCAACATTGTTTCCCTCAAAGTTGGAACGCTCTATTTCGCCTTGGGCGTAGTGGGAAAGGTTCAGGGCAACCTGGTTGTTCTTGAACTGCCCGTCGCTTACGACAATAGATGCATTACGGGCATAAATACCATAACCGCTAGACCCTTCTACAAGGGAATTCTGAATTTTCAGGTTGCCATTTTCGACGACAAGGCCGTTGGTGGCGTTGAGGATTTGGGCATTGCGAATTTCGGAGTTGTTCTCTCCAATGACTGTAATTCCTGCCCAGTCGCCTGCAGCTGGAACACTCATGGCGGAACGGAACACTACTGGGGATGTGGCGGAACCCGCTACCACAAGCTGTCCTTGATTCACCATCAGCGAACTACCCTTGGTGAACATGATTGTAGTTCCCGGCTCAATGACCAATACTGTATTGGCTGCGACAGAAACTATTCCATTTACTAGGTACGGGGATTTGTCCGCTTTCAGGAATCCGTGGAGTTCTCCCTGAAGTTCAGTTCCTGCAAGTTGAGTATTTACAGGTTCGGGTGCTGGTTCTGCAACAGGTACTGGGGCTGCCACAGGAGCTGCCTCGACAGGGGGTTGCGCTGTTGCGGGAACCGCTTCTGCGGTTTCGGTTACGGGTTCGGCTGAAACATCTGCAGGCGCTTCGGCCACAGGGGTGGATTCAACTGGTGCGGGAACAGCATCGGCGGGAGCCTCGGCGACGGGTGCAGCCTCGGTTTGTGCAGGGGCAACTTCTGTAGCTACTGGCTGGGGCTCGGATGCTGTTGGAATAGGCTCTTGAACAGGAGCCTCTGCTACGGTGGCGGCTGCTCCCTGTTGTCCCGGTTCAGGAGCGGGAGCTTCGGAAGCTTGGGTGGTTGGCTGTGTGGGAACTGCGACTGCAGGTGCAGGTTCTTGGGCGAAAACAAAGGCTGTTCCCAAAAAGAATGTGGCAACGGTACTTTTAAAGAGTTTTTTCATTTAGCGTACCTCGTAAACCTTTTTGGCTGTAAGATTTCTGCCGTCTTTTAGCACGACCTCGATATCGAATGTGGTTATCTTGCCATATTCGAGTTCTACGCGCTCACTGAACTTGGTATCGTCGATACTCAGTTCGCCTTCATATTTCTGAATTTCCACGCCGTTTCTCTTGATGGAAACGCTCTTGATTTGATTGGGGTCTCGCTGAATTCCAGTAACTTCGAAACGCAAGTCCTTTGCCAGTTTTTTGGAGACCCCATTGGGTGGTGGAGGCACGCGCAAACGTTCCCTATTGCCGTGACGAACATGAATGGCAGCGCCACTACTTGAGAAGCATCCAAGTTTCTTTCTAATTTCAGATTTGTTCCCTGCTTGGTCTCGAGCTGTCCAAGTGTAGTCATGGAGTCCCTGCTTGAGCTTGATGGTGGAGAAGGCGTTCTTGTCAAAATAGGTTTCTTTGAGAGGTGTATTGTCTCTTTCGGTAGAGAGAATGACAATGTCGTCCTTGATGCCCGAAATGTAAACACGGGCTTCGCAGCGGATGGGGTCTGAACCCTGGAACAGGAGTGCAGGACGCCCCAGGTTGATGGCGCTGCAGGTTTTATCGATAGCGAGGTCGATGCGTGCACTAACATTGCCCGAAGCTCCGTTGAATTCGACGGTAGCGTATCTTTCGTTCCAGTTGCCCTTCTGGTCATTGATGGTAAT
Organism: Fibrobacter succinogenes; assembly: GCA_902768715.1. GTDB lineage: Bacteria > Fibrobacterota > Fibrobacteria > Fibrobacterales > Fibrobacteraceae > Fibrobacter > Fibrobacter succinogenes_L. The sequence goes on along the minus strand of CACXMH010000034.1, from coordinate 25,347 downwards.
CGTATGAGTCCATTTCCCTTCTGCGCTTAGGGGAACCAGGTTGGGAGAGGTGTAGCTGCCAAGTTTGACAAATAGGGTTGCTGCCGTATCTGCTGGGTCAAATTCACCTTCTATAACGGCCGAGCCGGTCTCACAAACAACAAGAGGCGAGGCCGTTGTCACACTGAACGGTTTCATTGCGGTTTTGCCTGAATCCGAGACTGTCGTGTCGGGCTGTTGCATGTAGAGGGTCGTCAGGCCGGCGCAGTCAAAGCTTACCTTACCGGAGTAGCAGACCACGGGGAATTTCTTTTCGCCAAAGGCACTGGGTGCCCAGTTGGGGGTAAACTGTAGCGGTTCTCCGGTCGATTCGATTCTTTCTCCACTGATTTCGACGCCCACACCGGCAGGGCAGGTTCCCTTGATGGTTACGGTTGGAGTGTAGATGATGTCGGGGAGGGGTTCAAAGAAGCACTTGAGGGAATCCTTTGCGGCCGTCTGTTTTGCCTTGTATTCGATATCCTTTGCCTGGATAGCCGCTTTCAGTTTGTCTTCGGTCATAGAGGTATCGCTGAGCATGGCATCAATTTCATTTAAGAATTCCAGGTCGCCGGAGGAGGAAAGTTCCATAACCATGATTTCTTTTTCGGTGGTAATGATGGTTTCGCCGCCCTTAATTTCCACTTTTTGGTTGAATACAGTGAGTTCAAGCTTACCATTACGGAGGGAAGCGATGGGTGTGCCTTTGGAACTCAAACCGATGGCTCCGTCAGTACCGCGAATGGCCGCCGTGGCGGTCCCGGTCTTGAACATGAAGGAACTCTCCTTGCTGGTCTGTTTCTGCACGTCAAAACGGACCTTTCCGCTCTTGATGTCGGTCATGGCCGTCTGGACCCCGTCCTCGGATACCAGTTGGGAAAATTCCACTAGGGAGTTTTCTTCTACCGAGATGGTGCTGCCATCGGGTAGGGCCACAATGGCCTGGGATTCTACCAGGGTTCGGATAACGTCTTTTTCTTTGACCTTTGCCCCTACGCGGAGTGGAACCCAGTTGCCTTCGGACTTTTTCTGTGTGGTCACGTCACCGATGACGGAACGGACCTTGCCCGAGGTATTCTTGGCGGCATAAGAAAAAGGTACCGCCAGCATAAGTGCTATGGCGACAATTTTAAAACGACTTGAAAATGACATATAGCCCCTCTTTCAGGATATATTACACAAGATAAATATATTATTTTTAGCCTTGTCAAGATAAAAATGTATTTTTTATGGTCGAGAAATTGACCCTTATCACACGAGGAACCTATGAGCGCAGAATTTGAAGAGCCTACCGTAGAAATGACCGATCCGGATACCGGCGAGCAGGTCATCAAGGAACTGGACAAGGCAGTCCTTTCCAAGGGCGCTTGGCAGACCATGATGTTCCTTTGCCAGGAACGCAACGCCAAGACTGGTGAATTTGGCGAGCCCAAGGTCTATATCCGCCGTTACCAGAAGGTAGCAGGCGCTTTTAAGGCCCGCAGCAAGTTCAATATCAGCGGAAAGGCCCAGGCCGAAGCCATTATTGAAAATCTTAAGAAGTGGTATAATATTTAATGCCTGACCCTGCCAGTAGTAAAAAGAGAAAATACAAGATAGATTTCCTTTGCCAGGGGAGCATCAAGACTTTCCCCTGGAAAGACAAGTTCGACAAGATGGCCCATCAGCTCCTGGACCAGGAGGGAACGGGGAATAACGTGAATGTTGTCCTCTGTGACGATGACTTTGTCCGCGAAATGAACAAGTCCTACCGCGGGCTAGACAAGGTGACCGACGTACTTTCCTATGAATGGCACGAACCGGACCTTTTGGGCGAAATCTACATCGCAAAAGAACAGGTCAAGCGCCAAGCCCCCGAATACGGCAACAGCTTTTTCGCAGAACTCAAGCGAGTCGTTGTCCATGGGCTTTTGCACCTGTCGGGCTACGACCACATCAAGGCGGCCGACCGCAAGGTCATGCGCAAGCGGGAATGTGAATTTCTGGGGTTGGACCCCTACAAGGAGAAATGCTGATGGATTCATCGGTACAGTGGGCTATTGTTTTTTTGGTCCTCTTTCTGTTCATCTCTTTTTCTTTTTCACTGATCAAGACCGCATTCAGCGGCATCTATGCAAAGCGTGAGGCCAAGGATAGGGAAGGCCGCGAAGAGAAAGTGGCCGCCATCGTGGAGCATGACGGCTTCAACGAGACCATCTCCATCGGCCGTATCTTTTGCAATGTGGGGAGTGGCGTTTTGGGTATTTACCTGTTCCAGATGGTTCCGTGGAACTGGGTGCACGAATTCAAGATGCTCGCTTTCTTGGCTTACCTCGTAGTGGCCTGCATCTGCATCTATACCATAACCGTTTTCTGCGCAAACCTTCTCGGCACACTTAAGCCCGATACCTTGGCAGTGGTGCTGATTCCGCTTTTCAAGCTCATACGCATACCTTTTGCGATTCCTGCCAAAATCTGTCACGTTCTTTTTGTGGCGATTCTGAAGGGCCTGGGTTACGATTCCAAGCTCAGTTTCCTCTCCGAAGAACGGCGCGATGCCGTGCAGGCGGACCTTTCCGACAGTGAGGAGACCGATGCCGAAGGCCTCGAAAAAGAAGAGCAGCAGATGATTCTCAACATCTTCGACTTCGTGGAGACTCCGGTCCGTGAAATCATGACTCCCCGTGTGGATATGTGCGCTATCGACGTGGAAACGCCCCTGGACGAACTTGTCAAGGTGTTGAACAGCGAACGCCATTCCCGCTTGCCTGTCTATAAGGATACCGTCGATAACATTGTGGGAATTCTTTCCAACAGGGACTTTTTGGAATGGTACACCGAACACCGGGACGAGCCCTTCGACATCATGAAAATCGTGATGCCTCCTGTGTTCGTGCCTTACCACAAGAAGATAGACGACCTGCTTACAGAACTCCGCAAGACCGGAAACCAGCTGGCCATCGTTGTAGATGAATACGGCGGTACGGCGGGCCTTGTGACCCTGGAAGACATCCTAGAAGAAATCGTGGGTGAAATCCGCGACGAAGACGATATGGATGAAGACGAAGATGTGCAACGCCTAAAAGACGGCCGCTACATCGTGGACCCCCTCATGACTCTTTCGGACTTGAGCGACGAACTGGGAATTGAGCTGGAACCGCCTGAGAATTCCCATGTGGAGACCCTTTCGGGGCTCATTCAGGCCACACTTGGCATTATCCCGTCTCCAGGTGCCGAAGTCAAGATTCAGGGCTATACCTTCAGGGTGCTCAAGATGGACGGCACCCGCATGGAAAAGGTGATGCTGATTCTCCCTCCCGGTAAGGCCGGTCCCAAGACTCAGGCCTTAAAAAAAATCTGATAAGACGGGACGTAACGATTCGTTATTTGAGCTCAGCTGGGCTGGGCTTTTTCTATATTCCTGATTGATGGATGAGCTAAAAGATATTTCGCCTGAAAATGTGTCGGCAGATGACGAACGCTACATGCGTATGGCCCTTCGGGAGGCGGAAAAAGCCTTTGACGAAGGGGAAATCCCTATAGGATGTGTCGTCGTTAAAGACGGTGTGGTCATAGGCAGGGGACACAATCAGGTTGAAATGCTGAAAGACGCCACCGCCCATGCTGAAATTCTGGCTATTGGGACGGCCTCGGCAAAAATTGAGAATTGGCGTCTGGAAGAAACTACTTTGTATGTAACCCTGGAACCTTGCCCCATGTGTGCGGGAGCAATCTTGAACAGTCGCGTTTCACGGGTGGTCTATGGCTCGCCGGACACCCGCTTTGGTGGGTGCGGTACCACGGTGGATGTTATTACGGGAAATGCCCTGAAACGTGAGGTAAAGGTCACTGGCGGTATCCTTGCCGACGAATGCCTGGGACTTTTGAAGGCTTTTTTCCAGAAAATGCGCCTGGAAAAGGGTGATTCCGGTAACAAGGGCGTGGAGCCTTCGGCTCAGCTATGAGTTCTGAGCTTCTAGTTACGAATTTTCGGATAATAAATGTGTCTGTAGGCGTCTAGAAACCCAAATTTCTAGTAACTATTTGCTACATTCAAGGTATGAATTTCGTAAAGTTTTCGATCCTGTCCACGGCGCTCCTGTGGCTCTGTTCTTGCGATAGCAATAGCGTTTCTTTGGCTTTTAACACCCAGAACGCTCCGGTCCAGAAATTCACCCTGGAAGCGAGCCTGAATGTGTTTGCCCCCGAGGATTCCACTCACGAATCTCCCGAGTCTATGGAGACCCGCTTGAACGCCCAGTCCACCCTGAGCCAGACGGTGGCATTCGACAACGGTTCCGCCCGTTTCGAGATGAAGATTGATACGGTGGACTACAAGAGCGACAAGCGCTCCGTCGAGGAGTTCCGCTATATCGAGAAGTACCTTTCGTCCCAGCATTTCCAGTTCAAGATGATGGGGGATGGTTCCATGAGCGACCCCTCCGTAGAGGATCAGGCCCTGCAACCGGGGACCGAGGAACTGAACCTGATGAAGGTGTTCATGAAAATCCAGCCCGTTCTGCCGGGAAGCCCTGTGAACTTGGGTGACGTGTGGGAGCGTTCCGTGGAGATTCCTGGCAACGGCGCAATGACAACTGTTTACAAGGCCTTCAAACTTGAGGATGTGTTCGTGCACGACGGAGTCCAGATGGCGAAAATCGGCATGAACATCAAGTACAAGGAAATTCCGGACACCACTGCCAACGTGCGCATGGAAAGCAAGGGCTTTATCGTGGGTTCGGGGTCTATCCTATTCGACATTACTCACGGGGTGGTGCAGTCCGGCAACTTGGAGATTTCGGGACACATCGACGTAAACGACGTGATTGCGGCCCAGTTGTTGCCCAACATGCACATTATCCAGAAAATCAAGCTGAGGGGTGAAATTGACCAGGCCAAGTAAGATAGTCCTGCCGCTTCTTTGGGCGTTTGTGGCTGCCCTTGCGGGGGAGATGCCGTTTCCGCAAGTGGAAAACGGCAAGCTCCTTTTGCAGGAAAAGGATAGCCCCTACATCCTGGAGCAAGGCGTGGTACTTTCCTCTTCGGATACCTTTGCCGTAGAACCTGGGGTCACGGTCCTTATGGGCGAATACGCCAAGCTGATGCTCCGGGGCCCGGTGGACATCCGGGGTACAGAGGCCAAGCCTATCGTGTTCAAAAGTGCTGACTCCAGCGAAAGCTGGAACGGCCTGCATATCATTTCGGGTAACGGTTCTTTTGAAATCAAGAACCTGATGGTAGAAAACGCCTTCCGCAATTCCGTGTTCCGCACCCGTGGGGTTTTCGAGAATGTGCGCTTTGTGAATAACTACTACGGCCTGTGGGTAGATGATGTGCCCGAGCTAGTGCTATCTCATTGCGATTTCAGTCGGAATCGTTTTGCCCTTTCTGTCCGTGGCGGCAAGGTGATATCCTTGGACAGCAAGATTTCTAACAATGTCTATGGCCTGTTCCTTGAGGCGGGCGGGGATTTCCAGGGTGATTTGGCGCTGATCAAGGGCAATCTGGAATCCGATGTGCGCAAGGAATCAGAAGAGCTGGCGGGTAGCCGCAAGCGGGTGAGCCGTAGCGTATGGCAGAGGATTGAAACGGGATTTTAAGGGGTAGCCAGTGGAAGATTCTTTTCGCCGCTCCATTCGCAAGATGACGGGGACAAGTATGCACTTGTCGGTGCATGCCGATCACCCTGCCATGGTGGCGACCCTTTCACAGTCCATGATGGTGACCTGGTCCATTGTGCTTTTCGAGCACCTGGACGCCCTTTTGAACAATAGAGAAGAGGCGGTTTCTAGCTCCGAACTGATAAGCTATAGTGCTACGGCCTGGAAACTTTGCGAGTCCTCTTTTCCCCAGATAGTGGCCGATGCGAGCAAACTTTACGACGAGTTCCGCGCCAAGTGGATGCAGCGTTTTTCTACCGACGAGGTTTTGCGCCTGCTTTTGGAGGGCGGTGACTTTTTGCACCACGACGAGAACGGTTGGTGCCTTGCGGTCAAGAACAACAAGCAAGACATTAACGCCTTTTATTCGGCGACCATCCACCTGCTGGTAAGCGATGCCGAGCCCTTGTTTGTGCGTATGCATGGCCGCGTGATGCAGTTGCAGGAAAAACTCTGCAAGTACTGGCATGGCGAGAGTGCCGTAGATGCGGTGAGCAAACTCTTGCCCTGTCTGGAAGAGGGCCTCCGTGAAAAAGAGAATGCCCTGGTAACCTCTTTGCGCAGTTCCTTGAACACCCTTGCCAAGAAACGCTTTGCGGCAGCCTTCAATGTGAAGGGGGCGCCCAAGTATTACCGCACGGCGGCAGGCTGTGCCCGCAACGTGGGCAGGCTCTGGAACCCGCATTACGCCTACGAAAACGGCTTTTTGGCCTTTACCGATGATTTTTGCGATTACGCTCGGGGCCTTACGCTCCAGGTAATCGACTGGTACCGCGACAAGTGGTCCCTGTTCTTGCGCGGGTTCAACCGCGGTCAGTTAAATTTATTTGAAACAAAAGGTGAACGATGAAGAACGCTTTCAATTCCATTCTCCTGCTTACCCTGGTGGGCATTGGTGCCCTTGCCTGCGGAGCCATGTATTTTGGCGCTCCGCTGTTTGGCTGGATTATCATGGCCGCCATTTTCGTGGTGTTCCTGGCGGAACAGTTCATGTCTATGGCCGCGGCCCGCAAGATTAGCGCCGAAGAGGAACAGATTGCCGCCTGCGAAAGCGGCAGGGGTTTCAGGGTGAGCGGCGACGGCGTGGTGGCTCGCCGCCTGGAAATGGCCCGCCATCTGGTAGAGAAGGGTATCCGAATCGATTCGCCTATCGCCTACGAGGTTCTTTCTAACAGTACGGGCCTGCCCGCTCCCCGCAGTTCCAGCGGTACGGTGATTTTGCTCGGCCTGATGGGTACGTTCTTTGGTCTTATGTATTCTGTGGCAACAGCCGGCGGTGCTATCGACAACTCTACGACTCAAGGCACTCTTGATACCATCCAGGTGCTGTTCCAGAATATGAAGGGCATTTTCGGGACCAGCCTTTGCGGTCTCTTTGCGGCCTTGGTGCTGAACGCGAGCCGTAGTCTGCTGCTCGGTGCCCGGGAGCGTTTCTTGGCCCGCCTGGACAGTCTCACTCTTGAATTGCAGGGCGAAGACGCCGCCGCTTCTGCCACCGATATGGAAAAGACGGAACTGGAACGCCTGTTCCAGTCTGTAGAGAAGAATCTGTCAGCCGTGGCCGCCTCTGTGCAGCAGGGGCTTGCAAAGACTGTGGAATCTTTGGAGAGTGCGGTGTCCAACTCCATGAATTCTGTTTCTGCGAAATTGGATGAGAAGTTGGGCGCTGTGGCCAGCACAACTGAAAAAGCGATGGGTTCGATTTCTACCAAGCTCGATGAAAAGCTCGGTGCCGTAGCCAGCGCGACGGAAAACGCCATGAACGCCTCTTCGAAGAGCATCGCAAGTGCCGTGGCCGACCAGGTCAAACAGTCTTCGGAACAGTGGAAGTCCTTTATGGACAAGCTTTCGACAGAAGCTTCTGCCGGAGTCCAGTCCCAAAAAGAGGGTCTGGAAACCCTCAAGACGGTGGCGCTCCAGGTGGCCGAAAAAGCCCAGGCGGGTTCCGCCGAACTCAGCAAGTCCGTTTCCGAAAAGCTTTCGGCCCTTTCTTCCGACATTCTGGATGCCTTCCAGAAACTTTCGGAATCTTCTGCCGTGTTGCTTGAGGCCCAGAAGGCCCTTACCGAAAGCATCGACAACCGGGTAGTGAAGGAGAAGGAAGCTACCGACGCCCTGGGTGGAAACCTGGTGGAGACCGCCGAACTGATGCGGGTGAACCAGAGCGAACTCAGCGCCAACCTGGAAATGCTCCGCGCAGGCCTCGAGACCATTCTGGAAAAGCTTTCTGGCGACACTGCCGAGCACGAGGAAGAAGACAACTTTGTGGAACACTTGAACCAGTCCCTGGAAGCTTTCCACGAGCGTGCCTCCGAAGTGCTTATGGAAAACGCTGTCAAGACCCAGGAAATCTTGCTGGAAGTCATGGAACAGGTTCAGCGTGCAAACCACAAGGCCGAGCAGCCTAAGGTGGAGGGCTAGTAGATGGGATTTCGTCGCGAAGACAATCACAATCCCTGGATGGCCTATACGGACCTGGGCGTGGCCCTGGTGTCCCTGTTTATCCTTGCCTTCGTGGCCATGGCCACGTTGAAGGAGCAGAAAGCGGAAGACCTGACCCGTACCGAAGAGGAAGTGCTCTCTTGCCAGGAGGAAATGCGGAAAATTGCGGCGGAACGCAACGCGCTCCTTTCCCAGAGCCTCAAGTCTTCTATCGAGCAGGGGCTTATCGCTCTCGAAGACGGCAAGATCCAGATTCAGGCCAGCTTCCTTTTCCCCATCAACGGGGCGAACCTGACCGCCGAAGGTATCAAGGTCATTGAAGGAATCAGCAAGGGACTTTTGGACGCTATGGCTCCGGGCGATGTAATCATGGTGAGCGGTTTTACCGACGACTTGCCGGTGAAAAACTCCCCGAATTTTTCTAACTGGAACCTTTCTACGGAACGTGCGGTGAGCGTGGTCAAGGCTCTTGTGGCACAGGGATTCCCGCCGGAGCGCCTCTTTGCGGCAGGCTTTGGCGAGCACCAGCCCAAGTATCCTAACGACAGCGAGGAACACCGCAGCCTGAACCGTCGTGTGGAAATCGGCGTGACCCCGCTCCAGATGACAGAAAAGAAGTAGTCCTATGCAAATTCGTCTAGACACAATCCGCCAGAACATGGATGCTCTCCGCAAGAGCGGAAAGTTCCCTCATTGGCGTATGGTCTATGCGGAAAACCTGCTTTCCCGTGCCCAGGACTATTTGGCCATCGAGCGCACTCCCGAGGCGGGAATCGTGCTGGACAAGCTTGATCGTTGGCTATCTGCCCATAAGATTCGAGAAAACAGGGTTGCCGAAAATGCAGCCGCTCCTATGTGCTTTTGGGGCAAGGATTTTTTGGAAAAGACAATTGCCCAGATTCGGGGCACTCTCGCTGCCAAGGGCATGCTGGTGCCGCCCATGGAGCGCGAATCCATCGGTCGTCGCCTGAAATTGGCTGAACAGTCCATAGCCGACGGAAATTTCCAGGAGGCTTACGACGAACTGCTGGCTTTGCGAAGCTCCCTCATTACACGCCTTCGTCGTAGTTTCCGTGCCCGCGTTTCGGCGGCACAGGCCTACAGGAGCGGAGCCTTGCCCGAGGGTTCGCTGGTCGGACCTTATAACGCCCAGCATACCCTGGAAGAGACGATGCATATCGTCGGAGAGCGGGATCCCATCTGGATTGAGGATTTCCTGGAAATTTATAATGAATTGTTCCGCGTAGTGGAACGGCTTGTCCCTCAAGATAAGAAGTAGCTGAAAAGTGAAGGGCTTTTCTGTTCTGTTTGTTTGTGCCTTACTGCTGTTGGCAGGGTGTTCTTTTATAGAGAATGAAGGGAGAAAACACCTCTTTTGGAAGGTTTCCGATTCCAACTCGAGCGTTTACCTTTTGGGAAGTCTGCATTTTGCGGATTCTTCCTTTTATCCGCTAGATACCATCATCGAAAACGCATTTGATCGCTCGGAAGAGCTTGCGGTAGAAATAGACGCGACCGACGATTCCATTTCGCGGCAAATCGCCTTGATGACAGAACAGCAAGGCTTTTTTCATGATGGAAGGGTTCTCGATAGTGTCATTCCTGCAAGAGTTTCGGCATCTCTTGATAGCCTTTGTCTGGCGTGGAAACTGCCATTAGGTTCGTTTAGTCGCTACAAGCCGCTGTCGGCGGGGATGACCGTGACTGCTGTTGGAATTATGCGCTTGGGCTATGACGGAAAATTGGGAATAGATGTCCATTTTCTTGAAAGAGCCCGTGACGCCGGCAAAAATGTCGTCTCGCTGGAAACGGTAGAGGAACAGGTTTTTGTATTTACCGGCGACGGCGATTCGGATTCGTTGGGAATTTTCTATCTAGAAACTATCCTTCGTGAAACGGCCTTTCTTGATTCTGCCACCAGGGGCATGATGCGTGCCTGGAAAGCGGGGAATGACTCGCTTTTTTGCGTAAACATGAATTTGGATACAGCTCAGTTGAGTCCTGCAGATTCCCTGTTCAAAAAAGAAATCAACGAGCGCATATATTACTCCCGTAACCGTAAGATGGCAGAAAGCATTGCAGATTTCTTAGCACAAGACCGTAATATCTTCGTTGTCGTAGGCGCAGCTCACCTGGCGGGCAATCACGAGAACGTCATTGACATTCTGCGTTCCAAGGGTTTCACCGTAGAGCAGCTGTAGGTTCGCTATTGTCATCCTGAGGGAGCGTAGCGACCGAAGGATCCAGGCTAGCGTTTCATTTTCGCGAGGATCTTTTCTTACTTCTTGAACTTCTTCAAGATTGCGTCTGCCTTTACGAACTGCTGCTTCACGGATTTGGGACCCGTACCGCCTTCGATGTTACGGCGGGAAACGCTGTATTCAAACGTGAGCGTCTTCTTCATCTGCTTTACGTTCGGGACGCCGGCGCTGGCCCAGGCCTCATCAGAGAGGTCCGTGAATTCGAGGCCTTGGCGGGCGGCTTCGCCGACCAGGCTACCGACCACGTGGTGGGCGTCACGGAACGGCACGCCGGATTCGACCAGCAAGTCAGCGAGGTCGGTAGCCAGCAGCGCCGGCAGCATTTTGGCGTGCATCTTGTCGAAATTGAAACGTGCGCTTTCCAAAGCTTCCTTCATGACGCGGAGAATTACCTTCACGTTATGGACGGAGTCGAATACCGGTTCCTTGTCTTCTTGCAGGTCTCGGCTGTAGCTGAGCGGGGCTCCCTTCACCAGAGTGTAGAGGGTACTGAAGTTACCCAGCATGCGTCCGGACTTTCCGCGGATAAGTTCCATGGAATCCGGGTTCTTCTTCTGCGGCATCATGGAGGAACCGCTAGAGAAGGCGTCGTGCAGGGTGAGGTAGCCGAATTCGCTGGTGCTCCAGTTCACGAAATCTTCGGCGTAGCGGCTCATGGTGTTCGCGATAATGGCGAGGTCGGCTTCGAATTCGAGCATCATGTCGCGGTGGCTCACGGCGTCGATGCTGTTGGGGGAGACTCCATTAAATCCGAGTTCCTTTGCCACCAAGGCGCGGTGGTACGGGAAGGCGGAACCGGCCATGGCACCGCTACCGAGCGGAAGTTCGCTGTGCAGTTCCAGGAAATTGTCGAGGCGCTTTACGTCGCGGCTCACGGCAAAGAACATGCTCATCAGGTAATGGCTGAAGTAAATCGGCTGTGCCTGCTGCAGGTGGGTGTCACGGCAAAGAACATGCTCATCAGGTAATGGCTGAAGTAAATCGGCTGTGCCTGCTGCAGGTGGGTGTAGCCCGGCATCATCTTGCCGAAGTATTTCTTTGCGAGGTCCAGCACCGTTTCCATCAGGCTCACTTCGAGGGCGCGGATTTCGGCGGCGCGGTGACGCATGTAAAGCTTGAAGTCCGTGCAGACCTGGTCGTTACGGCTGCGACCCGTGTGGATCTTCTTGCCGAGGGCCCCGATGCGTTCGGTGAGCACCCGTTCCACGGCCATGTGGATGTCCTCGTCGGATTCCTTCCACAGGTTCTTGCCGGCCTTGTAATCCTTGAGGATGCTGGCCAAACCATCGCAAATCTTCTTGTAGTCGGCCTTGCTGAGCACGCCGGATTCCACCAGACCCTTGCCGTGGCCGATGCTGCCTTCGATGTCTTCTTCGATGAGCTCGGCGTCGAATTGCAGGCTGAAGCTCAGGTCTACCATGCTCTGAGCCATGCCGCTAGCAAAACGGCCGGTCCACATGTTGGTCTGGGTGCCTTTCTTGGCAGAATCCTTCTTTGCTGTTTTCTTTGCGCTGGTCTTGGCCATTTTAAATCCTCTTATTTTTACGCGGACAAATATAGAAAGTTAGTGCCCTGGGAATTTCGTGAGCGTCTCGATGTTATAGCCCTTCAAAACTTCGCGGCCGTGCAGATCGGACAGCTCGATGACGAATAGCAGCAATTCCACCTTGCCGCCCAGCTTTTCGATGAGGTGTGCAGCGGCTTTTGCTGTGCCACCTGTGGCCAGCAGGTCGTCGATGATGACCACCTTCTGGCCGGGCTTTATGGCGTCTTTGTGGACTTCTATGCTGGCCTGTCCGTATTCCAGGTCATAGGTGATTCCGACGGTTTCGCGGGGGAGCTTTCCTTTCTTGCGTACGGGCACGAAGGGCTTGTGGAAATGCTCGGCTAGTGACACTCCGAACAAGAAACCTCGAGCTTCGAGACCGACGACGGCATCAAATTCAACCCCTTCAAGGGCTTTGTAGAGGGCGTCCAGAGTGATTTTCAGCCCGTCGGCGTTTCCGAGAATTCCCGTCACGTCACGGAATAGGATTCCCGGTTTTGGAAAGTCCGGAACGGAAATGATGTAGTCTTCGATGCTTTTCATACGGAGAAAGATAGTATATCAAAAAAACGGTTCAAGTCCAATTGAACGATGTAGGGGGAGGAGAAAGTTTTTGTCTAGGCCGGTAACCGAGTCCGAATGAATTCCATGGCCTCGTCTGCGGCGGTCTCGAAGTTGCCAGCCAGAGGCGACAGGTCAAGTTCAACAGCCCCTTCGGTCTTTTCTACAGAAAGCCTCAGGGCCAGGGCGCAGTAGGCGTTGGGGTAAGAAACTCCTGCCACGGGAGCGTATGTCTCTGGAATTTTTTCGTCGGCGAAGATAAAAATCCGTTCTTTTTCGGAACCGGATTCCAGTGCGGCAACGCAGTCGGCAAGCCCATAACGGAAGGCGTCCCTTCCCGAAAACACGGCTGAATATCCGGCGGTGTTCTTTTCGAGAATGGTGGCGTTGGCGATAGATGCGTTGAATACGGATAAACTAAAATGAGCCGGAGATACGTTGCCCGTCTGCAAAAGCGTGTCCGAAATTTTTAGTTGCTGGGAGATTTCGCCATATTGGGAGGCGAAGGTCACCTTGCAGGGAGGCAAGTCCTTGGAGACGGCGTCGTTTACGAACACGACCATCTTGGAAAGAAGGCTGAGCCTGCGCCGGGTGAGCATGGGCACGAATTTCACATCGGGCTGAGGCGCCTCTTCGCTCGGGACAAAAACCTTGAATTTTTTGATATAAACCATTTCTGGGATGACACCTCGCGTAATCCGTCGCCCTAAAACCTACAACCTAAAACCTATCCCCTAATCCTAAACCGCAGCAACGAATAGCTGTTGGGGCCAACGTTGTGGTGGGCTTCTTTCAGGTCGAAGCCTGCGATTTCAACGGCGTGCTTCAGTTCCTCGAAACGGTACATCTTGGAGTTTCCGTTGGCAATGCAGGTGAAGTAGAGGGATGTGGCCTGCAGGGAGTAGGCTGCCGCTTCGAAGCGCTGCTTGTCCCACAGGGGTTCCAGCACATATACATCCGTTTCTGTGGTGGCGGCGGTGCGGATTTTAGTCAAGATCTTGGTGATTTCTTCCAGGGAGAAGCAGTCCAAGAACTGGCTCATCCACACGGCGTCGGCTCCTTTCGGGAACTCGGTAGTGTTGTCCAGCACGTTGCAGGGAACCATGTCGATACGGTTCTCGAATCCGGCGGCCTTGGCGTTCTTTTCGGCTACGGCAGTCTGGCCCGGAAGGTCGATGATGGAAACCTTTACATTGGGGTTGTACTTGCAGCAGGCGATGGCCCACTTGGCGGTATTCCCGCCGATGTCGAACAGGCGGCCCACGGGGTTGGAGAACACGATGGGGAGCGCTTCGGGGAAGGCAAGGTCGGAATAGAAATGGTCAAAGCCGAACCAGCTCTTCTTTTGCTGGTCGGTGAGTTGGGAAAGTCCCTGATAGACCGTGCTCCAGTTGCCCAGGTGCTTGAGGCCGGCAGGTTTTCCTTCGCGGATGGCCTGTTGCATATCCTCTGCGCCCAGGTAGCAGATGTCTTCAGAAAAATCCATGTTCACCTGGGTCATTTCGTCCTTCATCAGGAAAAATCCGATTTTCCCGAGGGTGAGCCGCAGGTCATCTTCTTTGGAATCCTTGTGGAGCTTGATGGCACCCATGCCGAGGCCCATCTCGATAAGAACGCCCACGCCGTAGAGGGAAATGCCCAGTTTCTTGGAAAGTTCCGAAACAGTAATTCCGTTCTTGCGTGCGTTACTGATTTCTTCCAGGATTCCCATGTCCCGGAGGGCCTTGGCGGCATGGAAACTGAGGGGGGCAAAAGCGATTTTTTGAGCCTCGAACTTGGCGTCCACGGCATTGATTTTGTCTTCGGTATAAAAGTCGAACATAGTGGGTCTCTTGAATTATGGGCTGAAATATAGTTTAATTGATAGGATTGGTGTTTTTACAAAGCTTTGTGAATGCTTTGGATTCTCTGATTATATTTGTTTTTTTTATCTTTGGGCACATGAAAGTTTTTTTGTACGACACGACCCTCCGCGACGGTAACCAGGATAGGAAAATCAGTTTGTCCCTGGCGGACAAGCTGCAGATAGCAAGACTCCTGGACAGTTTCGGTTTTGACTATATCGAAGGTGGCTGGCCAAACCCCAGCAACCCCACCGACGAGGAATTTTTCCAGAAGATTAAAGAAGTCAAGCTGAAACATGCGAAGATTGCCGCTTTCGGTTCTACACGACGCCCCAAGGTGCTGCCCGAAAAGGACCCGCTGTTGCAGGCCCTGGTAAAGTCCGGTGCTCCCGTAAAGACCATTTTCGGCAAGAGCTGGGACTTGCATGTGACAGACGTTATCCGCACCACCCTAGAAGAAAACCTGGACATGATCGAGTCTTCGGTGGCCTACCTCAAGGAACATTCCGAAGAGGTCATCTACGATGCGGAACATTTCTTTGACGGCTACAAGGCGAATCCGGAGTATGCCATCGAGACTCTCCGTGCGGCAGAAAAGGGCCATGCGGACTGTATCGTGCTTTGCGATACCAATGGCGGAACCATGCCTTGGGAACTGAAAAGCATTATCAAGGAAGTGAAAAAGCATATTTCCACACCTCTCGGAATTCACGTTCATGATGATTCCGGACTTGCGGTGTGCAACAGCCTTTATGCTGTCAAGAACGGTGCTGTGATGGTACAGGGTGTTGTGAACGGCTTTGGTGAGCGTTGCGGGAATGCAAACCTCACCACCATTGCTGCAGACCTGCATTTCAAGATGGACGCGAAGTTCTTTGCGGCCAAGAAGATTGCAAGGCTCCGTCAGTTGAGTAGCAGCATTGACCAGATTGTGAACTTGCCCAGCGATCCTCATGCCCCGTACGTAGGCGATGCGGCCTTTGCTCACAAGGGCGGAGCCCACATCGATGGCGTGATGAAGGTGAGCCGCAGTTTTGAACATGTTGACCCCCATGCCGTGGGCAACGACCGTGTGTTTGTGACCAGCGACCAAGCGGGAGGCTCTCTCGTTGTGGAGAAACTCAAGGCTATCAAGCCGGGCATCGACAAGAAAGACCCTGTTGTGGGCAAGCTTCTTACGCTCATCAAGGAACGTGAAAACGCGGGCTGGCATTTCGACTCTGCCGAGGCCAGTTTCAAACTGTTGGTCTATCGTCATTTGGGCATGGTGCAGGAACCTTTCAAGGTGCTGGGCTACCGTGTCATCGAAGACAAGACCACTCAGGGAGTGTCTGTTTCACAGGCGACAGTCAAACTCCAGATTGGCGACAAGATTAGCCATCAGGTGAGCGAGGGCGACGGCCCGGTGAACGCTCTGGACGCAGCGCTCCGCAAGGCTCTGCTCCCGTTCTTCCCGAATATGGCCAAGGTCCGTCTGGACGACTTCAAGGTACGTGTTCTCGGTAGCAATGTCGCTTCTGACGCCACGGTCCGCGTGTGGACCACCTTCGGTGACGAGAAGGGCTACTGGAACGTGGTGGGTGTTTCCAGCAACATCATCGAGGCGTCCTGGATGGCCTTCGTGGATGGACTTACCTACAAGATTTTGTTGGACGAGAAGGTCATTGAAAAGCCCTACAAGCATATTGATGTGAAACCGATTGCTGCGAAGGCCACTGCGAAGGAAGAACCCGCTTCGGTGAAGGTCAAGAAGTTGAGCGCCCGCAAGGTTCGGAACCTGGCCGGCCTCTCGAAACGAAAATGATGATTGAAGTGTCATCCTGAGCGCCCCTGGAGCGTGGCGATAGGGGCGTCGAAGGATCTAGATTCTTCGACTACGAACCTTCGGTTCTTCGCTCAGAATGACACAGTAGGAAAGAAAGACTATGAAAATAATCAAGGTTACTCCGAAATCTGCTGAAATTGAACGCATCTGCGGGCGCGAAGTCGCTCCGTCTAGAGAAATTCACGACAAGGTGATGCAGATCCTTGCCGACATCAAGAAGGGTGGCATCGCGAAGGCGACGGAATACGCCCAGAAGTTCGACGGCCTGAAGGGCAAGAGCATCCGCGTGCCGGCCTCTGCCATCGCGAAGTCTGCCGCCAAGTGCCCGAAGGAACTCCAGAAGGCCCTGAAGCAGGCCATCAAGAACGTCCGCGATTTCCACCAGAACCAGATGGAAGAATCCTGGCTCATGGAAGGGGCCGATGGGGTAGTCCTCGGTCAGCGCATCCGCCCCATGAAGCGGGTGGGCCTCTACGTGCCGGGCGGTGCGGGCATCTATCCGAGCACCGTCATCATGAATGCGGTCCCGGCTCTCGTTGCCGGTGTGGAAGATATCGTGGTCGTCACACCCATCAAGGGCGAAATCAACCGTGCTGTGGCATTTGTGCTGCAGGAACTCGGCATTACCGAAGTTTACCACATCGGCGGTGCTCAGGCGATTGGCCTGCTTGCCTACGGCGCGAAGGATGCCAAGGGCAAGATCGTGGTGGAACGTGTGGACAAGATTGTGGGTCCGGGCAACGTGTTTGCGGCCATCGCCAAGAAAGAAGTCTTCGGCGTCGTGGATATCGACATGGTGGCTGGTCCCTCCGAAGTGCTCGTGATGGCAGACAACACCTGCGATCCGGACTTCGTTGCGGCTGACGGAACACGGTTCCGGCTTCGAGGCGGCCATCTGCATTACCGACAACATGGAAACCGCCCAGATGATTAGCGCCTGCGTGGATATCCAGGTGGAAAATTCTCCAAAGCGCGAACTCCTCGAGAAGGTTCTGGGTAATTTCGGCCGCATTTTGGTGGTGAAGGACTGGTTCGACGGTGTGGAAATCGCAAACCGCATTGCTCCGGAACACCTCGAAGTGATGACTGCCGAAGCCGAATCCATGGCCGCGCAGATCGAGAACGCGGGTGCCGTGTTTATCGGCCCGTGGTCCAGCGAACCGGTGGGAGACTATTTCGCTGGCCCGAACCACGTGCTGCCTACCAACGGTACGGGCCGCTTCTTCAGCCCGCTGGGCGTGTACGACTTCTTAAAACGCATGAGCATCATCCGCTACAGCGAGAAGGCCATCAAGAAGAACGCGAAGGCCATTGCCGCCGTCGCCACCGAAGAAGGCTTTATCCACCACGCCGCCGCAGTGCTCAAGAGACTGTAAAGAACGAAGTCATACCTTTTTTTATTCTTGTTTTTAGGCTTTGCGGTCGCTTCTGTGAGCAACAAACGCCTCGTATTGCGATTACATCGCATAAACTGGCGCCTCAACAATAGAAACAAGTAAACTTGTTTCTGCTGTGTTCGGCTTAGGTTTATTAACGAGGCGTGGTTGCGAGAGGGCTGGCCGGTGGTAAGAATCAATATGCTTTCTGCCAGCCCGGTCAGAATAGGAACATGGAATCTTCGCCCAGGTTCAGGCACACGCGGTTGCGGCCTGATTCCTTGGCGTGGTAAAGGGCGTCGTCTGCCCGCTTGATGATGGATTCTACGGTGTCGCCGGCTTGCCGTTCCGTAAAACCGACGCTTATGGTAACCGTTATCACTTCGCCAGTAGAAAGGGCGACGCGAATCTTTTCTACTCCCGCACGCAATCTTTCTGCAATGATTTTGGCGTTATCTACAGTGGTGTTGGGCAGGAATACCGTGAATTCTTCGCCTCCGTAGCGTACCGGCATGTCGCTGGGCCTAAGGCAGCGGGTAATCTCTTGCGCTACAGCAATAAGAACTTGGTCGCCGGCCAAATGCCCGTAGGTGTCGTTGATGTTCTTAAAATGGTCAATGTCCAGCATGAAAGCCGACAGACTGAAATTGCCGTCATTACTACGCTTGAGTTCTCTAGTATAAGTTTCTTCAAGCCAACGACGGTTGTGTAGTCCTGTCAAAGAATCTACCTTGGCGTTTTCTTCAATGCAGCGGATGTGGTATTCCTCTTCGCAAACGACCTTATTGTTGTTGCGTAATCTCCTGCTCAAAAGCTGCAAGAAATTCAGGCATAAATCGTGGGAGGCGTTGAGCATGGCGAGAGCGATGTCAGCTTCCACGACAAGAAGAGTACTTTTTTCTTTGGCGAAAACTTGGGCACTGGGCCTCACGTTGTCAAAGATGGACATCTCGCCAGCACAATGTCCTGGCAAAATGTTGTCCGTGAAGGTTCCTCCCTGGGACTGCAACACCACTTCTAGCAGTCCGTCGAGTAACACGAGAAGACGCCGTTCAGGTTGGTTTGGGTCTATGAGTAGGGTTCCTGGTTCTGCTTCGATTTTCTTGCAACTGAGCAAGTAGCCGGCTAGACTCTCAAAGGAAACATTTTTAAATATGTCAGTCTTTAAGAATTGAGCCCTTGAGATGGGCAGTGTTTCCAGCTCGTTTACACTCATGGCTAGAAACCTAAACTCATTTGGACCATATAGATACGTTCTTCGTCTTGGCCGGTATAGTAACCCAGTTCCTCGGCCCAGGTTGCAAATTCAAGCGTGAAGAACTGAAGCGCTTCCAGTGCAATACCAGCCGCGGGGTAGCCCCCCTTGAAACCGCCTGATAAACGGACGGCCAAAGCTCGGACTCCGTAATAATATCCGGGCCAGGCAATGAGGTTTTGTTCAACTTCTACACCGAAATTTATATGGGATAAAGGCTTGTAGTTGTTCGTGCTGTTCACAATGTCGGCATAGTCCATGGCAATGTTGAACTTATGCCCATAGCCCGTATTCTTGTTAAAGAATCTCGGGCTGTAGTTGGCGCCAACTGTCCAGTTTGGCGTAATCTTGTCGCCCGCTAGTTCCTTGAAATAAATGTCCCTGACGGATGTACCCACCCTAACTTCGCGGGTAAGTTGGTACAAGATACCAAGATCGATACCCATGGAAATGGAATTGAAATCAAAAATATGATCCGTCGCGTCGTGGTAACGGTCTTCAAGGGTGTCTTGCATGGTGTCATAATTCAAGATGTCGATGGTCAGCATTTCTACCTTGTGACGCTTGACTGCTTTTGCACCGAAACCAACAGAAAGCTTGTCGGTAAATCCGTAAGATATACCGCCCTGGACAACTCCATCCACATAGAAAGTGTCGATTCCCATGTTGGGGAGGATGATGCCTGCATCCAGGTAGGGGGCAACATTTGCATCTACCCAGACTGCACCGCCGATACCATGAAAGGCGAGTTCTGCATCGAACTTGAGCTTCATGGCTAAGCTCTTGTGGTCGTAGCTGTTTACCTTGTGCATCAGCTCAGGATGGGCAGACAGGGAGTCCATCAAGACCGATGACGCCTTGAGCCCGTTGGCGGCAGCTTCGTTGGATGCCCCTTGGTATATACTCTGTAGATCCTTGGCTACGTTATAGGTGTGGAAATAGGTTTCGAAAGGCCCTGCACCACCCAGGTTTAGACGCATGTCGCCGAAGTTTCTGGGGTAGTAGCCCGTTTCGGGGAACTTGTCGTAGTTGCCGAGCTTGTTGATTTGGGTTAGACCGGCGTAGTTGAAGTAGATGGCTTCCTTGTCATCGACAACGGCCACATGGGCATTACCCATGGCTTCGGCGCGAAGGGAATGATGGGTAGGCGCCTTGAGTGCCAAAGCACAGGAAACGAGGCACAAGGTTAAATAAATGACGAGGCGTTTCATTCTTCGAACCTCACTCTTTGTGCCTCAAGAGCCTTGAGAAAGTCTTCTTGAGAATAGTTGACCCAGCATCCACCAATAGTCTCTTTTCGGTATTTAAGACTGTATTTGCCCTCGTAGTCCTTGGCAACGGCCAGTTTCTTTTCCATAAAGGTTTCAAAAGGCAGGCCTCGGGGATTGAATACCAGCTTTTCGGCGAACTTGAATCTGTGGTTGTTGTTTTCAACCCTTCTCTGGTATTCGGAATAGACGAATTCCCATTCATCGCTTTCAGCCTTTCTTCCGTCCATATCAATATCTACATTTTCATATTTGCCGTTTGGGGCGACAGAGGTGATGATGAGCAGGTTTGCTGCACCCGTTTGATGGGTAATCGCATTTCTGGCAATTGCCATTTCATCGTAGGAGAATTGGTCCGACTGGTCCCTGGGGTCTTCGTCGATTTCGCCATCGCCGTCGTTGTCCTGCCCGTCGATGATTTCCTCGTCATTGCATCCATCTCCGTCTTCATCGACCGATTGGCTGTACCCTGAAAAAGAAATTACCGTAGATAGAGCTTTCTCGTTTTCTTCGGGGTTGTCAGATGTAGTGGTGATGCTCCTCATGGCGTCGCAGGAGGCGCTTGTGGTTACCTTTTTGCCCTCGGGAGAAAGCATGTCGCCGAAACCGGGTAGGAACTGGCTTGCTACGGATCCCATTGCGTCTGGATTGTTGGCGCATGTCGTGAAGGTCTCGTTAAGAGAATTCAAGACATCTATTGACATGTTCCCGTGTAGTCCGTTGAGAATATCTCCGAGGCTGCATTCGGCTGCGCCTGTTCTTGGGTCAATGTTGGCGCAGGCTGGGATGTTTGGCATTACCTTACGGAGAAGTAGCATGGTCTTGAACATTTGCAGGAGCATGTAACTGTCGGAAATCTTCTTGTAATTGATGACTCCGTCGAGTTTTCCTGTGGTGTCGTAATTTATGAATAGTCTGACGAAGTCAATGACGGCATCGATATTGCCTTGGTATCTAGAGGCGGTTTCATCGTCCATTTTTGATATGGGCATGGTGGACCGTTCACCATCGGTATTGACATACTTGAGAAGTTCAAAGGAGTTTATCCCTTGAAGATTTAGGATGGCTTTAGCTAGACCGTACCATGCTTCCGAGTGGCTTGAGTCCGCTTCGATGGCTTTTCTGAAATAGTATTCCGCTTCGCCGTAGTCGTTTGCGCGGAATTTTTGATAGCCCTCGTACGTCAGTGCGTTGGCATCACCAGAATCAATATTCGCCGAACCCGTGGGATTAAACAGGTTGCAGCCTGCAATCCCTAGAATCAGCGCGCATAAGAAACAGATTAGAAGTTTTATTTTCATAGGTCATTCTAGGTGTTCTAGTCCTTTGTAAAGATAACTTTCTTCTTACAAAAAAGAACACAAATCTATCCTTTTTCCTCTTTTTTGGGGCGAAAATCCGTTTTTTCGCTGTTTTTATAGTGAAAATGCCGTTTTTGACAAGAAAACGTGAAATCATCTGCCGAAGTAAATATATTTGGTGGCATGAGTTTGTGCGAGGAATACTTCCCGACCAGGGCGTACACCAATGCGGTGAGTAGGCTCGGGCAGCTCTTGTCCAAGGAGCGGGACCGCCTCGATTTTGTTGCGCAATCTCTTGGACGGAAATCTGCGGTCGGTCCAGACAACTTGGCGGTGCAGATTCCCATGATTGTAGATTTTGCCAAAGACTACCACAGGGCCTATTCCCTCTATCTGGAGGCTGTATTGCCCCAGCATAAGAATGGAATCAAGTGCGGTCCTTCTTGCGGGAATTGCTGCCACCATTACCCCATGTCTGTAGAGCCTTTTGAACTTGTTTACCTGTATTCTAGTTTGAGACATCGAGACGACTTTCTGTCCATTATGGAAGACTGTCAAATTCGGGCAAAATTGTTTGAAGGTCTCTTGGGCAAGCGCTTGGCGGAGTCTGATTCCGAGGATGATGCCGAAGATAGGGCACTCCATGATTATTTTTCCCAGTGGAAGGCGTGCCCATTCTCCACGCCTCAAGGGGATTGCGGAATTTACCCCTTGCGTCCGGTGTCGTGCCGTATGTACTTTAGCGAAACGCTCCCGAAATACTGTGTGCCGGAATATTTGCAGACCGAAAAGAACGAAAGTTTTGTGGTATATATGCCGGACCATATCGAAGAGGCCCTGTGCGGAATTTCGGAGCATTACGCTGATTTGGAATTGCCCGAAAGCTATTTCGGAGGGCTACTGTCCATGAACCTTTATGAGGGACTCTTCTCATGATGGGCGAGGGACAGATGGATTTGTTTGGCCAGCTGGACCTTTTCGGTTCGGCGGCATCCCAGGCCTATGAGTCTGCGGTCAAGAAAATCTCGGCCGAAAGTTCCGAAAATGGCCTGGTGACTTTCAAGTACAACCCCCGCATGAAAAAGAGCATCCGCTGTGTAGGGGGCTTCTTGTTCGGTCATCCGGAGGTGCTCTTGCCGGGGTATATGAAGGCTCCAGAATTTGCCCAGGCTCGTGAAATTGCTGCCGAATGGGCGGAGCATGCCATACGTCGCAAGACGCAGAAGAATAAGCTTATCATCAAAGAACTGGTGAATCGCTTTTGGGCGGTGGTGGACCAGGTGCTGGCGGACAAAGGTGAAAAGACCTTGGAGTCCCGCGGCAGAATCCCGCCCATACGTCCCAAGGGGACCTATCACGATTTGAACCAGGTGCTTGCTGCGGTCAATGATACTTATTTCAATGGCGAACTGACTTGCCGGATTACCTGGAGCAACAGGGTAGGTGGCCTTAGTTTTCACTCTATGCGTAAAGACCCTCTGACGGGCGAAAACTTTCACTTAATCAGTATCAGCAAGGGCTACGATGCCAAGAACTGCCCGTTTTATGCCGTTGCAGGAGTTGTCTATCACGAGTGCCTCCATGTGGTGATTCCTGTGGAGGAGCGCAATGGCCGCCGGGTGGTTCACGGTCGGCAGTTCCGTCAGCGTGAAAAGCGCTATATCTATTTTGACGAGTGGATAAAGTGGCATAAGGAGGTTCTGCCCAGGAACATCCGTGCCATGCGCCGAGGGAAAGAGTTGTGAGTGATGAGTTGTGAGTAATGAGTAATGAGTTGTGGGTTCTTATAGTTGCGCCCTTGGCGCCAAACCAGGCCCAAGTCTTGATAAAAGCTTCAAAAACTAGTTGAAAAGCTATTTGAAAATAGAGGAATAAAATGACAGATCCAAGAATTACAAAACTTGCAGAGAATCTAATTAACAATGCCATCGGGCTTAAAGCGGGGGAGAATATCCTCATTGAGACCACGGACACTCCGGACGAAGTCTCTACGGAACTGGTGAAGGCTGTGGCTAAAGTAGGTGGAAATGCCTTTGTGCACAACTACCGCGGGCGAGTCCGTCGCGAAATGATCAAGTCCGCTACCGAAGAACAGATGAAACTCCAGGCGGACCTGGCTCTGGCCGAGATGCAGAAAATGCAGGCCTATATCGCCATCCGTGGGGCTGACAACGCTTTGGAAAATTGCGATATCGACAGCGCCAAAATGCTCAGTTACCGCAAGATTACGGACCCAGTTCTGAACTACCGTGTGGATAAGACCCGTTGGTGCGTGCTCCGCTGGCCGAACCCTTCCATGGCCCAGGGCGCCAAGATGAGCACGGAAGCATTTGAGGACTTCTACTTTGAAGCCTGCCTGGCCGATTACCCGAAGATGGCCAGGGCCGCCCAGAACCTGGTGGACCTCATGAACCGTACCGACAAGGTGCGCCTTGTGGCCAAGGGCACGGACTTGACGTTTAGCATCAAGGACATTCCGGCTATCCCCTGCTGCGGCAACATGAATATCCCCGATGGCGAAGTCTATACGGCCCCGGTTCGGAACAGTGTAAACGGAGTCATTCAGTACAATACGCCCACCCTTTACGACGGCAAGTATTTCAGCAATATCCGCCTGGAATTCAAGGACGGGAAGATTGTGAACGCCACTTGCGAATCCGGTGACAATGTGGCCATGAACGCCTTGTTCGATACCGATGAGGGGGCTCGTTATGTTGGGGAATTTGCTATTGGCTTTAACCCGTTTGTGAACGCACCCATGTGTGACATTCTCTTTGACGAAAAGATTGCGGGTTCTATACACTTTACTCCGGGCCGCTGCTACGAAGAAGCGCCTAACGGGAACGTCAGTTCTATCCATTGGGATCTGGTGCTGATTATGCGCCCAGAATATGGCGGTGGCGAAATTTGGTTCGACGACAAGCTTATCCGCAAGGACGGCTTGTTCGTCGTTGATGAACTAAAGTGCTTGAATCCCGATAGACTTACATCTGCCTAATCGGGAAGAGTCCGAGCAGGTCGAGCACGTTTTCCAGCACGATCTGTGTTGCCTGAACCAGGAACAGACGGGACTTTTCTTCGGCGCTGCCAAGCACGCGGTCTTCGTGAATGAACTTGTGGGCTGCTTCTGCGATTTCCAAGGCGTACTGGGCGAGCACGCTCGGTTCGTCTCCGGCGACTGCATCCAGAATCTTCTTGCCCTTCTTCGACAGAATGTTGATGAGGCTGTAAGCGGCATCGTCGCCGAGTTCAGCGAAGTTCACGTCCTTGATTGCGGCGGCGAGGTCGGCACGTTCAATGCCGGCCTTGCGCATAATGCTGCAGAGGCGCACGTGGGCGTTCTGCACATACGGACCGGTATCGCCTTCGAAGCTCATTACGGCATCCCAATCGAAACGCACGTCCTTCAGGCGGCTGTTCTTGAGGTCGTTGAAGGTAAGGGCGCTAATGCCGATCTGGCGGGCGATGAGTTCCTTGTTTTCGAGGTTCGGATTCTTCTGGTCGATGAATTCGAGAATCTTCTTCTGGGCGGCTTCAATCACGTCGCGCAGCAGGCTTGCGGTACCCGTGCGGGTCTTGCCCTTTTCCCACTTGCCGTCCACCAGCTGCAGGATCACGCCGAACGGAATGTGGTACATGTCCTTGTACCATTCGCGGCCCATCTTCTTCAAAACGTGGAACACCTGCTTGAAGTGGAGCGCCTGCCCCAGGTCCACCACGTAGAGGCACTTGTCGAAGTTGTATTCCTTCTTGCGGTAGCATGCGGCGGCGAGGTCGCGGGTCGCGTACAGCGTAGAACCGTCGCTCTTGCGGATTAGGCAGGGGTTCAGGTCAAATTCGTCCAGCATCACCACGTCCAGGTCCTGGCTTTTGACCATCAGGTTCTTTTCGCGGAGTTCATCGAGAATGGCCGGAATCTTGTCTTCGAAGAAGGATTCGCCGGTGTAGTGGTCAAAGCCCACGCCCATCATGTCGTAGATGCGCATGAGTTCCTTCAGCGTTGCGGCGCGG
>CACXMH010000033.1 GCA_902768715.1 Fibrobacter succinogenes | reverse complement strand
TCGATGTCGCGACCGAAGTCCACTTCGAAACCCATCTGGCTGAAGAAGTCGATAATCTCTTCGCGCACGTCGTAAAGCGGATGCGTGCTGCCCGCCGGAATGCCTGCACCCGGGAGCGTGGTATCTACAAAGCCGCTTTCCAGCTTCTTCTGGAGGGCAGCCTGGTTCGCGGTCTCGATAGCCTTGTCGATTGCCTCGGAGACGGCGACCTTAAGTTCGTTCACGAGCTTGCCGTAAGCCGGACGTTCCTCGGCGCTCAAGCTCCCCATCTGCTTCATGAGGTCGGTCACGGCACCCTTCTTGCCCAGGTACTTCACGCGGAGGTTGTTAACGGCTTCTTGGTTCGTAAGGTCGGTTTGCGCAAGTTCTGCATCAAACGCCTGCTTCACATTGTTAATAGCTTCACTCATAGTGGGCTCAAAGATAGAAAAATAACGGGAAAGGGGGAGGTCTCCCCCTCGCTTTAGCCTTGCCCTATGCCATCCAGGACAAACACTGTGTCATCCTGAGCGGAGGCGCGACGCGCCGAAGTCGAAGGATCTAGGGCAAGTCTGCCGCTACCCCCTCTACGGGCGCTCAGACGCCGCACTAGAGCCTGCCCCGGACTTGTTCCGGGGTAACGCCTGGCTTTGACTTCCCTGTAAAACACGTGCTCGTTATCTTGAATACGGTCACGGTGGCGGCCTGCTCGGGCGCACTATAAGCTCTAAAACACCCAGTAGTTGGCGCCCAGTTTGAACGTAAGGTCTTTTGCCCCTCCAAGGTCCACAAACCGGCCCTTGGAATCGGGGTAGAGCTCACTCAGACCGAGCCCCACGCGAAAATCGACACCAAGTTTATCCAAAACGTAATAACCCGCCCCCACAACCATTCCAAAACCGAATGTGGACTGTTCGACTTTTTCGGGAACAGAAACAGGAGTGGACCCTGAAGTCCCCTTATTCTTCACAACGGCCTTGAGGGATACATCGCTCTTTAAATTGACACCAAGTTTTGGACCAACATAGGCATAAATTTTCGGAGTGGCATTGGCCCGTACAAGCAAAGGAACTTCAAGGTTCATCTGTTCAAATTCACGTTCGCCCAAATCGTCGTCTTGGGAATAATTGGCATAGCGGAACAAAAGTTCTGGCGTGAAATGAATCAGGGATGAAATTTCGTAACGACCGACAGCACCTAATTCCAGGTCAATTCCGCCAGGATTATCGTCGTTCTCACCACCAGACCAGTCATCTTCCAGACCCCAAAGCATTCCGTAGCCCGCGGCAATGCGAGCCCCGAGACCAATTGCAGGGGCACTGGTTTTGGAACCAGCCTCTCCAGAGTCTTGTGCCAAGGCAAACGCCACTGCACATAAGATGACCATTACAGATGTTAGAATTTTATGCATTATTTTCTCCTAGTTATTTCCAAATATAATTTCATTCGGACACAAGGCGCCACCGTGCGGCGACAAGACGCGTCTATCTGGAGGCAAGACGTGCCGAAAAAATCTCGAAGTCCTCCGGCGTGGTAAGCTTGTCGTTCATGGCGTTCCCCTGCACAATGAAGACGCTCTCTCCAAAGAATTCCAGAATACTGGCCTCGTCGGTGGGCGTAAAATCCAGCGGTTCCCGGTCAATTCGGTCGTACAAGCTTTTCAAAAGCGAAACGGATGCGGCCTGTGGTGTCTGGGCGAGCCAGACCTTCTTGCGGTCGATAGTCTTTTCCACCTTGCCGTCTTCGGCCACCTTGATGGTGTCAACGGCAGGCTTTGCCACCAGGCAGGACCCCTTTTCTACCAGGGTCTTGCATACGTTTTCGATAATTTCCTTAGAAACGAAAGGTCTTGCTACATCGTGAACCAGTACGAATTCCGCCTGGTCAGAAAGGGCGTTCACGCCATTCCGTACCGATTGCCAACGTTCCGCTCCACCGACGACAAGAGTTAGTTTACTCAGGGTTTCTGCAGGCAAGGTCTTGGAAAGGCCCGATTCTCCATAAATCTGTTTTTCGAAATAATCCTTCCAGTCGGCGGGTACGGCCATCACCACCTGGCCGATTTCGTCCATGTTAAGGAACGTTTCCAGGCAGTAGAAATAGACCGGCTTGCCGTTTAGCTGCATCAGCTGTTTGGGGATGGTTCCGCCCATCCGTTTTCCGATGCCGCCTGCCGGGAGCACTGCGGCAAATCTACCCTTGAAAGAATCACTCATAACGTGAGAAAGTTAGTAAATATCTATCTTTGGGCTCGTATGAATACCAAGATTTACTATACCCTCACAGACGAATCGCCCTTCTTGGCGACTCAATCCCTGCTTCCCATCGTGCGCGGTTTTGCAAAGGCCGCCGATATCGATGTAGAAACCAAGAACATCTCCCTGCCGGGCCGCATTCTGGCCGCTTTTGGCAAGGCAAGCGACGACCTGGATTTCCTCGGCAAGCTCACGCTTGAACCGGATGCAAACATCATCAAGCTTCCGAACATTTCGGCGTCTGTACCGCAGCTCAAGGCCGCCATCGCCGAACTCCAGAAGAACGGTTTCGATGTGCCCGACTATCCGGACGCTCCGGCAAACGACGAAGAAAAGGCAATCCGTGCGAAGTACGACAAGGTGAAGGGTTCCGCCGTGAACCCGGTGCTTCGCCAGGGCAACTCCGACCGCCGCGCCCCCAAGGCGGTGAAGAACTTTGCCCGCAACAACCCGCACAGCAATGGCAACTGGAACACCTCCGTGAAGACTCACGTGGCAAGCATGCAGGCCGACGACTTCTACGGCAACGAAAAGTCCATCACCATGGCCGATGCCGATACGTTCAAGATTGAATTTGTCAATGAAGCGGGCGAAGTTACGGAACTCCGCGCCGCAAAGCCGCTCCTGAAGGGCGAAATCATCGATGCGACCGTCATGCGCATGGCTTCTCTCGAAAAATTCATCGCCGCTACCATGGCCGAAGCGAAGGCGAAGGGCCTGCTGTTCTCGGTGCACCTGAAGGCTACCATGATGAAGGTCTCTGACCCGGTGCTGTTCGGTGCTTTTGTGCGCGTGTTCTTCAAGGACGTGTTTACGAAGTACGCCGACCTGTTCAAGGAACT
Organism: Fibrobacter succinogenes; assembly: GCA_902768715.1. Taxonomy (GTDB): domain Bacteria; phylum Fibrobacterota; class Fibrobacteria; order Fibrobacterales; family Fibrobacteraceae; genus Fibrobacter; species Fibrobacter succinogenes_L. The sequence goes on along the minus strand of CACXMH010000033.1, from coordinate 23,482 downwards.
GGGCATCGATGCCAACAACGGCCTCGGCGATTTGTACAAGCGCCTCGAAGGCAACGCGAAGGAAGCCGAAGTTCGCGCCGCCATTGACGCCGCTTTGGCCGCTGGCCCGGACCTCGCCATGGTCGATTCCGCGAAGGGCGTTACGAATCTGCATGTGCCCAGCGACGTGATTATCGACGCCTCGATGCCTGCGATGATTCGCAATTCCGGCTGCATGTGGAACAAGGAAGGCAAGCTGCAAGAAGTTGTCGCCTGCATTCCGGACCGCTGCTACGCCGGCATTTACGACGAGACGATTGAATTCTGCAAGCAGAACGGCGCGTTTGACCCGAAGACCATGGGCACCGTGCCGAACGTGGGCCTCATGGCTCAGGGCGCCGAAGAATACGGCAGCCACGACAAGACCTTTGTCGCAAAGGGCAAGGGCGTTATCCGCGCCGTGAATAGCAAGGGCGAAGTCCTTTTGCAGCAGAATGTAGAAGCGGGTGACATTTTCCGCATGTGCCAGGCCAAGGACGCTCCGGTGCGCGACTGGGTGAAGCTCGCCGTGACGCGCGCTCGCCTCTCCAACACGCCTGCGATTTTCTGGCTCGACCCGGAACGCGCTCACGACCGCGAAATCCAGAAGAAGGTTGAAGCCTACTTGCCGGAACATGACCTCAAGGGTCTCGACATCAAGATTATGAGCCCGCGCAAGGCTATCGTCGAAACGATGAAGCGTGCCAAGGCTGGCCTCGATACCATCGGCGTGACGGGCAACGTGATGCGCGACTACCTCACCGACCTCTTCCCGATTCTTGAAGTCGGAACATCTGCCAAGATGCTCAGCATCGTGCCCTTGATGGCGGGCGGTGGCCTCTACGAAACGGGTGCAGGCGGCTCTGCCCCCAAGCAGGTGCAGCAGTTCCTCGCCGAAAACTACCTCCGCTGGGATTCCCTCGGAGAATACTTCGCGCTGGTGCCCGCATTCGAACAGGTCGCATTGAAGAATGGCAACAAGAAGGCGAAAGTCCTGGCCGACACGCTGGACGAGGCCAACGGCAAGATTCTCGAATTCAACCGCACGCCCGCCCGCAAGATCGGCGAACTGGACAACCGCGGCTCACACTTCTACCTAGCCCTCTACTGGTCCGAGGCCCTTGCCGCCCAAAAGGACGATGCAGAACTTGCTGCCAAGTTCGCCCCGGTGGCCGACGCCTTGAAGGCCCGCGAAGCCGAAATCGTCGCCGCGTTTGCCAACCAGCAGGGCAAACCCGCCGACATCGGCGGCTATTACCTGCCCAAGGCGGAACTCCTGAAAAAGTGGATGCGCCCGGTGGCTGAATTCAACGCGGTTATCGACGCTCTGTAATTATTAGGGAGGGCAAAGCCCTCCCTAATAATTGTTACCCGTTGGTCTCCTGGCTACCTTCGATAATCCAGTTGCACAGTTCCAGGATTCCGTCGTAGTCCGGAATGCTCTTTACAAAATCCTTGGACTTGGCCCGTTCCACAAAGCTGTTCCAGGCGTTTTCGTTCTTGGCCTTCAGGCCCAGGTGCTCTTCGATGGCTCCCTTGGTCCACACCCAGATTCCCTGGCTCCGGAGTTTCGCGTGGATACTCCGGATGGCAAATTCCGCCTCGGGCATGGATGCCATCATGGAGTAGGCCATAGAAGCGCTGATATTGCTGTGCTTGCTCACGGGGAGCCCGTTGTTCAGTCGCAGGTGATGGTGGAACGCCAGCTCCCTGAACAGGTTCCTGCAGAACTTCACGTCAGGGTCGTTGGCTTCCAAGAATCCGTCCCGAGTGGCCGTGGTAAAGGCGTAGTCCAAATCTACGATAGCCCGCACCGGCATGTCCATGGCGTTCAGCACCTGCATGCTCTTGCGGGTATTGCTCACGCCGCCCTGACGCACCAGGGCGCACTTGATAAGGGCAAAAGACTTTCCGGTAATGCGCTCGAACAGGGCGGGCAGCACCCGCCATTCCGTCTTGCCTTCGGTCAGCAACACATAGTCCGCAAACAAAAGTTCGTTACTATTGCTCAGGCTGAACAGCATCTGCAACTGGCTGGGGGCGTCTTTCACCACCTGGTGCACCGCATCTTCGATACGCTTGCGCATGAAGGTACCCCGCTCCTTGTTCTTGCGGATCAAGAGGGATGTACTCACATCTTCGCTGGTCACCATCTGGGCGCTGTGGGTCGCAAAGACAACCTGGTAACCTTCCGTAGATAAATTCTTCAGAGCCACCCGCACCAGTTCCACCGCCTGGGGGTGCAAGAACAGCTCCGGCGAATCAATCAGGAGCATGGTGCGGCTCAGGTAATGGTTGTTGTGGTGCTTCTTGATTTCGGCCAGGTAGCGGACCAGGGCCATCTGGATAGTCCTCTGGCTTCCAGCACCCATACGGCTGATATCCCGCTCAAAGCCGTCGTCTTCGTCAATCACCTTTAGGCTCGCCGTCTTCAGGAACGTGGCCAAGGTTGGAATGGGAATGTCCAGCTCCACGTGAACGCTGGGGAAAAGGGGCTTCAGCTTTTCGTTCACGTCCCGGTCAAAGGAACGGATTTCTTCGGCGCGGTTTTCACCGTCCGGCGAAAGCAAGTCCTTGAACTTGTCCAGCACATCGTTGAATTCCCCACCAAAGCGCCTTTCGAGAGGCTTGAAAATCTCGTGGAGCAGTTTCGAAAAAACTTCGTTCCCTTCGAAATCCCAGATGGCAATTGGCTCCGGGAACATCCGCTTGAAGGCGTGCTTGAAATTCTCGCCCACCAGAACCCAGCCCTTGCGGTTCTCGCTCTGGCGGTTCGGCGGCACCTGCACCCAGAGTTCCACGTTCTCCGCCGGCACTCCCGGCACCCGCTGCAGCTTGCGGATTTTCAGCCGGTCTCCGTTCAAAAACGGACGAATTTCCTGGGCCTTTTCCTCACCCAAACGAGTGAGCACGTTCTCCGAAATCCCCTTGAACAGGCCTTCCACCTCTACAGGACGGTTCGCATCGTCAAAGAAGGACACGTCCAGGGAAAATGGCGAAAGCAGCCAGCGGATTCCCATAAGAATATTGGTTTTACCGGCATTGTTGTAGCCTATCAAGGCGGTCATGTTGTTCAGGGGAAACGTCTCCCTCTGGATAGACCGCAGGTTACAGATGGTAATTTCGGACAAGCATAAAGATTCGGGCTGCATGATTTGAATATACAATATTTTAGGGGTTAGGGGCGAGAATCCGCTATCATAGTCTCCAAAGGTCGCCTAGGGGCACAGCCCCTAAAACCCCGCAGCCTATCCTGAACAAAAATGCTACATTCAGGCCATGATTTGCCCCTTCTGCAAGAACGACAACGACAAGGTGGTCGATAGCCGCGTCAGCGGCGACTCCATCCGACGTCGTCGGGAATGTACCGCCTGCGGTCGCCGTTTTACCACCCGGGAATACATCGAAATCCAACCGCTTATCGTGGTCAAGCGTAACGGCGACCGGGAACCCTTCCAGCGGGAAAAACTCCTGGCCGGTATCGCCAACTCCTGCAAAAAGCGTCCGGTAACCCAGGCAGCCATCGAAGAAATCGCCTCCACCATCGAAAACAACCTGATTTCCAACGACAACCTGGAAGTGACCTACGACCAGATAGGCAACCTGGTCATGCAGGAACTAAAGAAACTGGATCCGGTGGCTTACGTCAGGTTCGCCTCCGTCTATCGCGAATTCAAGGAAGTAGGGGAATTCGTGGACCAGATCAAGACCCTGGACAAGTAACAAATTCGCACAAAAAAAGCCTCGCTTAAGCGGGGCTTTCTCGTGGTCGATACAGAACTCGAATCTGTGACCTCTACCATGTCAAGGTAGCGCTCTAACCAACTGAGCTAATCGACCAATAAGGTAGCCCAATAGTAGAAACTTGCCCCCCTTTTGTCAAGGGGTCAGCGGGCATCCGGGTCCACCCAGTACCGCAAACGGCCCGTAATGTGCAAATTGGGCAGGGTGTCAATACACCTCCCGGAGCGGCAGTCCGGGGTGTAAAGGTCTAGGGTAGCGGTCCAGGTGGAGTCGTCCTTCTGGTCGAACCGCACAATGCTGCTGTCGGTCAAGATGGGCGCCTGGGTCAGGGAGCCGTAGTTGAACCAGGAATATCGCTGCACCACGGGGTTGTCGCCCAAAACGGGCCTGTTCACCATGATAGAGAACTGGTCTCCCCGTTTACTCTCTTTGGCCCTGGTCTTCACGAGAAAATACCGGTGGCTGTTCTTGATAAAGGGCACTTCCACATCGGATTCCGCCAGTTCGATGGTCCGTTCGTCTTCGCCGTTGATCTTGTACTTCAGGTAGCCGCCGCCATCCACCTCCCAGCCTTCGTTAATATCTCCGCAGGCCATCAACAGAACGGCGGCGGCAAGGCAGGTTTTCAGGCGGAAAGGAATCATGCCCCTAAACTAGAAAATTATCTTTGGGCTATGGAAGGCGAGTGGCAAACAGTTTCTACGCTGAACGGTACGGTCTATCTGGCTGTTGTCCCGAAGGCCAATCACAGGGAGCATATTTTCGAAAAGCTCTCCCTGGCTCTCGGCTGTCCCATTACCGCACAGGACCTAAAAACCAGGCCCGGTTCCACGCGACCCGAATTTCCGGAACTTTCCGTCGATGCCAACTGGACTCACTCCAAGGACGTGTGCGTCTTGGCCTATTCCAGGGAATGCCGCGTCGGCATAGACCTGGAATTCCATTCCAGGAACCGTCTCAAACTTGCGGACCGTTTCTATTCCGACGAAGAAGTTAAGAGAATCCACCAGATTGAACAGACCGAAGGCGAAAGTGCCGCCATCAGGCTTTTTTACGCCCTCTGGTGTCGCAAAGAGGCCTTTTTCAAATGCTTCGGTGGCGACTTTTTCGAAGGAACACTACGCAGGCCCCTTCTCGAGACCCGCATAGAAAACGTCCAATTGACGGACTTGGATCCGGCACCCCTCGGCATCCAGGGAGAATGCTCCCTGTGCCTTGCCACCATGCCTTTGGGCTAGTTCTTTACTTCACCGTCAGGAGCGTTCCCATTCCCGTGGGGCACTTCCAGGGCGTACAGGGGCAGGGCCACGTATTCTTCGTCGTCGATAATCAGGCGAATCATGTACTTGTCGGGCCGCTCTATCTTCAAGCGCTGCATGTTCAGAATCAGGTTCATGGCCGCCGTGTCAAATCCCTTCGCCACGGGCTCAAAAGAAACGTTTGATTCCATTCCCGGAACAATGGGGTGTCCACACACGTCCTCGATGGAAAGCACCAGCTTGTGCACTCCGGCCTCGGCCCGCTGGTAACGGATACGGAACGCCGCCGCACACTGGGGAATCACCAGCGGGAACTGAGAAAAAATCCTGTCAAAAGAACCGAGAATGTTCAGGCGGCCGCCGACACCGTTGGCTGTAGCCGCATCGCAGATAGAAGCAATTTCAACAATCATATTAGGGCTTGGTGGTTATAATCCAATTCTTCGAAACATTTTTCATAACGATAGGACCGTTATTCTGGCTGGGCGTCACTCCGGCGGCCGGCGATCCCGCACGGGCCATCATAGACACATAAACCATTCCATCTGATGCAACCGCAATCTCCGGAGCGCCTCCATACAAGTTATAGCCATTGCTTGCATAGAACGGGCCTTCAAAGTAGGGAAGCTTGTTTTCTCCATAGAATTTCCACCCTGTGCCATCATAAACAAAGGCATGACAGAAGGCAAAATCCAACTCATCGTCAAAGATAACGTAGGCCTTACCGCCATGAGCGGCAATCATGATATTAGATAAGTACATATTCGTCTTTAAGATTTCATTGCCTGTCAATGTAATTCCGTTCATGGTCACATTGCCTACTCGGACACGGGGGCCCTTGACACTCATGCTACGGTCCATGTATCCCAGATAAATGACATCCCCGTCAGTTGCCACAGTAAGGTTGGCCACTTCCTTATTGATAGAGCCAGTCTTCTTGAAATTCATGTTTGGGTCGTATATAGAGTAGTACGCGTTGTATTTACTTGAATTATCCGTAAACACAACAACAAACAAGTTAGATACTGTGGTAAAGGTGGCCGCCACCTCGCGAGCCGAGTATCCAGACACACTGTCCCTAACCCAACTGGAGTTTTTCATATAGCTGAATTGCGGTTTGTCATTTCTGACATAGGCAACCACAGGAAGTCCTGTCGATGGGCGACAGCTCAAGCTTAGGGTCTTTGCCCCGGTAATAGCTGAGCCAACCGCAGTCCAGGCGTCCGTTCCGCCAGCAGATTTATAAACATAAATGTTGTCTGTTTGCGTGAGCACAGCCAAATAGAGGTCACTTCCGTTATTGGCCATTCGCATAGTGGCGATGGGGTCAGCAATCGAGATATTAGCCGACGAGATGTTAGCCCCCCAAGCGGTCCCGTTATATGTCTTTGTCGCAATCTTTCCATTCTTATCCAAATAGGTCAAGGCCAGCTTGGTTCCCAGGGTCGTTATGGCCGGCGATATACGGTAGGATGTTTTCTCAACAACCGTATCAGAAGCGATATTTTTCCACGCCCTTCGGACATGAACCGTACGGTAAAGGGTGTCTGCCTGATGACGATTCTTGAACGCCTCTGTAGCACCGGCCATGGTACTATCCCAGAAAACAAGCCCAATGGTAAACTCGCCCTCTGTCACAGGTCTTTTTATGGCGTCATTGAACTGCGTTATGGCCGTATCTAGGGTACCGTCCGTATTACCGGCATAGAACCCGCCCCCCACATTGGAGAACATCCACTCGAAACCATGCATGTTGTCATCACCAAGAGTCCCGTTTTCAGAGTGGGTTCCTCCCCATTCAGGGGTATAATAGTACAGGGCCTCACCTTCCTGCGCTTCGTCGCCGCTCCAGGGGTATATGGTATCGGCAGCGGTAATTTTTGCAACGGGGCGGTTCTCTTGTGTCAGAACAATTACATTGGTCGTGTCACTATATACATACTGGGTAAGCTGTTCTTCTGCCGAAACAACACAATACACGTTGCGACCTTCTTCACTTAGATGTTCGCGATAATCGTAAAAGCGTTTACCATTCTGGTAGTAGTCCAACAATCGCAAGCTATCTACCGGCTGCTGCGTATCGCTATAGAAGCATTGCCAGCTATACCAGTTGATTCCTTCCCACTCGTTGTTAATGGAAGCGTTCAGAAAAATAACGTCTCCTTGAGCAACATACATCTGGTCGCTCTCAACGGTAATCACAGGAACCACATTGGAATACTTTAGAACCATCGTGTCGGCAGCCACATTTCCATCGTCGTCGGTCGCACGGGCAACGCAGTAGAAATAATTTACCGTTTGCGCAGGAGCACTCCATGTCGTATCGTAAGAGGAAACGGTTTTCCAGTTGTTGTTGATGGCCGTAGAATTCGCTCCGCAGCTCCATTCCCGTTTCACGATGTAGCCGCGTTCGCCCTCGTACTTGTCATACGCTGTCGCGCCCAGCACAATATCAAACCCATTCCGTATCATGCCGCTATCTCGCGCGACCTTCACGGTTGGCGGTGCCAAGTCAACAGTGATTCTAACCGTATCTTTTGCGGTAAGTCCGTCGGTATCGGTAACCCTGACTATGCAGAGGTAGTTCTCATAAGGTGTAGCCGGAAGGACCGCCCTATAGGTCGCCCCGCCGTTTTGCATCAGGTCGTCCAAGATATGGGTATTCGTTCTCGGGCCGCACCCCCACTCGTACAGGGCGATTCCTCCTGGAAGTTTCGCTTCGGCAGAATCCTGTGCGTTGGCGTACAACACCAGGGTATCCTTGATTGTTCCGTAGGTGGAATCACTAGTGACAACTGTCGGAGGCGCAAGGAATACACTATAGGTTACGGTATCCAAGGAATACAGGGTAGCATCATCGTTATCCTCGGCACGTACGACGCAATAGTAATTCCCGGCAAACTCAGGAATCTTTGCTATTCTGTCCGACCCCTGATTTCCCGTAGTCCATACATCATTCAGATTCGAACCACACGCAGCCGCCACGCTATAAGGGCCACCCAGAAGGTTCGTTACAGAATATTTCAGCTGTTCTTGGTCCTTAATCGTAACATCCTTCCGGTGGATGTTCAAACGAATAACCGGGATATCCTTGATAATGTTGAACAACAAGGTATCGTAACCAACCTGGCCATCGTCGTCGGTGGCACGAACAACGCAGCGATAGTTAGAGATTTCCGTTGCAGGAAGCCCCGTAATGGTCATCGAAACCGTAGTGTCCTTGCTATTGGCGATTGTCTTTGTTGTAAAATCTGCGTCATTGGCGCATTTCCATGCCAATTCCTTGACATATCCATATTTGTCCTTTGCCGAAACATCAAACGTGTGGGACGATTTCGTTTTCTTGGTAATGACTCCTGCTTCTTCATCTACGGTAATGGTCGGCGGGTCGGCAATCACGATTATGCGCAGGGTATCTGCCGCAGTATCGTCGTCATTGTTGGTAACCGTCAGGATGACACGCACAGTGTCAGGCTTTGTCCAAACGATTTTCTGTTGTAAGGTTTCTCCCGAAAGGCAATTCGCGCTGGCATTCTTTCCTTCCAGACATTTCCAGGAAAGCGCCTTGTAGGTATTCGTACCATCTATGTTATTTCCTAGAACCGAGGCCTTTACCATGACCGTGTCGTTCGGCGTGATGACCGTATCCATGGGCGGAGCCTGCAATATGACCATGGGTCCCCGATCGATGAACACGAAACGGACCACGTTAGACCCGCTACCATTGTCGGATTCAGCCTGCATTTCATATTGGTCACCATACTTGATGGAGGGTTTCTTGAACTTTGTTGCAGCAAGCTTAATGGAAGCCTTGCCATTTGACACGCTTGATGAATCCACCAAGACGAATTTGGTCGAATCCTTATGCCTGTATTTCCAATAGACCTTCTTGACAGGCGGGTTTGCCTGCTGTATATCCGCAGCGAACGTAAGGGTATCGTCCTTCGACGTAATGGCCGAGCTATTACCGTTCACGGAAATAACCATTTTCGTAGCGATCACGGCAAACGTATATACCGAGTCCGTGCGGTAACCGGCACTGTCAATGGCGGCAATCCTGAACGTATGGTTGCCGTCGGCAACGCTCTTTACATTAACGCTCCAGGCATGGTTGCTAAGCTCCGTAAACGAGCACACCTGGCTTTGAGATTTACAGGTATCCTTGTCCAAAACGGCAATGCCAGTCTTGACCTGCGAACCGAAATCACTGAACTTTCCTGAAATGACAAAATTGCGGGAGAAAACAGTATCCTGTATTCCCTTGACTCCATAGATGCTTGGAGGGGCTGGATCCTTCAACAAGATGGGGGGTAGTTCCTTCTCGTCGCCGGCATTGATATTGGGAGTTCTCGTAGAGACCTTTACAAACCCACGACCCGTTTCGTCAGTGGCTGTCAACTTAAACGTTCCGGCTGGCAGTTCCGACACCCTAAACGAACCCTTTGCGTCCGTTTCTGCCGTATAGATGTTGCTTGAATCCGTCGTACTGACTAAAGTAATCTTGATTCCCCTATGGGAGCTCAGGCCCTCGTAGGTTGCCGTTCCCGTAAAATCGCACGTAGCTTTACTGGGGCCAAGGTAGAAGAACCGAGGACGCTGCTTCTTGCCAATCTTGATTTTTTCGGCAACCACGGTATCGTAGCCATCGGTCACCCAAACATCCCAAGAGAAATAACGCCCCGTATAGCCCAGCTTTTTCAAAGCATTCTCACCATCCTCAATCACGGCAAAGCTGGTGGAGGTACTGTTCTTCAAAACCAGGTCATAGACATTGGACAGATTCAAGTCGTCTTCCTGGTTATCCGGGGTTGCCGCCACACGGACATAGTACCTCAATTGTTCCTCGTTATCCCTGTCATGCCCTTCATAGAACAAGCGGAAGGATTCTACTGTGTCGCTTATCCTCTGCTGGTCGTCAGGCCCCAAAATCTTGATGGTAGGCAGCTGGTTAAAGTGCAAATAGACGCTATCCTTGGTGGTGTTGTTATCATCATCGGTCACGATAATGTAAATCTTCTGGTTTCCAAGGCTGTCCGTAAGGGTAGAATCGTAGGGAATCGTGACTAACAGGCTATCCGAAGTTTCAATTTTCTCGTATTTCCAGTCCTTGGGGTTCCGCTTGCCTCCGGCATCCAGGTCCACCTTGAACGACTTGATTAACCCAAAGGAGTCCAACGCCAGAATCGGGAATGTGACAGGACTCTTGGCCTTGGTCCAAAGAGTGTCCCTAGGAACTCCCAAATAAGGAGGTGTATTGATCACCCTAATGAACTGGTCCTTGCCCGCCGTATCCGTCGCGTTGTTTCCGTCAACAGCAACAAACAAAGGCGAATAGACACCCGGCTTGTGATAAACCCAAGATTGGGGGGTGGCGTTTCGACCCGTCACCAGGGCTTTTTTCATTTTGTCCTGGCCCTTACCCGTGGTATCCTTCACAAGGCTGTCCAAAACCCACTGGTAGAGGTAAATCTTATCGGCATTGTAGCGCAAAAAGCCCATCATATAGACGGTATCACCGATAGTGACGGTAACAGTATCGTTTACGATAACAGAATCAGGATTGGGCAGGTTGATAATGGAATCGGCAAAGGCGTCAGGATTTTCAAAAGGGGCGCGATAAACAAACACAACGGAATGATTGTTCCGCAGATTTACATTTTCCTTGATGGAGGACTCCCTGGAGCAGTTCACCAGGAACGTCATGCATAAGATTAGCCCAAACAATAAAAATAAAGACTTTAACCGCATTATTTAATCCTCTATAATACGTTCTTCACGATATAAATTTATCTTTTTTTATGAAAAGGGGGGTATAGCGCCCCGTTGATTTTTGGGAGATTTTATGGAAAATATTCCGCTTTGGTACGGTTTGTTTCTTTTTTTTGCCTTGGGAGCTTGCATAGGCAGTTTTTATAATGTGATTGTCTATAGGATGCCTCGTGGGATATCGCTTATAAACCCGCCGTCCCATTGTCCCTTGTGCAAAAAAAGGATTCCTATCCGCTACAACCTCCCCATCGTTGGCTGGCTCTGGCTGCGGGGTAAAAGTGCCTGCTGTAAACAGCCCATCAGCGTCATCTACCCCATCGGAGAATCCCTTTGCGGCTTGTTAGGAGTCCTGGCCCTTTTTTCGGCAAATTACGGAGTGCCCCTCACTGCGCCTGTGGCCAATTGGGTTGATTCTCTCGCCATGTTCTGGTTGCTCTTGGGCATGTATCCCGTGTGCGCCATCGATATTCAATACAAACTAATTCCCGATTCTATTTCGGTAGGAGGCATCGTTGCAGGTCTTCTGCTTTCCATGTTTCCGGGAGGTATCACCCCCCTCGAGAGTCTGTTGGGAGTGCTGGGAGCAGGCGGCGGGCTTTGGTTTTTGGGATTTGCCGCTTCAAAAATCCTGAAAAAAGAAGCCATGGGTTTTGGCGATGTCAAACTGCTGGCGGGCTACGGGGCTTTGATGGGGCTAAACGGCGCCGTAGAAACCCTGATTCTGGCGGCGTTCCTTGGTATTGTCGTCATGATTCCCTGGGCAAAGATTATGGAAAAGAAAGGGAAATCCGACGGTTCCGGCCAGATTCCCTTTGGACCCTTCCTCGCTGTTTCCGCTCCGGTCATGTACCTGTGGGGACAGCGCTTGCTGGACTTGTATGTCCAGTTCATTGTCGGGGAATGACCTTCCCATAGTCAGGAAACAAAAAATCCCGCCAAAAAGCGGGACCTTCGTTGAGCTACCAGGATTCGAACCTAGACAAACAGAGTCAGAATCTGTTGTGCTACCATTACACCATAGCTCAATGTGCCCCCCAAAGTTAGAAAAAAAATCTCTTTCGGCAAGGGGTATTTTCACTATTTTAGGTTAGGAAATGGCCGCTCTAGCACCTGCAGTCCCCCCTCCCGTCAAAAACAAGCCCCGCATTTTCTAAAATTTCACCCATGAAGGTTATCAAGGGATTCTTCTCCAGGATCCTGCGCCTTGCAGGGATTCTTGCCGTCATTTACGTGAGCATGGTGTTCTACCTCGCCCTGACAGAACGGCGTAACGCCTACCCCAGGGCCATCCCCCACAAAGAAGCCCGCGCCACCATCGAGGGCCGCGCCCAAGGCATCAGCTGCTCCCTGCAAGACGGAACCGTTCTCGAGGGCTGGAAGATGGGCGAAACCAGTGCGCCAACACTGCTCTACTATCCCGACGCCGACGAGGACGCCGCCCAGTTCCTGGCCGAACTGGACAGCATTCCAGGAATTACGCTGGTCAGTTTCAATTATCGGGGTTCCGGCAACAACAAGGGAACTCCGTCAGAAAAGACTTTTTCACCCGATTCCAAAGAGATTTTGGAATGCGCCACCCAGGTAAACGAAGCCACGCCGAAATTTATCGCAGGACGCGGAACTGGCGCCATCCTGGCGTACAATGCCAGTACCAAACAGAACAAGCTCATCTTGATAGACCCCGTAAAAAGCATCGCCGATGCCCTTGTTTACAAGTACGGCGTCCTCTATCCGAAGTTCCTCGTTCGGGCGGGAGACTCTATAAATACTGGGGAAAAAGGCCTTGCCATAGACCAAGTTGGAATATTACTGGATAGAGGTCAGTTTAGTGACCGAGGACACATTTTTGCCCAAAAATTTCAGGGGGCAACCGTCTGGAAACGAGACGGAGACTCATTTAGAGCCGCATTGACAAAAATCATCCAAAGCCAAATTTCAGACTAATTCCTACTGATTTTTGCTTACAAGATTAGCGTCATATCCCTAAAAAACGTCCTCAAATCCGAAATTTTTACTATGTTTCTTGACGGAACCCACCAACATTTTTAACTTGTTGGATGCTGGGGAACAACAAAAAAGAGGTGTAAATAAAAATGGATAACTTTGTAATCAAGATGGACATTCGCGGTTTTGTCCGCTTTAGCGGCGAAATCGTCAAGGAACTGAAACTGGACAAGACGCCCTTTGCAGACCTGGAAGTGGACAAGGCCGGCAAGCGCATTGCCGTGACCCCCTCCAAGACCCTCAAGCCCACGTCTTACCGTTTTATGCCCAACGGAAGCGGCTACCTGCTGTATTTCAAGGGCGCCTTGAATGCCGTCGGATTCCAAATCGCCACCGGAGCCTATACCGTGACCAAGGAGGGTTCACGCATCGTGTTCACCGGAAAGGCCCCTGCCAAGAAGAAGGGCGCCTGGGAACCCATCGCCTGCCGTAATTCGGTCGGGCTTCCCATGCTTTCCATTGATTCCCGCGGAACCATCATCTTTGACAAGCGCACCAGCACCGCCATGGAAACCGTCAAGAACGACACCATGATTGCGGAATACGACGCAAACAAGAAGGTCTTTAAGCTATCTTTCGGCAAAAAAGGTTTCATCAATGTCCGTACCATTGCAAGCCATGCCAACGCGTCTTTCATGGGCACGCTTTCCTCTCACGGGATTGCGCTCCCTACCAAGAGCTTCCGCACAGACTGCAAGGTGAACGGCAAAACACTCACCTTCAGTGTTGCCCCGCTTATCGCGGCGCAAAAGGCTAAGAAAGGCTAAAAATGATTGACGTACTCAAGGCGTTCTACACCATCCACTACAACTTCGCGGCAGTGAGCGTGCTGCTGCTTGGTCTGGTCATATTTCTCCTGACCAAGAAGAACTACAAGTGGACCATAATCATCACTGCCGTGCTGATTGTGTTCAATGTGTTCCTCTACAAGCGGACCGAAGGCAAGTCGTGGACCATCTACATCGATCCTCCCGAAGACGCCGGCAACTCGTTCTACAAGCCCCAGCCCAAGGAACTGACCTTCTCGGTTCATAAAGATTGGGTCATCGTGGATGACAAGGGCGAAAAGCACCACTGGTGCTGGGTAGATGACTATTGGGACAAGTTTGCCAACACGGACCTTGTGGCCGCCATCTGGGGCGAAAACTCCAGCAAGAAGTTGATGAAGTCCACAGAAAATCGTGCGAACGACGCGAGCAATCAGCAATAGCCCTATTTCTTGAATTCTTCAATAGAAAGCTCACCTGCCTCGAACCTGAGGTAGGTGAGTTTTTTTATCCACTCTCCGGGAGAAGCAACCAGGCCAGACCTAACAGGCCAGACGCCAGGAACATGGTGATGTCCGTGGATACAAACTTGGCAACTGTTTTTTTCTAAGGCTCGCTCCGCCCATGCCAGATATTCGTCAAGCTTGATTTCGCGTTCAGCGCCAAACTTACGGCTGCGGCGGCCCACAAGTCGGGCGAGCGCCATTCCCCAATCCGGGTGGATTTGCCGGAACAGCCACTGATTAAGTGGACAGTTCAATATTCTACGAAAGAGGCGATAGCTCCGGTCCGAGCGAGCCACCCCGTCGCCGTGAACAAAAAAGAAGGCTTTTCCCTGGATATCCAACTTCAAATTTGTCGATACCTGCACACCTAGATTTTTCGGGAAGTAATCTCCATAGGCAAAATCGTGGTTTCCCCGTAACAGGTGCACCTGGACGCCGGACTCAACCAACTCCGCAAGGGCTCGGAACAATTGAAAATGTTCCCTGTTCACATAGTAGCGGTATTCATACCAGAATTCAAACAGGTCGCCCAAGATGACCACATGGCTTGCCGCACCTTTCCAAGAGCGCAAAAGATCAACCAATAGTTTTTCTCTATAGGGAACAGCCCCAGGAGGTTCTACTCCCAGGTGGGCATCTCCAAGAAAGTATGCGGGCTTTTCCATAAGCAGAAATTTAGTTATTAGGATTTAGGGAGATGTTGAATGTGAGGTTCGAGGAACGTCATCCTTGTCCCGGAACACTTCGGCTTCGCTCCGTGCAGCCTCCTTCCGGGATAAACTGGCGAGGGTCCGCTACAAACCTCCAACCCTTGCGAGAAAAAAAATCCCCCGCAAACGCAGGGGACTTTCAAATTGCAAAACAGGCCGATTACTGTGCAGCAGCGGGTGCAGCGGCAGGAGCAGCAGGCTGAGCAGCCGGGGCAGCGGCAGCCGGAGCTGCGGCGGGTTGAGCAGCAGGAGCGGCAGCGGGTGCGGCAGCAGCGGGCTTGGCTTCGGTCTTGGCAGCAGGAGCAGCGGCGGGAGCAGCGGCCTTCGGGGCTTCTGCAGCGGGCTTAGCTTCGGCCTTGGCAGCAGGAGCGGCGGCCTTCGGGGCAGCCTTTTCAGCAGCGGGCTTGGCCTCGGCCTTGGCAGCAGCGGGAGCTGCGGCAGGAGCAGCCTTTTCAGCGGGCTTGGCTTCGGCCTTAGCCGGTTCTGCCTTAGCCTCTTCCTTAGCAGGTTCGGCGGCGGCGACGGCGTTAGAAGGTGCGCCCGGAGCGTGGGTGTCAATCAGTTCCATTTCGAAAATCAGCATGCTGTTGCCGGGAATCTGCGGGCCACGACCGCGGGGGCCGTATGCGAGGTCGCTAGGAATCCAGGCGGTGACCTTCTCGCCCACCTTCATGAGCTTGAGCATTTCGGTCCAGCCGGGGATTACGGCGCCGATGGGGAACTCCAGAGGTTCGCCACGGTCAACGGAACTGTCGAACTTGGTGCCGTCCAAAAGGGTACCGGTGTAATGAACCTTCACCACGTCGGTATCGGAAGGAGTTACGCCAGTACCTTCGGTAATCACCTTGTACTGGAGTCCACTTTCGGTGGTCACCACGCCTTCGGCGGTCTTGTTCTGGGCCAAGAAAGCTTCGCCCTTAGCCTTGTTTTCGGCAGCGGCGATGCTATCCTTACGAGCCTTTTCGGCCTGACGGGACTGGGAAAGTTCGGTCAGGGTCTGGAAAATGGTAGAATCGGCCATCAGGTACTTGGCGCTATCCTGCTTGTAGCGTTCCACAAAAGCCTGGATAAAGAGGTCCAAATCCAAATCGATGGAATCACGTGCCACCAGCTGGAACTGGGCCTGGTTTCCAAAATGGGCACCCAGGGCATAGCTATACTTATCTTTTTCGGTGACCAGAGCGGTCTTGGTCTTGGGGCCCTGGCACAACTGATCACAACCTGTCAAGAGCAGGGCAAGAGCACCTGCAGCAACAATCACTTTTTTATTCATAAGTTGTCCTCTTCTTTAGAATTGACAGCCATAAAATAGTAAATTTTGCTTGTAAGTGTTCAAACAATACAGAAAACACATTTTTCAAGGATTCTTATGTGCGGAATAGTCGCCTATATCGGTCAAAATGAAGCTCTTCCTGTTCTCGTAGGCGGCCTTAAAAAGCTGGAATACCGTGGCTACGACAGCTCGGGTGTATCCCTCATCGATCACGGGAAAATCAAGACCGTCCGCGCCTCCGGCAAAATCAGCGCCCTGGAATCCAAGCTCAAGGAAACCCCCGTCCAGGGAAACATCGGCATCGCCCACACCCGCTGGGCCACCCACGGTGCTCCTACCGAACAAAACGCCCACCCCCACACGAGTTTTGACGGAAAAATTTCCATTGTCCACAACGGCATTATCGAAAACTACGCAAGCCTCAAGGCAAAACTTATCGAAAAGGGCGTCACCTTCAAGTCCGAAACGGATACCGAAGTAGTGGCCCACCTGATTGCCAAGAACTACAGCGGCAACCTGAAAGAGGCTGTGCTGAAGGCTCTCTCCCTCATCGAAGGCACATTTGGCCTTGCGGTGATATGCAGCGACGAACCCGACACCCTGATTGGTGCCCGCCGTGGAAGCCCCTTGATTCTCGGTATCGGGAACGAAGGTGAATTTTTCTTAGCCAGCGACGTTTCCGCCATCATCAACCACACCCAGAAGGTGGTTTATCTAGACGACAACGACGTGGTGGAAATCAAGCGGAGCGGATATTCCATCGTGAACATGAACAGCCACGAGGTAACCCGCGATATCCAGGACGTAGATTTTGACGCCGAATCCATCGCCAAGGGCGGGTTCGCCCACTTCATGCTGAAAGAAATTTTTGAGCAGCCCGAAGTGCTCAAGAACACCATGCGCGGCCGCCTGCTCATCGCCGAGGGGAACGCCAAACTGGCTGGCCTTGACACCAACATCAAGGAACTTAGAAACATCAACCGCATTATCATTACCGCCTGTGGCACCAGCTACTACGCCGGCATGGTCGGCGAATACATGATAGAGGATTTGGCTGGCGTTCCCGTAGAGGTGGAATACGCCTCGGAGTTCCGCTACCGGAATCCCATCATCAAGCCGGGGACCTTGGTCCTTGCCATTTCCCAGTCCGGCGAAACTGCCGACACGCTTGCGGCATTGAAAGAAGCCCAGCAGAAAGGCGCTACCGCCCTTGCCATCTGTAACGGCGTAGGTTCCACCATCGCCCGCACCAGCGACGGCGGAGTCTATCTGCACGCAGGTCCGGAAATTGGCGTGGCCTCTACCAAGGCTTTCACCAGCCAGGTGACCGTGCTTGCCATGATTGCCCTCTTGCTCGGCCGCCAGCGCAGGCTCTCTTTCGAAGCCGGCGCAGACATCGCCCGCGCCCTTACTGAGCTACCTGCCCTGGTAGAGGAGACTTTGAAGCTCTCCGACTCCATCGCCGAAATAGCGAAACAGTACGTGAAGGCCAACAACTTCTTGTACCTGGGCCGCCACTTCAACTACCCCGTGGCCATGGAAGGAGCCCTGAAGCTCAAGGAAATCAGCTACATCCACGCCGAGGGCTACCCCGCCGCCGAAATGAAGCACGGCCCCATCGCCCTCATCGACGAGAACATGCCGGTGGTGGTCATCGCCCCCAAGGACGCCCTGTTCGACAAGGTCATCAGCAACGTGCGTGAAATCAAGGCCCGCGGCGGCCGAGTCATCGCCGTCACCACCGAAGACTGCAAGCCCCTGGATGAATTTGCGGACCACCTGATCAAGGTGCCAAAGACTATTCCCATGCTCATGCCCATTGTGACCTGCGTGCCGCTGCAGCTTTTGGCCTACCACATCGCCGTGCTCCGTGGAAACGACGTGGACCAGCCGAGGAATTTGGCTAAGAGCGTAACGGTGGAGTAGGCCTTCGGCCAGTGATTGAGCTAGTCATCCTCGCGCAAGCGAGGATCCGCTAGAGAACTGCAAGCGGATCCTCTCATTCGTGAGGATGACGAAAAAAAATGATTTATTTTTTCATATTCCACTACTGACCTCTCATAACTGACAACTGACAACTCATAACTGGACTTCTTTTCTACATTATCTCACAATGACCGATATCGAAGAACAGGAAGATTACGAAGTACGCATCGGGTCCTTCAACGGCCCTATGGATTTGCTTCTGTACCTGGTCCAGAAAAAGGAAATGTCCCTGGACCAGATTCCTATTGCCGAAATTGCCGACGATTTTTTGATGTGGGTCAACAAAATTGGGGTTACCGACCTTTCCAAGGCGGGTGATTTTCTGTACATGGCAAGCCGCCTCATGGCCCTGAAGGTCCAGGAACTGTTGCCTGCCGAAGAACGTGACCCGGCCATCATCGAAGAGTACAACGAAGACCGCGAACAACTCATGCGGGAAATGCTGGAATACCAGCGTTACAAGCAGGTGGCAGGCGGCCTCCAAGAGATGGAAAGCGAAAACTACGGCACCTACAGCCGTGGCCGCCTGGAAAAGACCCAGAACGACGACGAGACCCTGGCCGATGCCAATATATGGCAGCTGTTCCGGGCCTACCAGAAAAGCTTAAAGACAAAGATTTCAGAGACCATCCACCACATCGAACTGGACTACGTGACCATCCAGGACCGTCAGCAGGCCATCAACAACTACCTGAACGTCCATGGCCGTGCCCTCTTCGAAGACCTGCTGGACAACGACAGCCACCCCATCGTGGCGGCGGTGACTTTTATGGCCCTGCTGGAGATGATCAAGACCGACGAGCTGGTGTTCCGCCAGAGCGAACTCTTTGGTCCCATCTGGATTTACCGTAAAAAGAACAACGAAGAATACGCCGAAGAAATGGCCCACGAGACGGTATTCCTCTCCAAGGACCCGGACGTAAAGCCCGGCCTTGTAGAAGAAATCCGGCGGGAGGCCACGGCACGCTCCCAGGCCGGGAGCGTGGGCGACATCGCTGCCGTGATGCGCGAGGCCCTTTTATGGGCCAGCCGTGGCCGGGACGTAACCGAAGACGACCTGATGGCCATGCTGGAAGGCCGGGAAGACCTGAGCGAAGTGCAAGAGGACCCCTTCGGCGACAAGGACGACGACACCCCGGCAGGTACTGCCCCGACAGAGCAGCCGCAACAGGTACAGCCAACCACGGAGCAGCCGCAGGAACCCGCACCGTCCGCTGAACTACCTGTGGAACAATCGCAACCGACAGCGGATCCTCGCCTACGCGAGGATGACAAAGAAGAAACCTCTCAGGAAAACCCTGCCGAGCCCTCTACTCCAGAGAATAACGAAACATCCCAAGATGACGAAGGCCCCGTCGTCTATGGAGCCGAAGAGTAAGTCCATCCTCGTCATGTTCGCGCAGGCGAACATCTATTATCAATACTGTACATAGATCCTCGCCTTGATTCGACTTCGCTCACCACAGGTCGCGAGGATGACGAAGAAAAAGGAGCGAGGATGACGAGGGAAAAAGAGCACGCCATGACGTTTACTGGAATATGGCGGTAAACTCGTCGCCATCTTCTGGAGAAACCAAGCGCGGGTTTGCCTTGACGCCATCGGTCCAGCCCTTAAACACCGCCGTTCCCGAAGGTACTGCTTCCAACAGCATATCGTTCCCTTCAAAGAACATGCCGGTATAGTTCGTACTGGGGAGCGTCATTCCATCTACAAGAACCTTGCCGCTACCCTGCGACGCGATAGTGACGCTAATATCACTGCCCAAATCAAATTCCGTGCGGTATTCGTTACGGACCGTTGCAGTTCTGGTTAATGCGTAAGAAATCAAAGTTGCGCCAGTGGCATCAAAGGAATGTTCTGTCCGAGGATAAAGCCGCTGGTCACGCTGCATTTCTGCAGCCCCGATTGATGCGGTCATGGCGTTCGTTGCAGCCACCACCCTGTCATAAGTCAAGTAGTAATCCAGCATTACCGCCGAGTGGTTAATAAACAACCGTTTGAAATCAGGGTTCTGGATGAGCTTGATATAGATTTCAGCAAAACAGCCCTGGCCGAAGCAACCATTGGTCCCACCCTGCTCAATCCACCGGAACATATTCGTATAGCTATAGAACCCTGGAACGGCCCAGTCCCAACCAAAGCCATGATCCACGTCAAAAATGGGGAACTTGAAGGGCTGATCTGCGGTACGCCAGGCACGCACGTTGTTGTCGGGCCAGTCTCCATTGTGAATGTATATCTCGGCGGCCATATAGTCGGCGTAATTTCCCACATCCATCATGGTTTTTATCTGAGAATACGCAGAATTATTTGTTCCACTAAAATTGGATGTGTGGATATTATACAGCAAATTCAAATAGGCATCTGCAGTTCCGCCGCTAGCCGTAACATCTGTCTTGACATGCTTTACCATGTCCACCTGCTTGGAATCAATGCCGTAATTTGTTTCAATGAAATGCTCATTCAAGCGTTCACGCATATCGTAAATGCCATGGAAAGAGCCATTGTAATAGACCACCACTTGGCGGCTACGCTGATAATCAATGCCACTACCTTCCATAAGGCTCGTGAGCATCGGGTCTTCGATATAATCCCCTACAAAACGGTTACCGCCATTACGGAGGTTAAAAGCCTTGAACTTGTTCGCCTCCGGCCTGGTCTTGAACAGGGGATATTTCAAACGGCCATCCTGGTATTCACTTTTCATCTTGATAGCCACGGATTTCTTTGCTCGGTAACGGCTCCACTGGCCTATGATGGAAAGTCCTGCGTCAATCTGCCAGTCTTTCTTGACACTCTTACTGCCTTTTTCAAAGAACTCTACATGTACCGGCAGTTCGATATCTTTCCAGTAATTAGCCTCGAAGCATGGCTCTTCACAACTGGAAACTCCCTGACTGTAGTAACCGGTCCGCGGATCAAACATGTCGTGCGGGTCAATGCTTATAGCCACCACCGGCATATTGACCGTCTCGTTGATAAAGAAGGTATGGCTGGATTCCCGGACTATTTCGCCATCCACTATTTCCGCACAACGTACCGGCGTGTTCTGGGTCAATGAAACGGGTTCTGTAAACTCTTCCGAATAGTTTGTAGATCCATCAAACGAACAGTAAATCTTGCCTCCATTTATCGCTTCGGGCACAGGAATCGTCAACTCGTTATAAAAACCTGCAGGCGGCAGCAAATGGACTTTAGAGTCTTTTTCTTCGTCATCAATCAAGCTATCGCTAGAGACACCGGAATCCGAAGAGCCGCTTTCGTTTTCAATACTGGAGCTGCTCATCGCCAAAACAGAACTGCTTATCCCGGCCCTATTCCTTGATAGTTGCTCCATATACCACGAATAAAGGGAATCCGACCCCAACACACTATCAGGAATTTCAAGATTCCAGTTCACCTCCTGCACCCTGTTCACAGATTCATCTTCACCACAAGAAGCGAAAAAAAGTAAGGACGGGACTATGCCGAAGAAAAGACTTCTTGTCAAGAACGATTGGTTCATCTCCCCTCCCTACCAGCAATCGGACACGATTAAAGATTCGCCTTCCGGAATGGAAATATAAACCGGGTACGTCACATACAGCATTCCACCATTGCCCCAATCAGATTCTACAGACACACTAGAACTAATCCAGGTAGCCACTTCCGTGGGCGATGTATATATATACCATGTTGTCCCGCTACCATAAGAGCCTGAACAACTATTGACAACGTAGTTCCCAGAGGTAATTTCCCTGCCACTGTAATCATACAAATTCTCTATGGCTATGTAGCTTCCCTCCTCCATCACATTAACATCAGAACACTTCATTGTATTTTCTGAAGCCCGTCCCTCATCTACAACCAGAGTAGCCTTTACCTTTCCCTCTTTATTCAGGGTAACGCTGGGCCTCGCCAACGTACTAGTCGCCAACAGTTCATCGTTTTCATCGGTAAATACCCACCGGTATGTATTTGCCGAAGAAACGCTATCACCAACCTTAAAACTCCAGGACACCGATTCTCCTACGTAGGCATTTTGGCTCAGGGCGCCACAGGTAGCCCTTGTCGCCATACAGACGGTATCGCCTTCAAAAACTAGCGCATACGCAGAATAAGGGACAGACAAACCACTCAGAGAAATCGTTTTACTTGTGCCTGACCATCTATAGCTACCATACCAATCATCGTAATAAGCAGTTAGGGTCACAGGGGTCTCTACATTATCTGCAGCAGATTTTAGGGTCATGGTTACGGAACCAATTTGTTCAGATATGCCAGAAATATCACTTACAGAAAAATTATAACCGCTGGTAGATTTCCCGATACTGCAGCTCGCCTTGGGCGCTTCTGATACAGCTACAGAGGTACATATAGGACTCATGGATTCTCCATCGCTATTGTACACCGTCACACTGGGCGCATACAAGCCTGGCGAAGTTGTTTCCCCTGTTGCGAAGCTTTCTTCACCCGAAGCCCCGTCTCCCCATTCGTATGTAAAGGGGGGCTCTCCGGCACAACCTTCAACAGACCACTCTGCCTGTACAGGTCGACCATTCCGGATTATCAAAGCATCCACATCGGTACGGCAAATGCACCCCTGTACAGGAATACCCACGACCTTAATCCCGGAACAACTGATGGTATCGCTCTCCGACCCCATGCCCTCGTTAATAACCAATTTCACATTGTAAAAGCCACCGCGACTGAAACTGATTGTTGGCGAGGAGGCATTGCTATCTTCATACACCGAATTTTCTGGCAAGATCCACGCATAAGTATGGGGAGTTCCTCCCATATTATGGAAAGACAAGGTCACGGAATCGCCCTTCTGGATTTCTTTTTCAGATGCAATGCAGACTCCCCTGACTTTCACACCATCGTCTTCATAAACCGTCGAACTGGACAAAACCTCTGCAATGCTAGAGGACGACATCGCCGATTCTGCGGAATCGGGTTTCTGTTCCACAGGCTCGTCTCCATAAAACCATGTTCCATCATTGCAAACATAAGCAGCCATTTTTCCAGCAACATAAATATTTTCGCCATCCTCGACGCAATCAGGCAAATCTTCGTCAGAAACGACAATATCCTTGATGTTTTCCCACTTTCTCGATACACAGGCCATTATCTGGTCAGACACTACAGCAAGATTCCCTTCCCTAGAGGCTTTACAAGCAGGCAGGTCATCTTCTGTCTCTACACTATCCCGAACAAGAGCGTCCATAAAACATCTGATAAATGCACTGTCCAAAAAACCGATGCCGTTTCTATCTACCCACGAACCGGATTTGCATTCATAAATCACCTTGTCCGTTTTTGTAGAAACAAGCCGGCCCTCCTTTGCCTTGGTGCAGGCGGGGATGTTGCAAACGCCCTCCACAACATCATCAACCTCTCTCCACTTTTTGCCATAGCACACATAGAAGGCTTCGCCAACAAGAGCCATTCCACCAGCACGGG
>CACXMH010000032.1 GCA_902768715.1 Fibrobacter succinogenes | reverse complement strand
AAGTAGCCCGTGTCGCAAGTGACTACCATGTCCTTCTCGGTAACCTTCACATCCTTGTACGCTTCGGCATAGGAAAACTTCTTGTTGTAGATAATCTTCTTGGCCTCGATGGTGAGCGTATCGACCGTATTGTCCTTGTGCTTCTCGTACTGGTACAGCTTGGGCTTCTGCGGCATCGTCAAGATTTCGTTTTCGCGGTCGTATTCCAGATAGTCGCCCGTAAACTTGTACGAACTCGCGGAATCGCCCGCAACGACATTCCCGTTCGCGATGGCAATGTTCTGCTTTTTGCGGTAGGTGCCGTTTTCGGCCTGGATAAAGCCCGACGGGTGCGTAAACAAGAAACCACCGCTGCACTGCACCACTTCGGCATCCTTGTTCCAGGTGGCATGCTGAGTGCGGAACCGGACGCTATCGTGCACGAACAGCACGCGACCATGCAACAGCAGGTTGCCGCGCTTGCGGGCGACCGCGAGGCTGTCCGCATGCTTCATGATAAGCGGGGACGTCTGCGCGAAGGCTGCCCCCGAAAATGCGAGCATAAGCACGAGAAGAACCGCGAGCATACGCGGGCAATAACACCGCCGCATCATTCGCGCCTCTTTGCGCGCGGGCGCGATTCAGATGCAGGCTCATTCTGCGAAGCTTCCGAGGCACTACTCTCAAGCATATCGTCATCGAGCTTGCCTTCCCTTCTCAAAGCCCGTCGTCTCTTTCTCTCCTGACGCCGACGTTCAAGTTCCTCGGGGTCTTCCAGACCGGGAACATCTTTATCGATATTCTTCCCGTTCGGTCCCTGCGAAGGTGCGTTTTTCGCGGCTCCGTTCGGCGCCGGGGCGGGAGCCTTGTTCTGCAAAGGCTGCGCGGCCGGAGCAGGTTGAACCGCAGACGTGGGCGGCCTGTGCGGGACGGGCGCCGGTGCCGGCTCGGGCTTCTTCTCGAGTTCCTCCGCCTGCTTCTTGTCTTCTTCCTTCATGCGCTTCGCCGCATCCTGGAATATGCCCGTCACGTTCGAGAGAATACGCCAGTTGTCCATGCGCGCATCGCTCACGAATCCCTTGCCCTGCAGCACGTCGCCATCTTCGGAGACGACACGCACGTAACTGTCGGTATGCACCTTGTCGTCGCGCTTGTTCCACATGAGCGAATCCGCGCGTACCGACGCCCCCTTCGGGGTCAATGCATACACATGCCCGTAGGCATACACATAAGTGAACTTCATGTCCATGCGGCCCGAGTCCGCACGCAGGAACGCAACGCGCTCGCCGACGGAATCGTAGATATCCACCAGCACCGGACGCATGAACACCACCTCCTTGTCGGACCAGCGTTCCAGATACGCCGTCTTCAGTTTCCACGAAAGGATGTCCTTGTCGTAGCAGTCCAGGAGCGTGGTATCGGTAAACAGCATCTGCGGGCGCTCCACGTGAATCCAGGGCTTCTCTTCCTCGATTTCTTCGCATCCGGCAAACAGGGCCGCACACAGCGCCAAAAGCACGACAGCGGAACGCGGTCCGGGCACACCCCGGAACAACACGCCTCCCATTATGTACTGCAAAAATCGTGCCATGATTACAAGTTACAAATATTTGAGGGTCAAAAACGGACTAATTGTACATAAAACAGCCGAAAACGCCATTCGACTCAATCCAAAAAATCAACCCCGGAACGAGTCCGGGGTGACAATGCGTAAAATACCTTTAGATCCTTCGACGGGGATTATCCTTCGCGGCCAAGCATGAACGCCTTCTTGTTCCCTTCGTGGAACTTTTCGGCGAAGAGCTTGTTCAAGGCGACCGTCCACTGGTCCACGGTGAAGTCGAAATGCTTGCTGAGCTTGCCGAGCATCGCGACGTTCAGGGCCTTCACGTTCTCGAGCTTCGAGACATCGATGTCGGCCGGAGTGAGGAGCACGCCGCCCTGCTTGAGGAAAGCCTCGTTCACCACGACCTGCGTCTCGTCGAATACCACCAGGTAGTCGGCTTCGCCCGTCGGGATCATCGGGGACTGCACCTCTTCGCCCTTCGCGAAGCGGACGTCGCTTGCGATGGAACCGCCGCGCTGGCTCATGCCGTGCACTTCGGCCTTCTTCACGTCGTAACCCTGTTCGAACACGAGTTCCGCCATCACGTCGCTCGCCTTGATAACGCCTGTGCCACCGAGGCCGGCAAATTTCACGTTAACTACGCTCATAAAAACTTCTCCTTAAAAGTTGCCGTTCTTCTTGGCGGCGGCTTCGGACTCGGCGAGAGCCTTTTCCGCCTTTTCCTTGTTGGCCTTGTCCCAGGCGAGAATGCTCTTGAGGGCGAGAATGCAGGGGCTCTTCGCCACGATGAGCGTGAGTTCGTCCTTCTCGAGGGCTTCTTTGACGAGGCGCTTGAATTCCTCGGGTTCCTTGACCTGGTTCACTTCATAGACGTTGTCGAAACCGGCGGTCTTAGCGATGGCGCCGTAGTCCAGCTTGTAGGCCGGGCTGTGGTCCAAGTGGCGGCCCGTACCCGGGTGCTCCTGCTGGCCCGTCATGGCGGTGATGCTGTTGTCCAAAATGATGACCACATGGCCCGTTTCGGGGCGGTTGTAGCCCGCTTCCACGAGGCCCGTGATGCCGCTGTGCACGAAGGTGGAGTCGCCGATCACGGAGACGACCTTCTTGGCCTGTTCGCGCGGAAGCACGTTACGGAGGCCAATACCCATGCCGATAGCGGCACCCATGTCAATCATGTAGTCCATCGCGCTGATGGGCGGGAGGGCTGCCAGCGTGTAGCAGCCGATGTCGCCAGAGACGATGCAGTCGAGTTCCTTGAGAACCGCGAAGGAGCTGCGGTGCGGGCAGCCCGGGCAGAGCATAGGCGGCTTGCCCTTCACCGGAACCGGGTCCGGATTCCTGTCGCCCGCGATAATGCGGCGCACGCGGTTCACGTCCAGTTCGCCGAAGCGGAAAATCGGGTCGAACTTGCTTTCGCACTGGATGCCCGCGGCCTTGATGTTCTCGGCGAGCCACGGGTCGTTCTCTTCGATGACCATGAGGCGCTTGCCTTCGAACTTCTTGGCGAAATCCTTGATGAGCTGCATCGGCAGCGGGTAGGTCATGCCGAGCTTGAGGATGCTTGCTTCCGGGGCGGCTTCACGCACATGGTGGTAACTGATGCCGCTCACGATGATGCCCATGTCGGCGCTGCGCATTTCCACCTTGTTCGGACCTTCGGCCACGTTCCAGGCTTCCATCTCGTCCATCTTGGCACGGAGCTTGCGGCCCGCGGGCTTGGAGAAGCCAGGCACCATCACGTGCTGGGCGATATTGCGTTCAAAGTTCGGCACCATCGCCGGGAGTTCTTCCTTCGGCACGACGATGGACTTGGAGTGGTCCACGCGGGTCGTCATGCGGAGAATGACCGGAATCTTGAACTTTTCGCTGGTCTGCATGGCTATGCGGAAGAAGTCGTAGGCTTCCTGGGAGTTGGAGGGTTCGAACATCGGGCAAACGGATGCCTTCGCGTGGTTGCGGGTATCCTGTTCGTTCTGGGAACTGCCCTGGCCCGGGTCATCGGCAACAATCCAAACCATGCCGCCATCCACGCCCGTGTAGGTCGCGGTGTAGAGCACGTCGCTTGCCACGTTAAGGCCTACCATCTTCATGGTGACCACGCTGCGGGCATGGCCAAAGGCTGCACCCAGGGCCACTTCGGCGGCGACCTTCTCGTTCGGGGCCCACTGGGCATACCCGCCGAGTTCAGAATAGTCCTCGAGGATTTCGGTAGAGGGGGTTCCCGGGTAGCCTGCGGCAAACTGCACGTTGCAGTGGCGCATGGAAAGCGAGATGGCCTCGTTTCCCGAAATCAGCATCTTTTTCGCATTCGGATCAAAAGCTGGCATAGCGTTCCTTTTCTTGTGTCAAATGGTTCTTAAGGCACGGCCTTAAACGCGTGGAAATATAGAAAAAAGGCTGGGAATACTTATCACGCACCTCCCAGTGATCGCCTTTATCAGACCTACGCGCTTCACAATGTTTTTTCGCCTGCCATTTACTACACCTCCAATTCGCCATTTATATTTTTCAAGCATTCTCAAACAAATCTAAAACGTCTAATTTCATCTTTTCCCAAGTCTCCGGCGGTCACTCTTTGCACCACGCCTTGCGCTATTATCCAAGCCGCTCAAATCTATCCTGTATGTACCCAAGTCTATCTTTCCATTGTTCAAGAACATGAGCATGTAAATGGGGCAGTATAGAATGCTGTCTTTCGCACGGACGTTGTCGTTGCAAAATACCACCGCCTGCTTAATTGCGTAGTTGGGCGTCTCCAAAACATTCTTCAGTGCGTTGTGCCGCTTGTAATCCTTGCCCGACTTAATTTCTATGGGGAGTACGTTCCCGTTCTGTTCAATGACAAAATCCAGTTCGCCCTGTTTCTTGCTGTTGAAATAATAAAGATCAAAGCCGTGCGCCCTGAGTTCGGTCGCGGCGACATTTTCATAAACAGAACCGAAATTGATATCGGGGTCTCCGTTCAAAATTTTCAGCTGGATTCCGTTTGCATATTGACAGGTGAGCAGTCCGACATCATTCAGGAACAACTTGAACAAGCTCCGCGAACGCGAAAGCAGCAGCGGTATTTTGGGCTCATCCACGTTATAAACGGGGAGTGCCACGCCCGCTTCCTTTAACCAGATAAAGGAATTCTCGTAATGCGAGAACTTGAGATTCTCGTTCAATTTTTTCAAGATGAATCTCTTGTTCTGGTTGTTCAGTTCCGGCGGAATCAAGTCAAAAATTTCGTTCAGATAGAGTTTGTTCTTGGGGTCGTATTTGGCGATATCCTTCTTGTACAGTTCGATAATGCTTTGCTGAATTTCTACGACATTTTGGATGTTGTTCGATTCAAGATACTCCGCGACCGCGGCGGGCATTCCGCCAACAACCATGTACAGGCGAAAGATTGCCATCATTTTTTCGTGGACAAGCGCATCCACTGCGGTCTTGTTTGTGAAAGCGAAGCGAATAGATTCCAGGACTTCCGGCTGCACGCCTACCGCATCCGTAAATTCTTCCAAGTCCAGGGGGAACATTTCCTTGATGCTCAAAAAACCGACCGGCAGGGAACGAATGTCCTTGAGTTCCACCCCAAGAAGCGAACCGCTCATGACATAACGATATGAGCCTTCCTCGACAAGGAACTTGATTGCCGTTACCGCATTCGGACATTCCTGAACTTCGTCCAAGAAAATCAAGGTCTCGTTCTTGACCAGCTTCGTTTCGGTGTATGCCGACAGACGGAGCAGAATGTCGGAAGTGCCTGCGCCCTCAAAGATTGCCTTGGCGGCAGGGGACTCCAGGAAATTGATTTCAACAAAATGTCTGAAATGCTTTTTACCGAATTCCCGGATCGAGCTGGTCTTGCCGATTTGCCTTGCTCC
This sequence comes from Fibrobacter succinogenes, assembly GCA_902768715.1. Lineage (GTDB taxonomy): Bacteria > Fibrobacterota > Fibrobacteria > Fibrobacterales > Fibrobacteraceae > Fibrobacter > Fibrobacter succinogenes_L. The sequence continues at coordinate 23,227 of CACXMH010000032.1, read as the reverse complement.
CGTAACGAGCAGCGCCTTCCTATGCTTGGCATAGAAATCGACCAAATAGTTGTCTATTTTGCGTTGAATCATAGGTTTTCCCGTTTATCCAACCTTAAAATAACTAATTTTATCCGCTTTTCCAACCATTTTTAGCACTTTTTGTCCGTTTTTCCTACTTTTGCAGTCAAAAATCCTTCATATTCCCAGAAAAAGCCCTTTATATGGGCTTCCGACCTCGCCTTTGTATAGCGAGGTGCGACGGGCCTTATTGTTTCTAATATTCGGAAAACCGGCAAGGGACAAAAGAAAATTTTACAAAGGGCAGCATTTGTCCCTTTATCCTATAAATCATACAACAACTTTAACAACGCCACATCTTTTGCTTTATTTTGCGGTTTAAAGCTTTCTATAACTCTATTTTCCACTTCTGGAGACCAATATATTTTTAAGTTCTTTCTAGCACGCGTAATAGCCGTATAGAAAATATTGTGCGTTATCTTTTCATCCACTTCATTCGATATAACAATTTTTACAGAATCATATTCTAATCCCTGAGCTTTGTGGATTGATATCGCATAAGCCACCTGAAATGGAACCATATCCTCTAGGCGTTCATTATCATTATCAGTACTACGATATTTTGGCACTCTAATTCTTATTGTTGATGTCGTTTCTTCTGGTGTCGAGAGCAATTCAAAATCATATCCTCTTGCACTGATTTGGTCTATTGCAATTTCAAGACTAATATCAAAAAAATAGTTTTCTTTTTTTTCCCACAATTTTACTATTCGACCTTTCATATTGTTATATATGAGAGGAGCAAAACGATTGGATTCGTTAAAAAGAATAGGATCTCCAACTTTATATGTATTAACCCCTATTCTAACAGTTGCATTTCTATTTTTTCCTTGTAGAAATGCATTGATGTTATTTATACCGTATAATCCATCATAATTAAGGCAAAGTACAATTTCATCATCGTGATTGTATTGAAAATCAAAATCTTCTAATTTTGCCGACATATCATTTTTATCCAAGACCTCTTGGATTGAGTCTTCGTAATTGCGAACTCGGTTCCAAAGTAATTTTAACTCATCATTCGAACTACGATAAGTATTTGTTAATCCATAGATAGGTGTGATTATGCGAATTATGTAAAACTTTTGTCGGACACTCTTTATGAAAATTTGAATAAAAATTTTAATAAAAAAGAATGGGATTCATTTTGTCGTTTCCTTTTTTTCAAAAATCCAAATTCGGTTAGTGAAGATACTTGGAATGTTGTAGAACAAAAAATAGATCTATTAAAAGGGACAAATGCATTCAAAATAGCGGAAGTTTTAAATAAATTAATATGTACAGAAAGAGAACCTTTGGCTATTTTGTCTTTTAATGGAGAACCAATTCTTCAAGGTTGTCTAAGTTATTTAATCCACAAAGAAAAATGTGGCAAAAAAGGTCATGTTGAAAAGCAATATTTGGAGTTTTTTACATCATCAATCTCTCAAAAGAATAAAAACAGGCTACCTTTTTATTATTGTCATGGTTTGTTACCTGTATTTATAGACGACAAAGTTGTTAATAGTAAGGTTTATAATCAAGAAAAATTGTTTTTTTTAGAATCAGAATATATGAACCAAATGAATACCACTTTTTCGTGGAGTTCCGCATCGTTTTCCAATGTGATTAGAAATTCCCGCGTAGTTTTTGTCGGAGTTTCTTTAACTGATCCAAATATGCGAAGATGGTTATCTTGGATACATAAAGAACGTGTAGAAGACATTGAGGCTTTCAATCGAAACAATCATATGCCTACTGGAGTCCCACGTGTTTCAACAAATCATGTGTGGATTAATAAGAAGCCTAAAAGTAATCAGGAAAAAGCACTTATAGAGGCCGTTGTTGCAAATTTAGGTGTAAGGTTGCTTTGGATTGACGATTGGAATCAAGTGCCGTTGGCATTAGAAAAACTTCTTGGGATAAGTGAATCTATAAAGCCAGAAAAAAAAGCCTCTTTCCCTAAACATAAAAAAATTCAACCTAAATGAAATGGTATTCCCCCAAAATGGCAAAATACAAAAAAGAGGAATTCATTACGTTAATGATGTTACCTTTTAGATATTAGAATTTCTCATGCCTTCCATTCCCACTGGTACATTCTATTCCAGGGTTCAATTTAAAACCAAAGAAGAGGCTGAAAATACGACTAGACCCAAATCGTCATAAGTATATTTGACTATGTTAAGCCCCTCGCCGCCAAGGATCGCGTCGACACGCCTCTTGTCAAAAAAAGGATTCAAAAACGGTCATACTTTTCATTCGTTGCAATAGCGAGCCGATTTTTCACTTACCACAACCCTTGATGTTGACAAATAAGGACAAGCCAAAATCTGTTCTTCTGTAGATATATTTACGCCTTGATTCTTTAGCAAATTAAATTCAACATCCTTAATCATCCCCCCATTCATATATATTTCGATGTTTTCTCCCGATAGCCATATTCCATTGCAAAAAACGGATATTTTTATTTCTATCGGATTATTAAAAAAATGTTTTTTTCCGGCAAACCAACAATTGTAGGATGGGTTTCCGTTTCCAATAAAGTCCCTTCGTATATTAAATCTACCTTTATTGAATCAGATCCATCAGGGGCGTAAGCGAAACATATAAAACCATTCATACACTCTGGATAATCTTGTGGAGAGCACATAAAGCAACAACACGCTAGCGAAATAAACAGAACCATTGATATTTTTGCAATATAAAAGCTTTTCACTATTAATAATCCTTCCACCAGTCTTTATACCAAACCCACGATTCGCCATTTTTTTAAAGAAATCTTGATTAATTAAATTGGGGGCAATCGGGAGGATGTGTAGAATCTACATCCACACGGTACTTGGACAACTCTGGGCAAATTTCAACCAAATCAGTGCTAAATGCTTGGATGCCAGAAGAATTTAGCGAGTCTGAGAGCATTTCTTCTATGCTAATTCTTGTATATTTGTCTTTCTTGTTCTGGAATTTATAATCAAAATTATGCCACCCTCCATTGCAAAAAAAATATACCCGAAGGGTCAATCGTTCCCTAAATTCATGACGAACAGTTGGCAATCGAGAGTAAAAATCTGATGGAATATCATTTTCTAATAGAGTGTCCACCGAATACAATTCAAGATAAACAGAATCCCCATCGGGAACATCCGCTGAACAATAAAAATTATTCCAGCACATACGAGTAACAAAATCAGATTCTGCACCAATGAGAAATTCTTCGACAAGATATGCGCATGCACTGATGAAAGGCAATAGGAATAAAAGCGTCAACATTTTTTTCATATTTCAATACTCCATCCACCAGTTTTTATGCCAAACCCATTCCTTACCAAATTTAGTTAAAAAAAATACAAACCCAATAATATTCTCGGCTGTTTATAAATTTTTCATTTATCTGCGCAATTTGAATCGCGAGGAGTCAATATTTCCACAGCGTATCGATTTTTGTTACCACAAACATCATTCTTTATCGGGATACTATAAACCCCAATATCTTCTGACCAACGATTGAACGAATAAAGATGTCTGTTTTTTTGATGGAAGGTCCATTCATATTCAACAAAAGGATACTTTTTATTGTCGCAAAACACGTCCATATCTAGTTTACAATTTATCTCATCTTTTCCCTGCCATAGAGGATAGTCCTCCCCAACGTTAAGCCAAAACAAAGTTCCACCTTCTCTATTACGATATTCTATTTTACGACCCCAAATTAAATCAGGGTATCCAAACATTTCGCCATTCTCATTTGAAAAAACTATAGAATCATTGCATATGACAGTCGCCCAGGCAGAATCGACATCATATGGAATATTAATGTCAACAACATTTACACATGCCGGGTCAGGGGAAAGATCTTCAACAAGGAAGCACCCCCCAAAAAAAAACGCAAGGAAAAAGCAATATATGTTTATAAATCTACTCATAGTCTCTGCCGTGATATATACTTTGCTTCCAGACCCAGTTTGGGTCTAAATTAAAGTTACCCTTATCTTCATAACGATCTTTCATCCATTTATAAAAATCAGCGGCAAGCGATTCATGATCAATATTTCCCTTTTATTTCCATACTTATCTATCAATCCTTCTTTATGCAAATATTGTGTATAGTATGCATCCAGTTCATATTCATTTTCAAAATAACCTGGAGCATCATAATTTATACCCCCACTTTGTTCTAGGTATGAATATATATATGAGATTCTATTCCCTCTTTTTTCCATCTGGTAGCTATGACGGAGTTCAAAAGTCTTGATACCTTAAAATGGATTCCATACTGTTAAATCTATGTAGCCATAGCGGGAAAGTCAATAGCTTTCAATACAAAAATTTGTTTTTAAACAATTAAATGAGTTTTTTATCACTTTTTTGCAAAAGAAATAATTTTGAATACAGTTTGAATACGGCGCAATGCACAAAAACGCCGTCATATTCATAGCACCGTTTTGAAAAAGCGCCAGGAGAATTTCTCCTGACGCCTACTTATTCTGCGCTGGATCCTTCGACTTCGCAACTTCGTTGCTCCGCTCAGGATGACACGTGCATGTTACCCTAACTGCTCGGGCAGCGCTCAAAAGCAACTACTTGCCGGCCTTGTTCTGCTCCAGCTCGTCTTCGAGTTTCTTGGTCTGGGCGTTGGTGGCGTCGATGATGTTTTTCAGGTTGTCGATTTCCACGCCCTGCTTGGCCACCTGGTCCTTGAGTTCTTCGCACTTGGCAGCGTAGGTCTGTTCCGATTCAATGCGGTTGTTCAGTTCCTTGCGCAGGCAATCTACAGAACCGCGGAGGGTATCCACAGCCTGTTCGGCTTCTTTCAAGGCCGGATTTTCGTCGGCACCCGCCGCCTCAGAACAGGCGCACTTGCCGCCCATGAACTTCTTGGATAAAGCGACAGCGGCGGCAGCACCGGCAATCGCACCGACTAAAAAGGTTCCTGCTTTCATAAGAACTCCTTGTGTATTGATTCCTACTCGGGAATATAGTAAAGTTCAGAAAGGAGATGCCCGCCTGCGCGGGCATGACAAGGGTGAGAAATCGCACACGGATCCTCGCCGGAGTTTATCCCGGACCTGTTCCGGGACGGGCATGACAAGGGCGGCAGGTCCTAAAACCTTACTTTTTAGGCTTAGGGAACAGTTCCTTGATGATTTCGTCGATGTGCTTTTTCGTGTGGATTTTCAGGCCCTTCTTTGCAGGGGCCGGAAGTTCCGTCACGTCCTTCTTGTTACCTTCGGGCAGATAAAGCGTCTTGACACCTGCTTCCTGGGCGGCTAAGGCCTTCTCGTTGAGTCCGCCGATAGGCAGCAGGTCTCCCGTAAGGCTGACTTCGCCCGTAAAGGCAATATCCGGCGACACGGGCCTGCGGGTAAAGGCCGAAAGCAGGGACAGCGTGAGGGCGATACCTGCCGACGGGCCGTCCTTGGGCACGGCACCCTCGGGCACGTGGATGTGAATATCGGTCTTCTTGACGATGGCAGGGTCAATGCCGAACCGCTGCAAACGTTCACGAACAAGGCTCAAAGCAATCTGGGCGGATTCCTTCATCACGTCGCCCAGCTTTCCGGTAAGCAACAGGTGGCCCTTGCCCGAAAGGAGTTTGCATTCCAGCGTGAGGATTTCGCCACCTACACTGGTCCAGGCAAGGCCCGTAATCACGCCGTGATGTCCAGGAGCAGGCAGGCGGTTCTCGGTAAAGCGAGGAACGCCCAGGTATTCCTGCAGCTGCTTTTCGGTCAAGTCCTTCTTGAGCTTCTTGCCCATGACAATTTCTTTGGCCCGGTGTCGGACGATACTTTCCAGGGAGCGTTCCAGTTCACGGACGCCAGCCTCGCGGGTCCATTCCCGAATGACTTTTTCGATGAGAGCGTCAGAAATAGAAATGTCCTTGTCCAGGGCAACACCGCAGCGCTCGCAGATTTTTGGAATCAGGAACTTCGCTGCAATCTGCTTCTTTTCGTGGGCGTAATAGCCGGGCAGGCGCACCACTTCCAAACGGTCCCGCAGGGCGTCGGGAATTTCGGCCTCGGAGTTGGCGGTAGCGATGAACAGCACACGGCTAAGGTCCAGGCCCACTTCCATAAAGTGGTCCGTAAAGTCGTGATTCTGTTCCGGGTCCAGAACCTCCAGCAAGGCGCTGGCAGGGTCGCCCCTGAAGTCAGCGGCCATCTTGTCGATTTCGTCCAGCAAAAGCACAGGGTTCATGCATTTGGCCCGACGAAGCGCCTGGATAAAACGGCCAGGCATGGCGCCAATGTAGGTGCGGCGATGCCCGCGGATTTCGGCCTCGTCACGGACGCCGCCCAAGGTAATGCGCACAAAGTTCCGCTGCATGGAGGCGGCGATGGATTCCACCAGGGTGGTCTTGCCAACACCGGGAGGGCCCACCAGGCAAAGAATGGGGGCGCGACGTTCCGTGCCCGTCAATTTCAGCACGGCGATGTATTCCAGAATGCGGTCCTTCACCTTGTCTAGCCCGAAATGCTTGGCATCCAGATCCGCCTTCACCTTTTTCAGGTTCAGCACCGTATCGCTGTAAACGCCATAGGGCATGGAGAGGAACCAGTCGATGTAGTTCCGCACTACCGCATATTCCGGCGTGGTGGGGTGCATCAGGCGCATGCGGGCGATTTCCTCTTCCATCTTTTCCATGATGGCCGGGGAGAAATTCTTTGCCTTCAGTTTCTTCAGCAGTTGGTCCGGTTCCGAGGAGGAATTTTCACCGTCGTTCAGTTCGTCTTGCAGCTGGCGGATCTGTTCACTAATGAACCATTCCTTCTGCTGCTGGGCCATTTTCTGACGAACGCTCTGCTGGATCTTGACCATCACATTTTCGTTGTCGTCGGTGATGGACATAAGAGCCAACAACTTTGCGGCCATGTCGTCCAGAGATTCCGCTTCCAAGAAGTTCTGCTTTTCGGCCAAGGAAATCTGCAAGAAGGGGATAATCCCGTAAAAGGCGTTCAGCTGGCTGTCCATGCCAAAGAAGGCATCTACCATGCCTTCGGCAATGTTCCGCTTGGCGGCATAATCCCTGAAGTTGGAAAGCACGTCGCCAAAGCTTTCGGTCTTGTCCTTGTTGCCAACAGGAACTTTCCGGGGGGATACCGTCACATGCAAGAATCCGTCTTTCAATACGACAGAACGTAGGTCCACAATCTGCTCACCTTCCAGCACCACCTTCACGCAGCCGTTGGGGAAAGGCGTCACGTTGCTCACGTGGGCGGCAACGCCTACCGTGTACAAATCCAAAAGCGGGTTGGAAATTTCTTCTTGCTCAACATCCTTCTGGGTCACCAGAATAATTTCGCCATCGTGGGCCTCGGCGTATTCCAGAGCGCGGAGCGAAATATCGCGGCCCACCAGAATACGGCGGGTCGTAAAAGGAAAAACAATAGCGTCCCTCAAAGGTAAAAGAGGGAATACCTTAGAAAAATCAAAAGCCATATTTCAATAATAGTAAAGCAAGCAAAACCGGGCGTTACGCCACGTTCTTGCCGGCTTTTTTCGAGGATTTCTTCCCGGAAACCGCCAGAGGGTTCAAGCCCCTGCGGATAATTTCGTCAGTAAGCACCAGCTTCTTGGCTCCTGTACCGGGCATTTCGAACATAGCCTGCTGCAGGGACTTTTCCATGACGGAACGGAGCCCGCGGGCACCCGTCTTTCGGCTCATGGTTTCGCGGACGATTTCTTTGAGGGCCTCGTCGGTAAAGTCCAGCTCGATGCCGTCCATGGCAAAGAGGCTCTTGAACTGCTTGACCAGTGCGTTTTTCGGCTGGGTCAAGATGTTCAGCAAGGCCTTCTCGTCCAGTTCTTCGAGAGCAACCGCAATAGGCAAGCGGCCCACGATTTCGGGAATAAGACCAAACTTGATCAGGTCATCGGGTTCCAGTTGCTTGAAAAGTTCACTCAGGGAATTGTCGGATTCGCTCCGGATGTCGGCGCCAAAGCCCATGCCACCCTTGTTCACCCGCTGGGAAATAATCTTGTCCAGGGTCTCGAAGGCGCCACCGCAAATGAACAGGATGTTCTTGGTGTTCACCTGCACCAGGGGCTGTTCCGGATGCTTGCGGCCACCCTTGGGAGGCACTGCGGCAACGGTTCCCTCCAAAAGTTTCAGCAGGCCCTGCTGCACGCCTTCGCCACTCACGTCGCGAGTGATGGAAGGGTTCGCCGTCTTGCGGGCAATCTTGTCGATTTCGTCGATGAAGATGATTCCACGCTCGGCACGGGAAACGTCGTAGTCCGCGGCCTGAAGCAGACGCACGATAATGCTATCTACGTCTTCGCCCACGTAGCCCGCTTCGGTAAGCACGGTGGCGTCGGCGATAGTGAAGGGCACGTCCAGAAAGCGGGCCATGGTCTGGGCCAAGAGAGTCTTGCCCGATCCGGTAGGACCCACCAGAAGCAGGTTGGACTTTTCCACCTCCACGGTATCGCCGTTCGGGTGGGCCTGCTTGTAACGCAGGCGTTTGTAATGGTTATAGACCGCCACCGAAAGGGCTATCTTCGCCTGTTCCTGACCGATAACGAAATCGTCCAGGTGGGCCTTGATTTCAGAAGGGTGCGGAAGGGGTTTCTGGCTTGCAACCTCTGCCGCCTGCTTTTCTTGCAAGGAACGGGACTTGTCCTCTTCGATAATCCGGTAGCACATGGAAACGCAGTCGCTGCAAATATGCACGCCTGCGCCGGCAATCATCTTGTCCACCTGCTCGGCGGACTTTCCGCAAAAGCTACACGTTACCGCAGGGCGGTTTTTCCCATTCCTGTACATGAATCTTAGACTCCCTCTTTGCGCGGGACAAAGACTTCGTCGATGACGCCGAAAGCCTTTGCTTCTTCTGGTCCCATATAGAAATCACGATCCGTCTTTTCGCGGACTTCGTCGATAGACTTGCCGGTGTGCTTGGCCACAATTTCGGCAAGGGTATCCTTGGTGCGGATAATTTCTTTGGCGGTAATCTGGATGTCGGTAGATTGACCCGTGGCCGCACCGGAAGGCTGGTGCAGCATGATGCGGGAATGGGGAAGCGCATAGCGCTTGCCCTTGGTACCTGCAGCCAAGAGAACCGCCGCCATAGAGGCACAATTACCAATGCAGATGGTGGCGATGTTCGGGCGCACATGCTGCATGGTATCATAAATGGCAAGCCCTGCCGACACATAGCCACCGGGGCTGTTGATGTACAGCGTGATATCCTTTTCGGGATTCTCGTATTCTAGGAAAATCAGCTGGGCCATGACGTTGTTCGCCACTTCGTCGTTGATGGGCGTGCCCAAAAAAATGATGCGTTCCTTGAGGAGTCTCGAATAGATATCGTAGGCGCGTTCACCACGACCCGTGTTCTCGATGACGGTAGGGATAATCATTCAGTTTACCTCTTACTTGGATTCTTCGGCAGCCGGACGAATACCCACGATAAAGTCGGCAGCCATCTGGAAGCGGAGTTCTTCACGAAGCTGGTTGATACGGCCAGACTGACGGAAATGAGACTTCAGGTCGTCAAATTCGATGTGGTAAGCCTTGGCCATTTCCTGCAGGCGAGCGTCCACCTGGGCCTGTGCCGGGCGGATCTTTTCCTTGTTGGCCACAAATTCCAGAATGCGATGCTTCTTGATTTCGCGGATAGCTTCGGGGGCCAATGTCTTCATCTGTTCTTCGGTGGGTTCCACCGCATCCTTCGGGTCCTGCACGTTGCGGTTGATGGACCACTTGATGAGGTCTGCCACGCGGGCATTGGGAACCTCGAACGGGTTCTGTTCGATAAGCTTGTCGATGGCCTCGTTGATGGCCTTGGTCTTGGCGGCATCCTGCTTCTGGTTGGCAAGGCTTTCGGCGATGTTGCTCTTGAGCTCGGCTTCGTCCTTGACGCCCACCTTCTGGCAGAATTCCTCGTCCAGGGTAGGCGGAACAATCTGGCGCACGTCCGTCACTTCCACCTTGAACTGGGCGGTCTTGCCGCGGTAGCGTTCGTCCTTGTGGTCGTCAGGGTACTTGAAGTTGATTTCCTTGGTTTCGCCGGCGTTGGCACCGGTCAGGCCCTCGTCAAAACCGGGGCTGGCGGATTCGCCCAAAAGGCTACGGAATTCGCGGTTCTCGGGTAGTTCCTGCTTTTCGCCGTCAATCACCACATCCAGGTAGTTGCCCACCACCACGTCGCCCTTCTGGGCTGCGCGGTCCACATGTTCGTCCTTGCTCCACATCTTCATCAGGTGGTCGAATTCGGCCTGGACTTCTTCTTCGTGGACTGCGGTCTGAGGAACGGTCACGCCCGTGTCGGCATAGCCCTTGATGTCGATTTCAGGGTCGATTTCCACTTCTACCGTCATGGTAATGGCGGATTCCTTGTCGTCGTTGAACTTCACGACCTTCAACTGGCCTACGGGGATGATGTTCGCCTTCTTGAGTTCGGCGTTCAAGACTGCATCCACGGTCTCGTTCACGACCTCATGACGGATGGAATCGCCGAACTGCTTCAAAATCATGGCCTTGGGAACCTGGCCCTGGCGGAAACCCTTCAGCGTCACCTGCTTTTTGTACTGGGACAGCTTCTTTTCGAAAGGAGCCTTCAGGTCCTCCTGGGGGATATTGACTTCGAGGGTACGCAGGGTTGCGCTGGTTTCTTTGATTTCAACGGACATATAGACTCCGGTATTCGTTAGTAGATTAAAATTTCTGCGAGGGGTGGGAGTCGAACCCACACACCGAGGTACCAGATCCTAAGTCTGGCGCGTCTGCCAATTCCGCCACTCTCGCGATTTGTGTCGCTAATTTAGAAAAAAAGACTCCCTAAAACCTTAGGAAACATCAATATATCCGTAAAAACGCGACGGAATTCTCTTGGGAACTTGGCCCAGACGATTAGCTATCCGTACAGGAAGGGTCGCCATAAACCCCAAAGGACCCCTGAAATGTTCCCGCATCAGCGCCATAGAAACATGTGGAAACAAGAAATCTCCCACACGAAGAGTGTAAGGTTTCCCCAAAGAATCCAACATCTGCTTCATTTCTTGAAGGGAGAAATGCCACATATGGTCAGAAACCGCCACATGAGCATAGGACAATCCGAGCTTAAACAGAGAATCGAAATCTTCGGTACAAGGTAACGTAAAAACCACACGCTTGCGGGACGCCACCATAGCGGACTGCAAAAAGACTTTGGGATCAGGAACATGTTCAAGAACTTCTATCAGCATCACCGTATCGGCAACCCCTTCTCCTAAGGATTCGCCCGGCTGTAGAACACGGGTGTTTAAACCATTTTCTGCTGCAACTTTCAAGGATTCTGGATTGATGTCCGCCACTACGACATCAAAACCTGCGCGGGACAGTTCCAGGGAATAGGCGCCCTCTCCCCCGCCAAGATCCATGACCGAACGGCCCTTTATTTCTCGGAGCAAAAAATCAACAATGGGCTTATAGGCCTCGCCTGGTTTTGCGGGCGGACCGGGCCTAAAAAAAGAACTTTCACCTTGAAGTTTTCCCATATCCCAAATATACAAAACTAGGGCAAAGCATACCCAAAACAGGAACGATATAGTAGGCTTCATCAAAAGAAGATGTAATAATTCCTTTTATTTTTGATTTGCGTCGTTTTTTTTTAAAGTTTTTTGTAAATTATTTCCATAATTACATAATAAATTCATATGCCAAAAGTCACTGTCATCGTTCCAACCTACAACACGAGCGATTCTTTTTTTAAGAAGTGCATAGAAAGCCTCATAGGCCAAACACTTATCGATATAGAAATCATTATCATCGACGATGGCTCTACACCAAAGCAAGACAGCGACGCTTCCTGCGTTAACCTCGCAAAACAATATGCGACCGCAGATTCTCGAATTAAATTCATACAACAATGTCACAAGGGTGTTTCCGACGCTCGTAATTTGGGAATTCAAGAAGCCTCCGGTGAATACACCGTATTTTTAGATTCTGACGACTGGTTCGATGAGGACGCGCTCAACTCCCTCTATGTTTATACACAAAATCAACAGGCCGACATCACCATATTTGAAATTTTTCGTAACACATCCACATCACAACGTTCATTCAAAGCTTACGACAATAACGTTCTTGAATTCAAGGAAAAGGAACTCCACGAACTCATCAAGAACACCATACAAACAAATCCAGCACACTGTGGAATCTTTAACGGAGTATGTTGTAAATTTTACAACTCATCTTTTCTTCAAAAGAACTCCCTCTATTTCAGTTCAAATATCTCTTTTGGCGAAGACAAATTGTTTTTCTTAAGAGCCCTCTGTATGCGGCCAAAGATTTCGTACCTGTCCAAACCATTTTATCATTACCGCATATCGGACGGTTCATTATCACATTCTATGCGCAAAGACTTCAGTTCCATACTTGTCGATATTGAGCAATCTATTCAATCTCTCCCTCTTTGCGACATTTATGGAATAAATAAGGATACCTATTCATCATGGATTTATACGGACCTTTCGCGAATCATACTCGCCTCACTTGCTCATCACTATTTTAATCCAAGTAATCCCGATTCTTTTGCGACCACTCGAAAAAAATTTTTTGAATATATCAATCAAAAAACATGCCAAAATACGCTCATAAGATTTAATCGCAATGCATTAACCCGAAGGGAACGCTTTAAACTTTTGCTTTGCAAACACAAACGATTCGCCATCTTGTATTTATTCAAGATAAAAATAGGCCTCCAAAGAAAAATCCTATGTCAACACAAGTAAACAAGCGAATTGCAAAGAACACGCTTTTCCTTTATATGCGTATGGCGATTACGCTTATCGTATCTCTATACACATCAAGAATTGTTTTGAAGTATTTGGGCGTCCTTGACTTTGGCGTCTTTGAAATCGTCAACAGCATCACGCTTTCCTTTTCTTTTGTTATTGCGTCAATGACTCTCGTTACGCAACGATTTCTTAATTTTACACTTGGACAGGGCAACAGTCATAAAGTTTCCAAAGTCTTTTCAACGTCGCTCAACATTCATTTGATTATCTCGGTTGTTTTTTTTATAATTTCTGAAACCATCGGTCTATATTTTCTAAACCATTTTCTAAACATCCCCGAAGAACGTTGCTTCGCAGCCAAGGTCATATACCAATTCGCCATTGGGAGTATGCTCTTTAGTGTCATATCCATTCCCTACAACAGCCTAATCATCGCACACGAAAAAATGTCCTTTATTGCTGGCATTAGTATTTTTAATGCCATGCTGCGCCTGATTATCGTCTATCTGCTTACGATTGTCCATTCTGACAAACTCATCGCCTACGCCGCCTTTGCACTCTTCGTTACATTCATAGTCCAGTGTTCCTATGTTTGGTATTGCTGGCGAAATTTTAGAGAACATAGTAAGTATCACTTTGAGCGCAACACCGCCCTATTCAAAGAAATGGTGGCGTTCTCTGGTTGGTGCACTTTCGGCGGCCTCACATCCATTTGCAAATCACAAGGTGTCAATTTCATCCTTAACATATTTTATGGAGTCACTCTAAACGCCGCCATGGGTGTCGCCAACCGCGTCGCCGATGCCATTAATCAGTTCATTGCCAATTTTCAAACAGCGGCAAACCCACAAATTATCAAACAATATGCAGCCGGGCATATAGACTCCCTTTCTACTCTCATCAACAGGGTTTCCAAATTTTCCTACTGTTTGATACTTCTTCTTGTACTACCGGTCTTTTTTAATACTGATTTTTTATTACACCTTTGGCTTGTTAAAGTTCCTCCATATACGACCATCTTTATCCAACTGCTTTTAATATTCATTCTGTTGGATAGCCTTGCAGGCCCACAATGGATGTCAATTCTTGCAACCGGCAAGGTAAGAAACTATTACATTATCGAAACAATCATCACCTTTTTTCTAATACCCTTAAGTATCTTTTTACTTAAAATGGGCTTTGACGCCACGGCAGTTCTTGTTTCTAAAATCGCGATTAATACTGTTGTTCTTATATGGCGGGCATTTTTCATGGCAAAAAATGTGGGCATTTCTGCTTTTACCTATTTCAAAAATGCAATCCTACCCATTTTCTTCATAACACCCATAGCTATCATACCACCATTGATAGCAAAACAATATCTTCCGCAAGGTTGGATAGACTTCATCCTTTCTTCTACAATAGCCTTCGCTTCGGTCAGCCTTACAACGTGGTTTTTGGGGTTGAGCCAAAACGAGAAAAAGGCGATTAAGGAAATCTTACTACGCAAAATCAAACAAGATCCCTAATTGCGTTTCAATGCTATTTGAGCAATTTTATTTTTTTTGAACAGATTCCGGAAGCCAGGGCTATTATATATACCCATAACCACAAAAACACCAACTTGTATCCGGTAATGAAAAAGCTCCAACCCACATAGAAGATAGAAATAGCATAAAGCATCCACCAAAAGGGTGTATTTCGCCTTTTCATCATTTCGTACATATAGGCCATCAAAAAAGCGGCAACAAAGGGGACCAAAAAACAGCCTGCAAGTCCAAAATCCTTGTACGCTTCCCACAAATAGTTGATCGTGTTAAGTCCGGCCACCTTCTGAATACTGTAATTGAGCTCGTTATCCCAGCCCATCATTCCCCTAATGGCCATTGGAAATTTTGTCAAACCCAATGGGCCATTGAACATGTCTATACCATAGGTAAAACCATGCCTTATTTGATCTGGATCGGTGTTAATTGCATAATCCAAATTCCAATAATTGTTGGCAATGTATTTATACGGCAAGCTAGCTACTTGTTTTGCAATCATTCCCTTAATTCCAGAGATTCCATATTGCGCCCTGACTACACCAAAGCCAATGAAGGAAGCAATTGCCAACACCATTGCCAATAAGATAAATGAAGATGGAACCCTCTTCTTTATATTGTTATACAATATTGTCGCAACAGCAACACAAGTGAACAGAGGCATTCTCCCCGGATAAATCAGAATGGCCGTGATTGGAACAGCAAATGAAAAAAATGTTGATATCCGCCGTATCCATCTGTAAGGATTAATCGATTTAAACGAGGCTATTGCAAAAAAAAGAACGACCAAAGGCGACGATGTAAAAGCAATAGCAGCAAACATTCCGTATTGAGTTTTTTCGCGCATTTTTTCTTCTGCAAAAAATCTCAACAAGGAAAAACCCATTTTTGTATAAACTATATAAGCACCGGCCAAAAAAAACAGCAGTAAAATTAAGGAAATGACAAAATGAGCAGTCCAATTGTAATTTGATAAAACTTCTTTTTTTTCAAAATTATAAACGGGTTCATGTACCCTATAAAATGCGGTATAAAAAACAAAAGTTCCCGCTATAAAAGAAAGCATGCCGCCAATCCATGCCATCCATGTTACCATCCCCAAATCCGGCATGAATTTCAGGAGTTTCAAATATGAAACGCCCATAGTCAGCGATTGGGAAAAAATATAGACTATAACAGGTTGAAAAAAATCTCTTTTATTTCTCCATGTGTAAACGAGGCAAAGCAAAGCTATGCCGATACAAATAATACTTATACTATAACGCCCCATTATTTTCTTCTAGGCAACATAGACAGCAATCTGCCAATTTCCTTAGCCAGCCTAGTCTCAGGGTCAAGATTTTTAAGAAATTCTATCGAACAACAAACGGCTACACCAACCAACCCGCTAATCATGAAAGTAAACAAAAGCATTACCCCACGTTTGGGGAATATTCGCTTGTCGTTTTCCCATGGCGGTTGCAAAACAATCAAGTTTGTCTGTCTGTTATTAGCCTCAATATCCAGCTGTTCCCGTTGTTCACGCAACAACATATAGATTGATTGTTGTATTTTCAAGTCGTTTTTAAGAGCTAAATACTTTGCAGAAAGTTCTGGAGTTTTGCCAAGAGCGACTACTCCCATGTCACTTTGTTTCCCTTCTTTTATATCATCTATTGTTTTTTCTATGTTGCGCAACCGCTGTTCCAAATCCTCTTGACGTTTTGTAACGCCACCTTTTTTTTCTTTTTCATACGCAAGTTCTTGCAAAAGAGCTTCTCGTTCCATCTGCATACTACTCATATATCTCAACGCAGACTCTAATTGGACTGTTGGCTCATAAAAATCATTTTTCCGTTGAAATTTTATGAATTCATTTTTCAAAGAATCCATTTCTATTTTCACTTCTTTAATGCGAGTATCAATAAACTCCCTCATTTGTCTTGCTTGATTCGTCTTGTAGGCGTTGTACATAGAATCCATTTGTGTTAAAAAGTAATCTACAATTGCTGCCGCCTTCCTATAATCCTTATGAACAAAAGAAACTACAAACATTTCATCATCATTGAATTCCAAGTCGAAATCAGAGCGGAACTTCTTCAAAAGATCGGCGTAATACTCACCCTTAAACTTATAATCTCTAGCCAAATCAAATTTTTCAATAATCTTCTCATGCAACTCCCATGAATTTGCATATGTTACAGTAATTCCCATTCCCTCATCAGTTTCTCCAAGCAAATCCGAAAGGGCCGATCCACCAGGAATTTCGCTCATTGCCTTACCCATTCCCATGGTGGTTATAGGCGTAGATTCTACAGGTGGTGTGAATATTGCGTCCGCCTTGTAAAGAGGGGTAAAACCCCACATTACTAAAGCAAACATAACTACAGTAGGTATTAAAACAATAATGGAAATGATCAGCTTATGAGACAGGCAATTGTTTATTGCCATCAAAATCATTTCTAAAAGGGACAGATCCTTCTGATTTTCCATATTATCGATAAGACATGTAAATGATTAATGATGAGGAAATAACCGTCAACAAAGACGCCAGGAACAAAGTGATATCCTTAAAGTTCTCGTAGCGGCTCTTGGGTATTTCGATATAGTCGCCCGGAAGAATTTCATCTTCTGTGGCATTCACATCGATAGTCTCCCTATTGCCGCGAACCACATGGACTTGGTTCCAGCTTCCTGTAAACGGGGTAACGCCAGCGGCGGCGATATAATCAAGAGCATGGTAATCGGGGTTGTAGGGAACACGCCCCATAGCGGCTACCGCCCCGCCAACATAAACAAACTGGTTGTTGGAGCCGCGATTATCACAGTAAATCTCGGAACTTGCCGAGGCGACCGTATTCTTAGCTTCGGACGTAGAAATCTTCTTTTCGGAGCCGTCGCGTGCAACAACCTTTATAAAGCTGAGCCCGCTGCTTTCGACATCGCTACCGGACGCCATCAGATAATAATCGGCAACAGTCCGGTTGTCGCTGTAGGGAACGGGAACACGTCTATCGGGGAACACAAGCGTTACTGCAGTGCTCATATCTACAAAAGGAACAAAAACACGGTCCCCCTGCATCAGTACCAAGTCACTTGAAAAGTCTCCCAGACGGACAATCTTATTGTAATCCACTTTCAGGGAATCCTGACCGCGAATGACGACAATCCTTTCCTTGTCTGCCGTCGGCAAAAAACCGCCCATGTTGCGAAGCAGGGTACTCAATTTCGTCTGAGCTTCTACGGGAACTTGACCCGTCTGCGGAACTGCCCCCATTACAGAAACCATAAAGGACTTCAAACGTGACAGCTGAACCGAAGAATACTGGGCGCTGTACTTCACGGAAATTGCCCGCAATATTTCGCGCTTTGCTTCACTGAGGGTTTTGCCACCAACATTGATAACTCCACACTCACTGACGGCAATAGTTCCGTCGGCATTGACCTGTACAGAAAAATAGTTGTTCTCCAAGAACAGGTCAAAAAAATCACCCGGACCCACGATATAGTCGGAATCCACCTGAGATTCTACCACCATGGGCATCAAGGAAACATTACCACGAGGAGTTGAATACTCTGGGGGAAACCTCATCAAAGAAGACTGCGCAAAGGATAGCGCCGCAAAAATCCAAATAGACAATAGGCAGAGTTTCATCCTCATAATGTTCCCAATAAGCGATATGTTGTGTAAAAATACAAAAAAAGCCCAGCAGAAACTGGACTTTTTTTAATTGTATCGTTTTTTTACTATGCGGACTTGCCTTCGCCTTCAACCATGCTTACGGCATCGGACTTGGCAGTGTCAGCAGCGCCCTTCTTGGCCTTCACCACGATTTCGTCTTCCACGAGACCCACGAGGGCCATTTCGGAAGCGTCACCAGGGCGGTTGGGGCCGAGCTTCAGCACGCGGGTATAACCACCGTTGCGGTTTGCATAGCGCGGGCCGATTGTGGCAAACAGGTCCTGCAGGACCTTGGGATCCATGATGAAGCGGGCAGCTTCACGACGGGCAGAAAGGTCGCCCTTCTTGGCATAGGTCACCATGCGGTCTACCACGCCACGGACAAGCTTTGCCTTGTGGAGGGTTGTACGCACATAGCGCTTGCCCTGTTCGGTTTCCATGCCCTTTCCGATGATAGAAGTGGCAAGGGCGCGGAGGATGGCACGCTTGTGCTGGGCGTTAACGCCGAGTTTCTTGTTTTTTACACCGTGTCTCATTTTTAATCCTTCAAGTATTCATCGACATCCATGCCAAAAGAGAGGCCCATGGCTGTCAACACCTCGTTAAGTTCCACCAAGGACTTCCGACCGAAGTTCTTGTATTTGAGCATATCGTTTTCCTTGTTGCGCACAAGTTCACCGACCGTATGGATATTGGCCATACGCAGGCAGTTGCTGGAGCGAACAGAGAGTTCCAGTTCATCGACGCGAGTGCGGAGCAGTTCCGCGATGCGCTGGTGTTCTTCGTCCTGGCCTTCAGCACCTTCGGTCACCAGGTCACCTTCGAAGTTGATGAAGATTTCCAGGTGGTCCACCAGGAGCTTGGCAGCGTAGGCCAAGGCATCTTCGGGGTCGATGGAGCCGTCGGTGGTGATTTCCAGTTCCAGACGGTTGTAGTCTGTCTTCTGGCCCACGCGGGTATCGCTGATGTGCATTGCGACTTTCTGCACCGGGTTGAAGTTCGCGTCCGTAGCGATAACGCCAATCGGAGCGTCCTTGTCCTTCAGTTCGTCGGCACGGACAAAACCGCGGCCACTGGAGATCTTCACGTCCATGGACAGGGAAGCGTTACCGTTCAAAGTAGCGATATGGACATCGGGGGTCAGAACGACCACGCCCGGGTTTTCCATAAAGGACTTGGCAGTAACTTCGCCGTCGCCGGACACGTCCAGGTGCAAAGTTTCGTCGTGATCGGAAAGGAGCTTCACGCGGATGCTCTTGAGATTCAGGATGATATCGGTGACATCTTCCTTGACACCGGGAATCGTCGAAAATTCCTTCTCGACGCCTTCGATTTTCACGGAGACAATGGCCGCACCCTGCAGGGAGGAAAGGAGCGTGCGACGGAGAGCGTTACCGAGGGTGATACCCCAGCCACGTTCCAAGGCCTCTACGACAAACTTTGCATAGCGGCCGTCTTCGCCGGTTTCCACTTTCTGGAAGCTGCGCGGCATTTGAAGTGATTTCCACATCATTGGCGATACCTCTTTGGATTAGACTCTTCTCTTCTTTTTAGGACGGCAACCGTTGTGAGGAATGCCCGTCACGTCCCGAATAGAGAGGACTTCGAGGCCCGCATTCTTGATAGCGCGGACGGCGGATTCACGACCACCACCGGCGCCCTTGACGCGGACATCCACCTTGCGCATACCGAGATCGAAAGCCTTGTGGGCAGCGGCTTCGGCAGCGAGCTGGGCGGCAAACGGAGTGCTCTTGCGGGAACCCTTGAAACCGGCATTACCGGGAGAGCCCCAAGCGACCACGTTACCGCGAGCATCGGTGATAGAAACGATTGTGTTGTTGAAGGTAGCGTTGACGCAGGCGATACCCTGGATGTCGATACGCTTCTTGCCCTTCTTGACCTTGACTTCTTCAGCGGCAGCAACCGGAGCTTCGGCAGCGGCAGCAGTTTCCTTAATTTCTTCTTCAGCCACGAGGAATCTCCTTACTTCTTCTTGTTAGCCACAGTTTTCTTGGGGCCCTTGCGGGTACGGGCGTTGGTGCGGGAACGCTGACCGCGGACCGGGAGGCCCTTGCGGTGGCGGATGCCGCGATAGCAGCCGATATCCTGCAAACGCTTAATGTTCAAGGTGATTTCTGCGCGGAGCTGACCTTCCACGGAGTATTCGTCTTCCAAGAGATGACGAATCTTACCTTGTTCTTCTTCGGTGAGGTCATCGCACTTCTTGTTCTTGTCGATACCCAGCTGGGCACAGACCTTGTTTGCGGTGAACAGACCGACACCATAGATTGCCGTCAGACCGTACTCGACGGTCTTGTTTTTCGGTAAATCGACACCAGCGATACGTGCCATACGATCTCCTTATCCCTGCTTCTGCTTGTGACGGGGGTTCTTCGAACAGATGATACGCAATACACCCTTGCGGCGGATGATCTTGCAGTTTTCACATCTGGGTTTGATGGAGGCTTTGATTTTCATAGGTTTGACCTTTTTTTGAATACCTATTACTTGTAACGGTAAGTTATCCGCCCACGATTGAGGTCGTAGGGGGAAATCTCTACCAACACTTTGTCGTCCGGCAAAATTCGAATGAAATGCCGACGCATCTTTCCTGAAACATGGGCGAGGATCTCGTGACCATTTCCGAGCTGAACACGAAAGAAAGCATTGGGGAGTGCTTCCAACACAACGCCTTCTACTTGTATTCCTTCTTCTTTAGCCACTAGGACGCCATCCTGCCGCGAATGCGGCCATGCTTGAGGAAACCTTCATAGTTCTTGGTATGCAGTTGGGCTTCGAGCTGACGAAGCGTATCCAACGCCACACCGACCACGATCAAGACCGAGGTGCCCCCAATATAGAAACTCATATTGAGTGCGTCTTTCAGGTGAAGCGGTCCCACGCTGATTAAAGCGAGGAACAGGGACCCCGGAAGAGAAATTCGGGTCAAAATGTAGTCTATATACTCTGCAGTTTTCTTGCCAGGACGGATTCCCGGAATAAACCCACCACTTCTCTTGAGGTTTTCGGCAATGTCGTTAGGGTTGTACTGGATTGCCGTGTAGAAGTAGGTGAAGAATATAATCAGGAGACCGTAAATCACGCTGTAGGTGATGTGTCCCGGAATGAAAGCGGCAGCGAAAGCCTGCATCGCAGACACGTTCGGGAACCAAGAAGCGATCATGGCCGGAATGAACATGATGCAGCTTGCGAAAATCACGGGAATCACGCCAGCGGTGTTCACCTTGAAGGGCAAATAGCTGGACTGACCGCCCATGACCTTGTTTCCGATGGTCCGGCGAGGACTTTGGAGTGGAATGCGACGGTTCGCCTGCTCCACGAAAACGATGAATCCGATAATCACAACCACCACGGCCAAGATAAAGATGGGCTGGATACCTTCTTTCAGCATTTCCAGTTCGGCAAGGACGGCTCGCGGGAAGCCGCCGACGATACCGGCGAAGATAATAAGAGAAATACCGTTACCTACACCGTGCGAGGTAATCTGCTCGCCCAGGTACATCACGAAGATGGTACCGGCAGTGAAGGTCAGGGTAGCAAGTAAACGGAAACCGATGTTACCGAGTCCCGAAGAGAAATCATCGGCCAGCACAGAAACACCAGTTCCTGTGGCGGTGGTCACCTTCAGGGAGGAAAGCCATACCGAAATACCCCATCCCTGCAAGGCGGCAAGAGCCACCGTAAAGTAACGGGTGTATTGGTTCAGCCTGGCGCGACCCTCCTGACCCTCCTTCTGGAGCATCTGGATGGCCGGAATCACGGAGCCCATCAACTGGATAATGATGGACGCACTGATGTAAGGCATGATACCCAGGGCAAAGACCGTCGCTTTCGCGAAGGCACCGCCCGTGAAGGAGTCATACAGGCCGAACAAATTATTCGAGTTACGGAAGAACTCCGCCAGCACGGCAGAATTCACTCCGGGGATGGTGATGTGGGCGCCAATGCGGTAGATGATCAAAATACCCAGCGTAAAAAGCAACTTCTTACGCAGGTCTTCGATCTTGAAGGCATTGACGAACGCATCAATAGCTTTCTTGAGAGCTTCCATTAGACGATCTCGACTTTTCCGCCAGCAGCTTCGATGGCAGCCTTGGCCTTTTCGCTGATGGCGTTAACCTTAACATTGATAGCCTTGTCAATTGTGCCGAAGGCAAGAACCTTGACCGGACGGTCCATGTCCTTGATGAAACCCTGGTCGAACAGAGCCTGGGCGTCGAACTCGGTCACGCTCACCGCAGCGAGCTTCTTGAGGTTAACAATCTGGAATTCAACACCGACGTGCTTGAAGCCACGCTTCGGGATACGACGGTGAATCGGCATCTGGCCGCCTTCGAAGGCGACACGGCCGGCCTTGGCGCTCTTACGAGCGCCGGCACCCTTCTGGCCACGGCCAGCGGTAGTGCCGAAACCGGAACCAGGACCGCGGCCGATACGGCGGCGGCTCTTGCCCTTGGCAGCCTTGCCAGGATTGAGAGTATTGAGTTCCATCTTAGATCTCCTCGACCTTCACCATGTCACGCACGGCATTGATCATGCCCTGGATGCTGGGGGTCAAAACGTGTTCAACAGACTGTCCAATCTTACGGAGACCAAGAGCGGCCACGTTGGCGCGGTGCACCGGCAGACGGCGGACAGTACCCTTAATCAAAGTAATACGAACTTTCTTCATGGTGTATTACTCCTTAGGCATTGGCACCGCGGAGGGCGGCGCAGTCCTGTTTGTTCTTCTGAGCCAAGAGACCTTCGAGGCAGGCGCGCACGACGGTGCTCGGATTGGAAGAACCGTGAATCTTTGTGAGGATGTTACGCACACCGGCCAGTTCGAGAACGGCACGGGCAGCAGCACCGGCGATAACGCCAGTACCGGGAGCAGCCGGCATCAAGAGGATGCGGGTAGCACCGCTCTTAACTTCGATGTCGTGAGGAATGGTGCCGTCCAGCAGCTGGACTTCAACGATGTTCCTCTGGGCGGCTTCGGTACCCTTGCGGATAGCTTCGGAAACTTCCTTAGCCTTGCCGAGGCCAACACCAATCTTGCCGTTCTTGTTGCCAACGACAACGAGAGCGGAGAAGGACATACGGCGACCGCCCTTGACGGTCTTTGCGCAACGGTTGATGTGTACAACCTTGTCTTCAAATTCAGAAACTTGAGCTTCGCGTTCCAAAGTGTACCTCACTAGAATTTGAGTCCGCCTTCACGAGCTCCCTCAGCGAGAGCCTGAACGCGACCGTGATAGATGTAACCGCCGCGGTC
>CACXMH010000031.1 GCA_902768715.1 Fibrobacter succinogenes | reverse complement strand
GGCGCCATCGATCAGGTGGCTGTAGATAATCTTTTCGGCGAGGGTGAGCGGACGGCCCAGCTGCTTGCGGGCAGCTTCAACGCGGGCAGGAATGCGGGCATACACGCCCTGGATCATGTCGAAATTGAAAAGCATTTTTAGGTCTTAGGTTTTAGGTTTTAGGGGTTAGGGTTTAGCGTCCTTCTTAAAGTGTCATCCTGAGCGGAGCATCGAAGATGCGTAGTCGAAGGATCTAGTAACCGTTTGTTTCAGGCGCAAAAATAGAAATTTTGAAAATGCGGAAAACAAAAAGAGGCCGGAATATCGGCCTCTAGAATGTGTCCAAGCGAAATCGCTAAATGTAATGTCCAAAACGGTTAGTTCATTGGTACATTGTAAACGATTGTTTTGTCGGATTCGACAAACACATATGAAATTTCGCCATCGGCTTTGATTGTTATAGTACCGTAATCGGCCATTTCTTTGAGAGCTTCGGTGTTGAAGGTAATCTTCTTACCGTTGATTGTAGCCTTTGTTTTTTCAAGCTTGCCGCTCATGATAACTTCTGTCGGCTTGCCCCCAGTAGTGGTAACAGTTATGTCACCGCTGGGAAACTCTGAACTGCGGACATAGGTTAATTCTACGGTGTTACCTTCTTTGCGCTCGGCCTTAGCGATATCGTAGGTTCCCGTACGGAAAAGTAGATATGCGGGGATATTATGCTTGATGGAAGCGTTTATGTCTTCAGTGAGCGTTTCTGTGGAACCATTTTCGAATGCTTGCAAGCTAGGTACAATCTTTTCGTAACCCAATTTGTCTAGGTATTCAATATTTTTTGAAACCCAGGCGCTGTCTTGCTCAAAATCGACAGAGTAAAGCATGGGGCATACGACGTCGAACGTGTAGGCCTTGTTGAAGGTCAAACCATAGTTCAGTGTCGCATAAGTCGGAGCGGACGAACACTCTGGCATTGAGGCTATGTAAACGGGCTTATTGGTCTGCTTGACAAGGTATTCGCTGATATCATCGGTGATTTTTTCCCTCATGCTGCCAAAGGCTTTTACTGCTTTGTTGCCGTTGTCAAAGGATGATTCTAGAATTCCTTCTTGTATTTCGGGCGACTCGGCCTTTTCGTCGTAAACCAGTCGACCACTTTCGTTTTTTGAGGTGGGGTAGCCGTATTCCTGAGCCATTATTGTTACCAGTTCGTTATATTCTTTCAGTGTCAGACCGAGCCCACCGTCTTTTTCGGAGGCGGTTAAACGCTTGAAGTCGCTTTCTCCCCAACCGAAATACGCCCCCTGGTAACGTACATGGTCCAAAGCGAAACCATCGACATCGTAGTTTTGATCGATTTCTTTAATGATGTTTGCCAAATATTTTTGATAATCGGTTTGAGAGATGTCCATAGAACTTTCGGAATAGCCTCTACGGAAATGATAAGCAGCTTGCTCGGGATGTTTCGCAATGTAGGCTTCGTCTACACCTACGATGAGCCATGCGTAGACTTTGATGTTTTTCGCGTGCATGGCGTCGAGAACTTCGGCAAGCATATCACGGTCTGTGCGTGCTTTGGGAGCCTTTGACAGTGAATTCTGGAAATAGCCGATGGTTCCAGATTCACCTTTGACGAGAAGGATGACATTGTTTATCCCTGTTTTGGCGTAGGCTTCCGCCAGACGCTTGGCTCCGTCGAGTCCCATGTCATAGACGGTAGCACCCCAAAGATAAGTGCCTACTTCTTTAGGGGTGGTACTGTTATTGGCGTCTGCTGTATCGTCGTTGCTACTGCTGCTGTTAGAGCACGAAACCAGCGCACTTGCGCCACAGAGTAGAGCGGTGGCGAACACCCAAGGTAATAATTTCATGTTTCCTCCTTGATTAGGGGTTAGATGAGGTCCTTTGGAATTATGCGGATAACATAAAAATAATTGCTTCTTTTGGAAGGGATTTTCTTAATTAGATTGATGATTTTCACATCTGCATTGGCAAAAGTAACGAAGGCAAAAACAGCAATAAGAGCAGGCGTTTTAAGTTAGTCATGGTAATCAGGACCTAACAAGAATGCGAGATGAAGAAGTGTGCCTATGAAACTTATGGGAATAGTAAGTATCATCAATGTCAGTCCAGCATAGATTCCTCCCAAGAGGTCATCGGCCATGACCCCCCACCCTTTGGGAAATTTCTCGAATCGGTGGATACCCAATGGTTTAAGGATGTCAAAGAAACGGAATAGCCCGAAGCCCAAAGGAAGTATGATGAAGGGGAGATATTTTATCCAGACAGGGCTGATAAAAGCAAATGTCATGAAAATGCCACAGACCTCGTCAATCACAATCCAGCCCGGGTCCTCTGTTCCCGTATCCCGCATGGCCTTGTTCACAAAGGGGATTGCACCGAAGAACACCACAATGGCTGCAATAAAAAAAATGGGGCTCAATCCGCTCATTGTTGCGTTGTGCGGCTGAAGAATGATTGAAAGAAGTCCGTTCATCCAAAATTCTTCGGTTTCGTGGGATAATCCGCCCCAGCCGATAGTAAAACCAGAATAGACTGCTAAAATGGCCATAGGGTAGGCCACTACGGCCGCAGCGAGGCTTCCCATAGTTCCAGGAGCCTTGGGCGACATTCCTGAGCCAAAGAAGGTGGTGACCAGGGCGGTGAACCTGTCTGTCCCGCGCCATTCGTGTGGCACCCGCTTCTTACCGTATTTTTCTTTTAATTCTTGTTTATTCATCCTTCATCCCACAATAACATTGCACACCCTGGATCCCGTCGCCTTACGGCTCCAGGATGACATTCTTATCTATTCCTCCGGCCACGCCGCCTCGGCACGTTCCTTTTCTTCGGCTTCTCGGGCGGTTCGACGTTCTTTCCAGCGTTCCAGCTGGTCCCTGAATTCCTTGCGGAGCCGCTCCATGCCGATATTCTCCTTGGCACTGATCTGGATGGCCTCCGGGTAGTTCTGCAAAAGCTCGGTTCGACGTGCCTCATCGGCGATTTCCACCTTGTTGAATACCCGAATGCGGGGCGTGCTTTCGTCGATGATGCCTTCCAAAGTCTTATGGGTCACTTCCAAGTGTTCTCGGTAGTCGGGAGCGGAACCGTCTACCACCTCCAAGATACAGTCTGCATGGGCCGCTACGCCCAAGGTGCTCTTGAAAGTCTCGATAAGGTTGTGGGGGAGCTTGCGGATAAAACCAACCGTGTCCGAAAGGATAATGTTCTCTCCGTCCAGGTAGAGCTTACGGGTGGTGCTGTCCAGCGTGGCGAACAACTTGTCCTCTACGTACACGTCTGCTCCGGTGAGGCGGTTTGTCAGGGTGGATTTTCCGGCGTTGGTGTAGCCTACGATTCCCACCTGGAAGATGTCGTTACGCTTTTCGGCCTGGCTTTCCCGGGCATCTTCGATTTTGGCCAGTTTCTTTTTCAGTTCCTGGATGCGCTTGCGGATCATGCGACGGTCCGTTTCCAGCTGGGTTTCGCCGGGACCCTTGGTGCCGATACCTCCGTTGTGCTGGCGGCAAAGGTGGGTCCAGGCTCTTGTGAGGCGGGGCATCATGTATTGGAGCTGAGCAACCTCTACCATCAGGCGGCTTTCTGCCGTGATGGCGTGCTTGGCGAAAATGTCCAGAATCAGGCCCGTACGGTCCAGTACCTTGATTCCCGGCAGACGCTGTTCCAGGTTACGCACCTGGGAGCCCGAAAGGTCGTCGTCAAAAACCACCATCTTGGCGTCCAACTGGCTTAAGGCGTGCTTGATTTCTTCGACCTTGCCTTCGCCGATGAGGGTGGCTGGGCTGAAGTTTTGGACCCGCTGCAGGTAAGAGGCCGAAACGACGGCCCCTGCGGTTTCAGCAAGGCGGCCCAGTTCAGCAAGTTGCTCTTGGGCAAGCCAGGGGCGCACCTTCGGGGTGGCTATCCCTACGAGGATACACTTTTCCTTTTCTTGCTTATGCTCCGCAGGTTCTTTCATCTCGTTTCAATATAAAAAAAGCAGTAACAATTTAGTGGAACGGTGAAAAACAAAAGCCCCGGAACTTTCGTTCCGGAGCCCTTGGGATTTGGGTGTTTTTGTGTGTGATTTCTAGCGTACTATCCGCAGGCTCTGGATTTTACCAGTAGCTCTGGAGCGGATGTAATATATTCCCGAAGATTTGATAGTGACGCTGTATTTGGCAGTTTCAATAGCTTGTTGTGTGCTGTGTGCGCTTAGGCGGCCGATACGCACACCGGGTATATCGATGATGTCGTAATCGGTAAAGCCTTGCGTTGCTATGTGAAGGTTGCTCCCAATGGCGGCAGGTGCATCTGTTTTATCGGTTGATCCATTGGCGGAAGATTCGGGCATGTTCTCGCCAGAGGATGTAGAATTCGGGTTGCCCGACGCCGAAGAATTTGGATTATCAGATGCGGAGGAATTCTGGTTGTTTGCGGATGAAGAACTGTTGTTGCTTGTCGTTGCCGAACTGCTGAGGGGAACGTCATCTTCGGCATTCTGGCCCTTTACAAAGTTAAAGTAGTCAATGTCGAAATAAACACCGGTTATGGTCAAACGCAGAACGTGCTCACCGACTTGATTTTCGGAGAAGGTTACATTTGCTGATACCTTGTTGTAGTCATTATAATTTTCTTCTTCACCTTCTACGGCAGCTTCTTTATTTGCAGGGACGGCTATTTCATCGGTTATGTCGATACCGTCTAGAGACATCTTAAAGCTACCGCCAGCGTGATCGGCTGCAACGGCTGCAAAGAATGTATAATTGCCGGCTTCTTGGATATTGACGGTGTATTCGAGCCAGTCACCCTCATCGTTGTACCCTACGACAATGCCTGAACCCCTCTTGTACAGGTCTACGCCAGTTCCGGCGCGGTAATCGGAATCTCCGTCTTCGGCGGACTTTGATTCTTTATAGGAGTCATTGCCGCTCCCTTTACCCGGAATATCGAAGTCTTCGGCCTCAATTTTGCCGGGAATGGCCCACGGGGTGTTGGTGGCATTGAACGGCTTTTGGGGTTCAGCAGATCCTATAAGTCCCGTTGTATTGGCTCCTGTATGCGTGGAAAGGTATTCTTTCAGCCAGGTCATTGCGGCACGTTCGGTTCCGTCTTCATTAATAATACCTGTATTAGACGACCATGTGGCACCATTTACATAACCCCAAATGGTGATGCCCGCGACGTGTTCGTTTTCCATAAAATAAGAAATCTGTTGTGAGTAGCAAGCTTTCTGTTCTTCATCATTAGCTTCTGAAATGTCATATTCAGAAATGAACATCGGTAGCTGGGTGCCTTCCCAAATCTGTTCGAGAGCTTCTTTTACATTGCTAAGTTCATAGCAGGAGCCGCCGCCACCAGTACCGTTGGCACCACCACCAAGTTTCTGCAAGTCATGGGACTGTAAACCGTAAGCATCTACGGGAGCACCGTTTTTCTTGATGGTCTGGATAAGTTTAATACCGTCTTGCCTACTCCATTGGATGGTGTTGTAATCGTTGTAAATCAGAATAGCCTTGGGCCAGAGCTTGCGAGCTTTTTTGAAGGCGTTGGTAATAAAATCGTATTGGCCATTATCGCCACCGAGGGCAGCCATTATCTTGTTCGTAGAATTTTCGCATTGCACTTTGCCTTCATTATTTCGTTCCGGTTTTGTTGTGTAACAGGAATGATATTGGTTCTGGTAATCGCCTTGTGTATTATAGCTCCCACGAATGGCCTCGTTTACCACATCAATCATTTCTAGATCGGGGTAGTGCTCGGCGACAGCGTTAAACCATCTGTCAATGGCTGTTTGTGTCTCTTCGACACTAAGACCATTGAGCCAGCTTGGATATTGGGAACCCCATATCAAGGCGTGAAACTTGAAATGTCCACCATTTTCTTTTGCCCAGTTGTAGGCGGCATCGCAACCGTTCCAGTTAAATGAATTGGGTCCGCCTCCCTGAATAGATGCCCACTTACATTCATTTTCGGCGGTAATCTGGTTCCAGTAGGTACCAAAGTCAGAACGGACCTGACCTCTAGTAGTGATGTTGCCGACGAATTTTGTCGCACCATCAGCCATGGCGGCGTTTGACATAGAAATGGTGGCTGACGCCAATCCTAGAAACAAAAATTTGCTAAAAATGTGCCCACGCTTGGTCATGAGGGACTCCTTCTGTTTTACCTTCAAATTTACCTTTGGTATCGGTTTTTTCGCGACTTAATTGTTCTTTTTCTTTGGACAATTTGTCCAAAGAAGTGTAAATCTTTGTAAATGTTTACCGAATTTGGACCATTTTAGCCGTTTTTGACGTCCCGTTCTGTTCCTGAAGCAGGTAAACACCCTTGTTTAGCCCCTTGGTAGAAACCTGCGCCCCTTTGGACTGTCGGAGAAGTTCCCCCCTCAGGGTGTAGAGCTTGTAGACCTTTGGAGCGGCGGACAGTCCTGGTTCTGCGATGCCGATAATGGTTTCTGTACTGGCGTCGGAAATTTCATTTCCTTCGTTGTGGTCTGCTGACCCTGCGGAACTGCCTGGGTTTTCTGCGGAGCCGCTGGAGGGGTGTGTGGAACTGCTCGAATTTTCGCTGGAACTGCTGGACGGATTTGATGCTGTTGAACTAGAACTTTCATCAGTGCCTCCGATGGGGGCGTCGTCAGGAGCATTTTCTCCCTTGACAAAATTGATGTAGTCCAGATCGAACCATTGCTGGGCGACGGTCATTCGAAGAATATGCTCCCCGGATTCAAGCCTTACATTTGTCTTTACTTTGTAGAAATCGCTATATGCTTCTTCGCTGACCTCTTCGACTTCTGCAGCATTGTCCTTTGATACGTTAATCGTGTCGCCAATCTGGTTGCCGTCCAACGTGAAAACCATACGTCCGCCCTCGCCGGATACTGCGGCATATAGGGTGTAGTCACCAGATTCGGGAACATTGATTGTATATTCTAACCAATCTCCGTTTGCGTTCCAGCCTATGGCATGGCCACCATTTGCCAAATCCTTAATGTCAACACCGATTCCGTCACGATAGGTACTTCCTCCCTGATTTTTTTCAGGGTCGGAATCCTTGTAAGAATTGCCATTAGAACCTTTTCCAGGTACATCAAAGTCTTCGGCCTGTATTTTCCCGGGGATGGTCCAGGGCGTGTTTGTTGCGTTGAAGGGCTTCTGGGGTACGGCCGGCCCATTGGTAAATTCCCATTCCAAGATACCCATGGTAGAATCCTGAGAACCTTTGAATACCAGGAACAGCTGCTCTACTACATCGGAAAGACCGGCCACGGCACATTCCGTATTTTCGTAATTTCTCCATCCGGTTTCATCTTGTATGTTGTCTCCTGTTTGCGGGAGTTCGCAGGTCCCGGCCAGTGTGCCCGTAGGTGAGCCGCTGCGGATTTCGATAGAGTTTCCGCTAGCGACACTTGCGGCGGTCACGATAAAGCTGGTTGCTCCTGAGCCGAAATCCACGCCGGAAACGCGTATCCAGGATTCCTTGGATGCTAGGGGAGTAAGCACATGCTTTACAGGCTGACCGCGAGTCCAGTCGGTGCGGCTGCGGATGTTGCGCTGTTTGGAACTGGTAATGGCCTTGTAGGTCTGGTACGGGTCGAAATGTCCAATCTGCTCAGGACCATCGTTAGTGAAGGTAAGCGGAACCATTTTATCGCCGTTCCATGTGATCTCATCTATGGATACGCTTCTGTGGTTGCCTGGTTCGGGGTCGGTTACACATCCTTCGCTCTTGCTGCAGGAAACAGGATGCTCGCTTGCGGACACCAGCCGGCGGTCATGATAGACGGCATACCATCGGTTCTTGAATTTGGCAAAACCTTGATGGTTGTTGCCTCCTCTGTTGTTGGCTCCAGGAACTTGCCAAATGGCAGGAATGACTTCGCCTTCGTAGGAATATGGCCCGGTAATGCTGGTGGATATGCCGTAGTCAATAATCTGTTTGTCGTTGTTGAAACTGAGGTAATATTTGCCATTGTATTTGTGCAGGTAGGGCGCTTCGAACGAACCCGGTGCTTGGATACGCGTGAGAGAATTCTTGTCGATGGTAATCTTGCCGTCTTGATCGGTAAATTTGACTATGTCAAAATTGTTACCGATTGGGCGCTTTTGGTAATTCGCACTACCACCACCAAAAATCACGTAACCGGAGCCATCATCATCAAAAAAGATGCCGGGATCGAAGCAGTGCTCTATGTCGTCACACCCGTTGAATATGGCGATAATGGGATTATAGGTACTGCCATCTCTGTAGTAACCTGCAATCTGCCTTATTGTTCCGCCATAGGATTCGGCAATTGGGTCGGTGTATGGACCGTCAATGCTTGGAGCTGTAATCATACCCACACCACTTGCTCCATCGGGATATACGATATAGACTTTGCCATTCCTAACGGCAATGCCTGAAGCCCATGTGTTGTTCGGGTAGGTTTCAAATTCGCGTTTTGAACGGAAAATCAGGCCATGGTCTGTCCAGTTTTTCATGTCCTTGGAGGTAAAGGCATATAGTCCGACAATATCGTAGTTAAACGGGTCTGAACTGACGCACATGTCGTCCGTATCGGTCAGGATATAGAAGGTTTCCCCGTCAGAGGCCGCTGAAGGGTCTGCAAGGTAGTGGTAGCTAGAAATGGGGTTGTCCGCAAGGCCGAACGTGGCGAGACCGGTTACTGCAAGAAGTGCGTTCTTTATCCCCTTAACCATCCTGTTTTTCATAGATTCTCCCATTTTACTTATCTACGCTAAAAATTTAGACTTATAAAACAAAAGAACGGGCCTTGAACCCGTTCTTTCCGTTGACAAATTGTCAATGGGGGAGGGGAGAGATTTGGGATTATTCTTTGAAGGTAATCTTTTCTAAACCGAAAAATTCAATGTCGTCAATCCAGAATTCCCCGCCTGCTCCGCCGAAAATGGAAATGTTGGTGACGCTGTCCTTTACGGCATCCCATCCAACATTGCCTCCATTCTGGTTTTCGGCATCAATCATATCGGCTGGGGTAAAGGAGTAGCGGGCCCATTCCTCGGTCAGTACGATGTGGATCCAGGACTTGATATTGGTAATATTGGCCTTGGAGTCGGCCTTGACGATGTCAAAGGAGAAGGAAATGTAGTTCTTGACAGAACCTCTGGCCCAGAACACCACAGAATCCAAAGCACTCATGTCGATGGATCCTCCCAAGTATTGCCCCATCAGTGCCCAATTGTACAGGGAATCGTTCACGCATTGGAAATGTGCCGCTAGACCGTTGCGTCCTTTGCCGGCTTCGGAGATTTCAAGGCTTCCGGAGGCTTTCTCGGAATGGGATTCGTACCATGCGGAAACGCCATTTTCGAAATCGTCAAAAACAAAATGTTTGATGGAATCCTTGGGAATTGTATCCGTGTCGGTGGTATCCACGGCTGCGGTGTCTGCAGCTGCTGTATCCTTGGAAACGGTGTCCCTGGGGGGAGCGGTTTTATCGACCAGGTTGACGGGTTCCAAACCGTCGCAGCCCACGCAGATTTCTTCCGCTGAGAGAATCTGGGAAACTGTTGACCCCGCGCTGTTGGTTTGCGAGTGGACCAGAACGAACTCGAACACTCCTTCGGGGAGTGACTCGAATGAGAAGTTGCCCTGGGAATCGACGGGAACTCTGTATTCCAGACCGCGAATCATGATCCAGGCTGGGTATTTGTCCGTATAGGCTTTGCCTTCGAAAGAGGCGGGAACTGCGGTCTGTACGGAAACGACCTTGCCGGAGTCATTATCGACTTGCGTAATCTCGAAAGTTGTTGCTCCCTTTTGTTCCTGCTTGTCCTGGAGGCTGCGGACTTCTACGATGTAGTTGCCTCTGGGCAGGGAATCCAGTTCCAGAATGCCGTTTTCGTCGGTTTGAGGATGTCGTGTAGAATCCAGGTTGACCTTATCCGCGAAATATTCGGATTCGTGAATGATCACGTACGCCTTGGAGGCGTTCTGCCCGTTGGCCAGTTTTACATGGAAAGCGATGGAATTTTCGGTTTCAAGGGACCCGGCGGCAACGTCTTTTGCGTCGTTTGAACACGCTGCCAGCAGAGCTAGTGCCGAAAGTCCTATGTATTTTGCCCAAATCATCTTCGTCCTGTAACCCTTAATATACTTATTTTATCTGTTTTTGTGGGCTACAGGGAAAAAAGCCATGGAAAGTTGCATTACCCTGTCAGGATTTTTGACCCCGTCCACCCTTTTTTGGACCAGACGGCGGAATTCCTTGAGCATGTCTCCCAGGTCGTTGAAGCAGGCCTGATCTACGGAAAGGGTCAGGGTGGAGATGTTCCGCTCTTCTACGGGGGTGTTTTCCAGAGAATTGGCGGCCAGTCCTAGAATCTGCCTCTGAAACTTGCGGACGGCGGTCTTCTTTTCAGGGCCACCGACGGTCAGGTGGGCGTCGGTCAGGGACAGTTTACCGGAGGCCATTTTCTTGACAAGTCCAACCTCCAGCAGGGTGTCGATGGCTTCCTTGGCCTGTTCCTCGGTAATAGGCGGGCAAATGTCTTTTGCAATCTGTTTCAGGTTTATTGCGCCGCCATTCAGTTCCAGATAAGCGCGCACGGCAGGAATCCACCAGTTTTCCAGTAGCTTCAGTTCTGCCTGCTGCAGGCTGTGGAGGTGAACGTCCCGCAGGGAAAGGGCTTTCGCCATAATTTCTTCGCGCTTGCCCTTGTCCTTGGTGACTGCGGCAGAATAAAGCAGGTCGAAATACTCCGCCTGCCTGCCCGAGAGAGAGAGAATTTCTTTGGCGGCGGGGAGGGCATGGGCGGGGAGGTGCTGTTTTTTCTGGAGGACCCTGTACAGGTAACTAGAGTCCAGCCCCAGCTTGTCGCCCATCATGCGATAGCTATACAGGGGCATCTCCGACTTTCTGCGGTCGTAGTACTCTTTCAGATAGTCCCGGTAGTCCGGGGTGTCGGAAAAATTCATCATCAGCAACAAAAATACCTTTATAAATTGGCCAAAATTTTAAAAAATCGGCAATTCCCATGGATAAATTGTCCATAAAGGCCATTGAAAATGTAGTGAAAATCAAAAAGCGGGTGGGTGTCTTGCCAAAATGGATGAATATTTCTATATATGAAAATATGAATGATTGTTCATATAATAACAAGCCGCTTTCATTGGACACCCTTTTTGAGCTGTCCGAATTCTTCAAGTTTTTCGGGGATACCACCCGTATCCGCATTATCGAGATTCTTCTTTCGGGGGAGATTTCGGTAAACGAGATAGCGGA
Source organism: Fibrobacter succinogenes (assembly GCA_902768715.1). Taxonomy (GTDB): domain Bacteria; phylum Fibrobacterota; class Fibrobacteria; order Fibrobacterales; family Fibrobacteraceae; genus Fibrobacter; species Fibrobacter succinogenes_L. The sequence continues at coordinate 15,947 of CACXMH010000031.1, read as the reverse complement.
AAAACTGCAACTGGGGCAGTCGGCGGTAAGCCACCAGCTCAGGATCTTGAGAACGGCGGGCCTGGTGAAACCCCGCAGGGTAGGGCGCACCGTTTTCTACGCCTTGGACGACGAGCACATCGGCCTTATTTTCAATACGGGTCTTGCTCACATTATGCACAAGAAGGGAGCGTAAAATGTCCGCCTTTGTCGAAATAGTCGAGAGGTTCTTTTGGCAATTTGTAACGCTTTTTTCAGAGATGGCCCCGTTTTTGCTGCTGGGCTTTCTGTTGGCGGGAATCTTGCATGTGTGGGTGCCAAACCACCTGTACGTGCCAAAGATTTCCAAACCGAATTTCAAGTCGGTGCTTTGGTCGGCCCTGTTCGGTGTGCCGCTGCCTATATGCAGCTGTGGCGTGATTCCTACGTCCATTGCGCTCCGACGGGAGGGGGCCAGCAAGGGGGCTAGCGTCAGTTTCTTGATTTCGACTCCGGCTACGGGCGTGGATTCCATTTTGGCGACTTATTCCTTGCTTGGAGGGCCCTTTGCGGTGCTTCGCCCCATTGCTGCCTTTGTAACGGCCATGCTTGGCGGCGTGTTCACGAATTTGGTAACCAAAAACGAGCCGGAAACAGGTGTTGCGGTCATCGGAGAATCTCATGAGCACCACCATCATGATCACTGCGACTGTGAAGAGGGGCATTGTTCTTGCGGCCACGAAGACCCTGACCATCATGAAAAGGCGTCTTTTGCGCAAAAGCTCAAAGGGACTTTTGAATACGGCTTTGTGAATATGATTGGGGACGTGAGCAAGTGGCTGGTTATCGGCTTGTTGCTGGGAGCGTTGATAGCTGCGTTCGTTCCTGATGATTTCTTTTTGTTCCTGCACGAATACCCGTTGCTTTGCATGTTGGTGGTGCTGGTGCTTGCCATGCCCATGTACACTTGCGCCACGGGTTCTATCCCACTGGCCTTGGCCCTGGTCGAAAAAGGTATTACGCCGGGGGCTGCCCTGGTGCTATTGATGGCGGGACCTGCCACGAGTATAGCCAGTATGCTGGTGGTGGGCAAGGCTTTTGGCAAGCGGACACTTGCCGCTTACCTTGTGTCCATCGCCTTCGGGGCCATGTTCTTTGGCTTTGTCGTAGATACCTTCTTTATGGATACCTTCCTTTCTGCCATGCTCCCTCACGGTTCTGCAGAATGCCACGGTCATGGGGCGCTGGGCGTGTTTGATTACGCTTGCGCGTTGCTCTTGGCGGCGCTCATGGTTTATGCGAAGTTTGCCCACAAGGGTTGCGGTTGCCATGACGGCTGTTGTGAATGCGACCATAACCATGAATGCGGCTGTGACGAGCATGAACACTGCGATTGTGGATGCGATCATTGCGATGGTGACGAACACGAGAAAACCGTCGAGTACGTTTATCGGGTTTTGGGCATGAGCTGCAGCCACTGCAAGGCCTGTGTGGAGAAGGCGGCCCGGCTATTGGACGGTGTGGAATCCGCTGTCGCCGACGTGGCCCGCAAGGAACTCCGTGTGGAATGGCACGACGGGCACGATGTGGACGAATCGGCCCTGAAAAAGGCTGTCGAAGACGCCGGATTCGAATTTGGCGGCCGGGTTTGAGCAGCTAGTCTTAAACCGTCTTGCCCGTCAACCCCCGATTGTCATGCCCGCCTTGTGCGGGCATCTCCTTTTCTTCCTGCAATAAAAATTATATTATCCCTCGTCATGCACGTCCGTATTACCACAGAGACCAAGAACCGCCTGCTCCGTTTTTACAGGAACAAGCGGGCCTTCGTGTCGCTGGTGGTGCTGGTGGTGGCCTACCTCCTTTCGCTGACAAGCCCCTGGACGGTAAACGACGAACCGCTGTACTTGAAGTATAACGGCAAGAGTTATTTTCCGGCCTTTGTGCGTTACAGCGAACAGGAATTTGGCGGTGACTACCAGACCGAAGCGGATTACGGCAGGCTTTTTGCCGACGTCAAGGAATGCGAAGAAGAAGCGGCGGAAGGCTACACGAAGGCAGGGGGGTGCCCCGAGATGTGGGCCTTGATGCCGCCCATTGCCCATGACCCCTTGAAGGCGGACTTGACTGAAGACGGTGCTCCGCCTTTTGCTCCCAGTTCACGTCACTTATTGGGTACTGACAGCAACGGTCGCGATGTGCTTGCCCGCCTGATTCACGGGTTCCGCATTTGTATTTCGTTCAGTTTGTTTCTCACCATTTTGGGAACTTTCCTCGGCATCGTCATTGGCGGTATTCAGGGGTATCTGGGCAAGTTCTGGGATACGGGAATGCAGCGCATGATTGAAATCTGGTCATCGCTCCCCATGCTCTACATCGTGATTTTGATCGGGAGCATTTATGGCCGCAGTTTCTGGTTGCTGATTTTGATTATGGCGGCTTTCAACTGGATTTCCCTGAGCTATTACATGCGCGGCGAATTCCTGAAACTCCGCAATATGACCTATGTGCAGTCGGCAAAGGTGTTGGGCCTTGGGCACAGGCATATCTTTTTCAAGGAAATCTTGCCAAACGCGTTGACCCCTGTGGTGACGTTATTCCCCTTTACCTTGATTGGCGGTATCGGAAGCCTGACGTCCCTTGATTTTTTGGGCTTTGGGCTGCAACCGCCTACGCCCAGCTGGGGCGAACTCATGAGCCAGGGGCTGAACAACCTTTACGCCCCCTGGATTTCTGTAAGCACCGTCGCTGCACTTTTCATTACGCTGTTGCTCACCACATTTGTTGGAGAGGGCGTCAGGGATGCTATGGATCCGAAGTCGGGAGACCGGTATGAATGATGAGAATCGACTGAAGGATCCATGCCAAGCGAAAACGGCTCGTATTAACGAGCCGTGGAAGCGCGGAGCAATCGACTACAGGAGTGTTTTTTTCATTGAGTCGATTGCGGAGTCTCATAAAGATCCGAAGTCGGGAGACCGATATGAGTGAGTTGAACGATGTGATGAAATCGTCGCACCTGCTTGAAGTAAATGATTTATCTGTCGCATTCGGTCATCACAAAAATGGTGAACCGGCGGCAAAACCCGTCCAGGTAACGGACCGGATCAGCTTTTATATTGACGACGGAGAATTCTTTGCCTTGGTGGGGGAGTCCGGCTGCGGCAAGAGCGTTACCGCCATGGCCATTTTGCGGCTCTTGCCTACGCCTTCGGCGAAGGTGGTCGGAGGCACTGTGCTGTTGCGTTGCGAGGGTGGCGAAAGGGTTGACCTGACTAAAATATCCTTGAAGGAAATGCAGCGGGTTCGTGGCTCCGAAATATCCTGTATTTTCCAGGAGCCCATGCAGGCCCTGAATCCTGTGCTGACCATCAAGAAACAGCTCCTGGAAGTGTTCAAGTTCTGCGAAAGGAAGTGTGCTGATCCCATGTCCGAAATCCGGGACATGCTTGCTCTGGCGGGCTTCAAGGACATTGATCGTGTACTTGATTCGTACCCTCACGAGCTTTCGGGCGGCATGCTCCAGCGTATCTGCATTGTGATGGCGCTACTCCCGAAACCCAAGCTGATTATCGCCGACGAGCCTACTACGGCCCTGGATGTGACCGTCCAGGCACAGGTTCTTGCAGTGCTGAAGGACTTGGCCAAAACTACGGGGACGGCGGTGCTCTTGATTACCCACAACATGGGAATTGTTTCCCAGTATGCAGAACGTATGGCTGTGATGTATGCCGGCCGTGTTGTTGAGATAGGGGCCACTAACGAAGTTATCTCATCGCCTATGCACCCCTATACCCGAGGGCTCCTCTCAGCCATTCCCGAGAGCCACGAAGATCTTGGAACCCTGCGCTCTATTCCGGGCCAAGTGCCCCATGCCAGGGATTTTGTACAGGGCTGCCGCTTTGCGGACCGCTGCGAATTGTGCGACAGGCCTTGCCTAACGACTGAAGTCCCGCCTTGCGTCAAGGTCGGCACCCACGAAGCCTACTGTTTCAAAATTTAATTTCCCCTTAAACTGTTGTTTCCGCGATTTATATTGTCATTCCCGCGAAGGCGGGAATCTTCTATTTTTGAAGGGTTTATACCCTAATAAAAGGGAGATGCCCGACTGGATCGGGCATGACGTAGAGATGAAATTTCTAAATTTTCGCCGTAAAAATTTAAAGGATCCTATTATGGCAATGCAAGACATGAATGACCAGGTGCAGGCTCGCCTCGCGAAGCTTGCGAAGTTCAAGGAAATGGGTGTGGAGGCTTATCCGCACAAGTTCAACCGTACGCACGATTCCAAGGTTTTGAAAGAAAACAAGGCTGCCCTGATGGCGTCTGGTGAAGAAGTTGCTTTTGCTGGCCGAGTGGTTCGCTTTAACCGCAAGGGAAAGATGTGCTTTATGCACCTGAAGGATCGCTATGGCCGCCTCCAGGTGGTGGTGGCCCGCGACGAAGTGGGCGAGGAGAACTACGAAATCGTCAAGATGACCGACCTGGGTGACTTTATCGGCGTAAACGGTTTCATGTTCGAAACCCAGACGGGCGAGTACTCCGTGCACGTGAAGAAGGTGACCATGCTCAGTAAGGCTGTGCGCCCGCTTCCGGTGGCCAAGGAAAAGGTGGATGAAAACGGCAACAAGGTGGTGTTCAACGAATTTGCCGACGTGGATACCCGCTACCGTCAGCGTTACATTGACATGGCCTTGAACGATGATGTGAAGGATGTGTTCATCAAGCGTTTCAAGATTCTGCAGGCTATCCGTGAATACCTCATCGAAAAGGGATTCATCGAAGTCGAAACTCCGACGCTTCAGCCGATTTACGGCGGCGCGAACGCTCGTCCGTTCACCACGCACCACAACGCTTGCGACATGACGCTCTACCTGCGTGTTGCCCCGGAACTCTACCTCAAGCGCTGCATCGTGGGCGGCATGGAAAAGGTGTTCGAGTTCAGCAAGAACTTCCGCAACGAAGGCATGGACCGTACCCACAGCCCGGAATTCACCGGCCTCGAGTTCTACGAAGCCTACGCCGACTACAACGACATGATGGTCCATTTCGAAAACATCTACGAACGCGCCTGCATTGCGGCCAACGGCACCACCAAGATTGACTACCAGGGTAAGGAAATCGATTTTAAGGCCCCGTGGCCCCGCTACAGCATGATTGAAGCCATTGAAAAGTTCGGCGGCCTGAAGGTCAACGATATGAGCGACGACGAAATCAAGGCCAAGATGGAAGAGCTGGGCGGCCATTTGGACGGCGAATTCAGTCGCGGCCGCGGTATCCTCGAACTGTTCGAGCTCACCGTGGAAGACAAGCTCATCCAGCCGACCTTCATCAAGGATATGCCCACCGAAAGCACTCCGCTCTGCAAGAAGCACCGCACTATCGAAGGACTCATCGAACAGTTCGAGCCCTACGCTAACGGCTGGGAGCTGGGCAACGCCTATACCGAACTGAACGACCCCATCCGTCAGCGTGAGCTCCTGGAAGACCAGGTGCGCCGCGGCCGCGGTGGCGAAGGTGAAACCCACCCCATGGACGAAAACTTCATGCACGCCATCGAAAGTGGCCTGCCTCCTACGGGCGGCGTTGGCTTCGGCATCGACCGCATGGTCATGTTGCTTACCAACCAGCAGACCATTAGAGATGTGCAACTCTTCCCGCTGATGAAGCCGGAAGCGTAGCTTTGCGGTGTGAGGTCGCTCCACCTGCGGTGTCGCTTTGAGGTATGAGGTCGGGGCTAAAGCCCCTTTGAGGAATCCGATATGAGAGATTTTCGTTCGCTTGAAATCTGGAAACGAGGGCATGCCCTTACATTAGACGTTTATCAAGTTTCGGGAAAATTCTTCCCGAAGGACGAACTCTATGGCTTGACTTCTCAAATAAGAAGGGCATCCGCTTCCATTCCGACAAATATTGCAGAGGGTTGTGGCCGAAAAACTCAGGCAGAATTTAATCAATTCTTGCAAATTGCTGTGGGTTCGTCCACTGAAGTAGAATATCAGCTTCAATTAGCACATGACTTAAATTATATTGATGAACTCTGTTTTGAAGATTTAAGTTCAAAAGTTGTTGCTACAAGAAAGATGATTCTTACCTTTATTGCTCATACCTCACACCTCAAAGTGCCGAAGGCACGACCCCACACCTCAAAATGAACAAACTCGAACTTCTAATCGCCTGGCGTTACCTGGGGGCTCAACGGAAGAGCCTGTTTGTATCGCTTATCGGCATTTTCAGTATGCTGGGGGTGAGTATCGGCGTGTTTGCGCTGGTGGTGGCCCTCGCTGCGGTCAACGGCTTCGAAGAAGAAGTCACTGCCCAGATGATCGGGAAGGACGCCCATTTTGAGCTGATGGCCTACAACGGTGAGTCTGTTACCGCCTACGATAGTCTGATCAACGAAGTCAAGACTCGGGATTCTTCTGTGGTAGCCGCCTCTCCCTTTATCATCTACAAGGTGGGAATCAGCTCCAAGAAGGTGAACGACGGTATCGTGATTTACGGTATTGACCCGGAAACGGCGAAGAACGTCACCGACATTCACAAGTACATCAAGTGGGGAACTTATTCCGTCGATAGTCTGGAAGACATGGGCGGTACCCGCCGTCCGGGAGTGATTCTCGGGTCGGGCTTGGCCAACCGCCTCCGTGTGGTGGTGGGCGACAAGCTGGTGCTCCAGACTTTTCAGAGCCCGGACGAGATGATGACCGCCGGCGGCCCCAAGATGATGATGTGCGTGGTCAGCGGTATTTTCGAGACCGGTACCTACGAATACGATGGCAACCTGGCCTATGTGGGAATTCCCGAACTCCAGAAACTCCTTGCCATGGGCGATGCGGTGACGGGCATCCAGTTCCGCATCACGGACCACTGGAAGGCAGGCGAGGCTATCGACAAGGTTTCGGAGTGGCTGACCTACCCGTACTACGTTATAGACTGGAAAACCAAGAACATTACGCTGCTCAAGTGGATGAACTACGAAAAGTTCATCGTGGCGGCTGTGATTTGTCTCATCATCTTGGTGGCGGCTTTCAATATCATCAGTAGCTTGATCATGGTGGTCATCGACAAGACCAAGGAAATTGGAATCCTCCGCAGCATGGGCCTCAGCAAGGCAGGAATCATGCGGGTGTTCATGCTCATGGGCAGTTTTATTGGCGTGGGCGGCACTATCGTGGGCGGCACCATCGGCATTGTGCTTTGCAAACTGCAAGAGGCTTACCACTTTATCAAGCTCCCAGGCGACGTTTACGTGATTCCCTACTTCCCGATTTCGGTGCACCTGATAGATGTGGTCTTGATTTTTGTCATCGGCATTGCCCTCTGCGTTCTGGCGACGATTTTGCCTGCATGGAAGGCAAGCCGGCTTGACCCCGTGGGAGCGATTAGACACGAATGACGTACATTACACTCCGTAACAATTACGGGTGTTTTCGCGGCAGTGCCTGTAGATTTCTTCTACGGAGACGTTCTTGACTTCGGCCAATTTTTCGGCAATGTAGGGGATGTATCCCGAATGGCAATTTTTTCCGCGGTAGGGAATGGGGGCCATGTAGGGACTGTCCGTTTCCAGGAGCACCTGGTCGAGAGAGACTAGAGCGGCGGCGTCCCGCACATTCTGGGCGTTCTTGAAGGTGACAATTCCCGTAAAGCCCACAAAAAAGTTGGAATTTTTACTGGCCCCGAGTTCCAGGAGTTGCCCTGCGAATTCCGGTGTTCCTGTAAAGCAGTGGACATGGACATTTCTGCCTTGCAGGTCTGCATTGCGAAGCACCGCCAGGGCGTCATCGTCTGCTTCCCGCAGGTGGAGTACCAGGGGCTTGCCGCTTTCGATGCCAAGTTGCAAGTGCCGTTCAAACAGCCTGACCTGTTCTGCCCGATGTTCCAAGTCGTAATGGTAGTCCAGCCCGAACTCCCCGCAGGCGACGCACTTGGGGTGCTTCAGGAATTTCATCATTCGGGCTTCGTCTTCGGCAGTTTCCGTCAACACATATTCGGGGTGGATTCCGTAGGCGGCATAGACGTTCGGGTATTTCTCAGAAATTTCTCGGGCGTATTCAAAGTCTGCTGGGTCACAGGCCACATGGATGAACGCCTCGGGCATGGCCACCTTCGGGTCTGCATCGTGTTGCAAGCGCTCAAAGAAACCTTCCAGCGTTTCGCCGGAATGCCTCTCGTAAGAATCCAGATGGCAATGCGTGTCAATAAACATTTTCAGTAGACTGTAGGAAGTGTCATCCTGAGCGGAGGGCGAAGCCCGAAGTCGAAGGATCTAGTAACTTACCTCAACGATCTCATAGGTTATCACGCCCTTGGGAGCTTGCACTTGCACTTGGTCGCCCTGTTTTTTGCCCATCAGGGCTTCTCCGATGGGAGATTTCATGCTGATACGGCCCTGGAGCGGGTCAATTTCTTTTTCCCCAACGATGCTGTAGGTCTTTTCACGCTTGGTCTTGATGTCTTTCATCTTGATGGTAGCGCCGAACTTGATTGTGCCATCGGTAGGGGCCTGGGTTTCTACCACCTGGGCTCCGTCCAGAATGCGGTCCAGTTCCCGCAGGCGGCGGTCGATTTCCCGGACCCGCATGCGTCCGTAGGTGTAGGCGGCATTTTCGCTACGGTCCCCTTCGGCGGCGGCGGCCTGCACCTGGTTAATCATGGCGGGGCGTTCCTCGTATTTGAGGTGCTCCCATTCCGCCTTCAGTTTTTCAAAGCCTTCTTTGGAAATCAAATGCTTCATAGATTGTAAAATATACAAAAAGGCACTGGGCTCGAGGTCCGAGACTCGGGATGGTTGCATTGAGCGTTGAGCGGTGAGTGACCTCACAACCCCTAGATCCTAGCTTCTAGATCCTAGCCCCTAGATTCTAGCCACTTTTTTTCTATATTTGCCCCCGCAATGATTCATTTTAGGCACAAACCGATAGACAAGAACGAGTCCAAGTATAAGAGGCTCAGCCGCATCTACTACAACCGCATGTTTCCGAAAAGGCAGGATGCCCTGAAGGTAGCGTGGTCCGTGGCGGCGGGCGTGTTTATCGGCATTTGGCCCACTATCGGCGTGGCCATTCTCTTGACGGTAGCTTTCTGCGCCCTGTTCCGGCTCCCGAAGGTCCCTGGAATTGTGGCCTCCTTCGTAGCGAACCCTTTCACCCAGTTCGGTTTCTTTTACCCGGCAGGCTATGCCATCGGCTGCTGGCTTTTAAATCCTGATAAGATCAACTTCGACTTCCTTTCGGAGTTCGAAGGACTTTCTTTTAGGAATTCCATTTCCGTGATTTCGCACCTGTGGCACGATGCCGCTGGGCATTTGGCGGCCTTTATGGTTGGCATTACTATCGTGGCTGCCATTGGCGGTGCGATATTCTTTGTATTGGCCTTTATTATTGTAAATTATCGCAAGAAAAAGTGGATGGATGGAAAGACCAGTTACATCCACAACCTGATTGCCGAAGATGAAGCTTTAATTAAAGAAGCACACAAAGGAAAACACCCTATGATGCACATCTATCCGTTCAAGGCGCTGCGCCCGGTGAACCCGGCCGAAGCCGAAACGATTTCCGCCCTCCCGTACGACGTGATGAACCGCGCCGAAGCAAAGGCCATGGCCGAAGGGCTCCCGCATTCCTACCTGCGCGTGACCCGTGCCGAACTGGAACTGCCCGATGAACTGGACGCTTACGACCCGAAGGTCTATGCCCATGCTCGCGAGAACCTGGACAAGATGATTGCCGATGGCGTGATTGCCTACGACAAGAAGCCTTGTCTCTATGTTTACCGCCAGACCATGAATGGTCGTGAACAGTACGGCCTGGTGTGCTGCGTGCCTGCCGCCGACTACTTCAACGGCATTATCAAGAAGCACGAACTCACTCGCGCTGACAAGGAAGAAGACAGGCTCCGTCATGTGTTGGCCACCAACGCCAACACGGGTCCGGTGTTTCTGACCTACCGCGACCAGGGCCAGTTCGACGTGTTCGGTGCAGTCACCAAGCGTAAGCCTGTTTACGATTTTGTGAGCAAGGGCGATGGATTCGGCCACACTGTTTGGATTATCGACGATGACGCCGAAATCGAGGCTATCCGCAAGTCTTTCGAAGCTGTGCCGGTGAGCTACATTGCCGATGGTCACCACAGGAGCGCTGCCGGTGCCCGTGCCGCCAGTTATCGCGCTGAACAGAACCCGAACAACACCGGTGACGAAGAATACAACCGTTACCTCGCCATCCTGTTCCCCAGCACCCAGCTGAAGATTCTGGACTACAACCGTGTGCTGAAAGACCTGAACGGTCGTACTCCGGAACAGCTCATGGAAGAGATGAAGAAGGTGTTCGACATCGAGGCTCTTGACAAGATGCAGAGCCCTGTCAAGCAGAACCAGGTGAATTTCTACATGGGTGGCAAGTGGTACGCTTGCACCTTCAAGGCCCAGTTCCTCAAGAACCTTGGCCCGGTGGATAGCCTGGATGTGGCGCTCCTCCAGAAGCTCATCTTGAAGCCGCTCTTCGATATCGACGACCCGCGTACTTCCAAGCGTATCGACTTTGTCGGTGGCATTCGCGGTCTCGGCGAACTGGTGAAGCGAGTCGATAGCGGTGAATGTGCCTGCGCCTTTGCCATGTACCCGACCACTCTCGATCAGCTCATGAACATCGCCGACGCCGGTGAAATCATGCCGCCCAAGAGCACCTGGTTCGAACCCAAGCTCCGCGACGGTCTGCTGGTCCATTCTCTGGACTAATCGGCTTTATCGCATTGAAGTTGCCCTCGCTCGAAAGCGGGGGCTTCTTTTTTATATTTTCAAAGTAAAGAAAACCCTCGAGGGATTATGATTTCGATCCGTCACCTGAAAAAAGTTTTCCCTAATGCAACACCTCTGCTAGACGTGAATGCCGAAATAGGCCGCGGAGAAGTGGTGTCTATTATCGGCCCGTCCGGCACGGGAAAGTCTACGTTTCTCCGTTGCCTCAACCGTCTGGAAAATCCGACAGCAGGGGAGATTCTGATTGACGGTAAGTCCATTACGGCGCCTTCGGCAGACGTGTCGGCGCTCCGTCGTAAGATGGGCATGGTTTTTCAGAGCTTTAACCTTTTCAACCACTTGACCGTTCTCGAAAACATTATGGTGGCCCAGGTGGATTTGCTCCATCGGACCAGGAAAGAAGCCTACGAAAAGTCCATGGCGCTCCTCCATATGGTAGGCCTTGCGGACAAGGCGTTAAACCTGCCCGAAGAACTTTCCGGTGGACAGAAACAGCGTGCGGCTATCGCCCGTACTCTCGCCATGGACCCTGAAATCGTGCTGTTTGACGAGCCTACTAGCTCTTTGGACCCGACGATGGTGGGGGAGGTCCTTGCGGTTATCCGTAACCTTGCAAAGCAGGGGCTTACCATGCTGATTGTAACCCACGAGATGAAATTCGCCCGGGATATTTCCACCCGAATCTTTTATATGGACCAGGGGGTTATCTACGAGGAAGGGACTCCCGAGCAGATATTTGACAATCCGCAAAAGGACAGGACCCGTCAGTTCATAAGACGTCTCAAGGTTTTCGAAGAGGTGATTTTGCCTTCGACCTTTGATTATATGGGGACGGTGAACAGACTTTATGCTTTCGCAGAGAAGAACCAGGTTTCCAAGAGAATGACGAGAAACATGCTCTTCGCCTTTGAAGAAATGGTGGTCCAGTCTATTTTGAATAGGCTTTCTGTAACAGAAGAAATCTACATGGTCATGGAATATTCCGGCGAAGGTGATGGCCTGGTGATAAAGGTTGAATATGGGGGCGATGCCTTAAATCCGCAAGACGGCATGGACGAAGTCTCCCGCAAATTTTTGGAACTGGCTACAAACACCATTGTTCATAATTATTCCGGTGGCAAGAACACCGTGGAACTGCGTATCAGGTAGGGGAGGACAAAGATGCTTTTGAGATTTTTATTCCTTGCCTGCTTGATCCTTTTGGGCTGTAACGAACCCGAAGAGCCGATTCGTTCCACGGACCTATTGAACGATTCCCCCAGTACCGTCTCGGTCCGTGACGAAGGTGAAAAAGTCATAGACACTACGTCGGCTGTTGACTTGAAGGACGTGCCTCCCCAGTTCAGGGACAAAAAGCTCAAGTACAATTCCTTAGCCGAGATGAACAAAAACGAGAATCTGAGACTCGGTATGCAGACGGGTTTCGTTTTCGTTGACAAGGAAACTCGGCGTCTTCTCCCAAAGGCGAAAATAGACTATTACAAATCTACGCCGGACATGGCCTACCTTGTGGCGAACGGTAAGTTGGACGGTTTTATCAACGACGAACCGGTGATTCGTTATGCGGCTTTGGAAAACCCGAATCTTGGCTATATCCATGCGGGTTTCGAACCCATGGATATCGTGGCGGTATTCCCCAAAAAGGAGAAGGGACGCAGTCTTCGTGACGAGTTGAACACCTATATCGAAAAGTACCGTGCAACGGGCCTTCTGGATTCGATTGACAACCTGTGGCTGGGCCACGACGAAACGAGAAAGGTCGTGGATTTCCCGAAGGCAAAAGAGGGAAAGCCGACTTTCAAGATGGCGACGAGTGCCATCAATCCGCCGTTTGAATACATTAAGGACGGTAAAGTTGTCGGTTACGAGATGGACTTGATGGCCCGGATTTTTGCAGAGATGGGGTACGGTCTTGAAGTTCACGATGTCGCGTTTGAATCGGTTATTCTCGGTGTCGAAACGGGAATGTATGATTTTGCGGTGGCAACGTTGAGTACAACCCCGGCGTTCAAGGAAAAGAATTTCCTGTCCAATTCGTTCTATGTGTCGGAATGCGTGATGGCAGTGCAGATTCTGGATGAAAAGAATGTGTTGTCGCCAACGAGAAACGGTGCGGCAAGCGATTCTGCCGCCATTGCCGAAGAAGGCCTGATTACGTCGTTGAAGTCCAGTTTTGTGCGGACCTTCGTCATGGAATCCCGCTGGAAACTGGTGACAAATGGCATCTGGGTGACTGTGTACATTTCCATACTGTCGGCATTGTTCGGTACGGTTCTTGGATTCCTGATTTGCCTGATGCGCCTTTCCAAGATTAGAATTGTAGATGCCATCGCCATTACCTACATCCGCATTCTGCAGGGGACCCCTTCGGTGGTGCTCCTGATGATTCTGTTCTATGTGGTGTTTGCCCGTACGGGAATCGATGGAGTCTGGGTAGCTGTCATTGGTTTTGGCATGAACTTCGGGGCCTATGTTTCCGAGATGATGCGCACGGGAATCGAGGCGGTAGACAAGGGGCAGATGGAAGCGGCCCTTGCCCTGGGTTACACGAAACCCCGTGCTTTCTTCAAGATTGTGTTGCCCCAGGCGGCCAGGCACTTTTTGCCGGTGTACCAGGGCGAATTCATTTCGCTGGTGAAGATGACTTCGATTGTGGGTTACATCGCCATTCAGGATTTGACCAAGGCTTCCGACATTATCCGTAGCCGCACTTACGAGGCGTTTTTCCCGCTGGTCACGACGGCAATCATCTATTTTGCCATTGCCTGGTTCTTGACCCGGGTGCTCACGGCCATGCAGAAACGCCTCGACCCGTCTCGTCGCCGGAACCGACTCCTGCGTCATTCTGGCCCACGCCCTGGAATCTAGGAGAACAATTGCACCACACTTTGTCATCCCCGCGCAGGCGGGGATCTCCCTTAAATTCTACATTTACATCGATGCCTCGCCTTAAAACCACATTCCTCAGCCTGCTTGCCCTTGCGGTGTCCGCAATGGCGGCTACGGCAGATGCCGATTCCCTCCAGGTGACTCCGGCAGATTTGTCATCGGCTTCTACGGGGGCGGCTTGTGCTGACGGTACGGTTATTTCTTCCGTCCGTTTCGAGGGCCTGGAACACACGAACCCCCGCGTGGTCCAGCGGGAACTGTTGAACAAGGCGGGGGAGGCTTTCTCTACCGAAAAGTTTGAGACCGAAAAGCGCCGCCTGCAGGACCTGGACCTGTTTACGGAAATTGAGGTCTCTTGTCGCTCTGCGTCTAATTCCGAATTCCGAATTCCGAGTTCCGAATTGACTTACACCTTCCAGGAAATTTTCCGATGGATTCCCGCCCCGGCAGGCAAGAAGACCGACCGCGACGGGCTCATGATCGGCCTTGCCCTCGCAAACCTGAATGTGCTGGGTGAGGACATTCGTGCCGAGGTCCAGTACCGCACCTCTACCGACCCGTTCCTAGACAATAACGAATATGCCTTCTATGCCAGTTCGCCCTACCTGTTTGGCCTGCCTCTGGGCTGGAACTTGGAGTTCCTCCGTACGGACAGTTACGATGAAATTCGCGGTTTCCAGGATGACAGTTGGCTTCTGGACCTGGACTTGGATTACGGAATTTCCCCCCATTTGTCCCTGCTCATGACGGTGGCGGGTCGCGAGTTGAAGGATGCCGCTTTCTTGCCGGAAGTTGGTTTTGGTTTCGCCTTCGATTTTCGGGATAGCAAGTTGGATAGCCGCCGGGGAGTCTATTTTGAATATATGCTGACCCATGTGGGTGAGGGTGACGATCGCGATTTCAGCTGTAATATAATAGATGATGGCGCGACTTGTGATGGCGGCATGGGTGGCGAGAATTACCGCGAACTTTTGACAGATGCCAGGGCCTATTACACGCTCTGGCGCTTTGTGACGGGGGCGACCGCCCTGGTGCGTTACCGCCTGGGCGATGTGGAACGCTACGACTACTACTATCATGGTGGGGCAAATACCTTCCGCGGCCACGAGGCCGATTCCAACTACCTGGGAGTCCACGAAGTGCTATTGACGCTGGAAGAGCGTTTTGTGCTGATGGAACGCCATGCGGCAAGCGTTGCCGGCGTGAACTTCTTTTACGGCGTACAGTTGGTGGCCGGTCTCGACGGGAGCCTCCTGTGGAACAAGGGCCGCCCCGGCTGGGACGATTACGAAGGTGCTGTCTATGGGGGAATCCACCTGGTGATTCCCGCCCTGGACCGTATCCGCCTTGAGGTAGGCTACAGCCCCGACAGGGGTGAACCGGTGTTCTACTTCGGCCTCTTCGACAAGGTCACGTCGTCCCGCTGGAGAAGTAGATAGTTCGTTTCGGGAGCAGGCTGAGGGCCAAAATTCCCTTGCCCGCCGCTTTTGTAAACTGAAATTTACGCGAAAACCGCCTTTATTGCGTTCAAAAACTCCTTTTATCCCCGTTTTTTGCAGGAAAAAATTTTTTTTCGCTTTTTTTGCCTTTTTTTTGGACTTTTTTCGAAATTTACTTGTATATTCCTAACAGCAAAGACCAAAAATGCCTTTTTTGGGGCATTTTTAGCGTTTATATGTAATTGGAGATATATATGGCAGAAGACTTGCAATACCTTATGGAACGCATCCAGAAAGATGCTGTCGATAAAGCAGAAACCGAGGCTGCGGCAATCATCGCCTGCGCCAAGGACAAAGCGGCAGAAATCGTGAAGGCGGCAGAAGCCGAAGCGAGCGCCAAGCTCGAAAAGGCCGACAAGGACGCCGAAGCGTTTACGGAACGCAGCGAACGTACTCTGGAACAGTCTGCCCGCGACCTCCTGCTTTCGGTAGGCAAGAACCTCGAAAAGATGATTTTGGACCTGCTCAACCTCCAGGTGGAAAAGTCCCTCGACGAATCCACCGTGAAGGATATGCTCAAGACCCTCGCCAAGAACTATTCCTCTGACATCGAGGTGGACTTCTCCGAAGCCGATGCCAAGAAGCTTACTTCCTTTGTCACGGGCGAATTTGCCAAGGAACTCGGCAAGGGCGTCAAGGTCGAAAGCGACAAGGGCGTCAAGTTCGGCTTCCGCATCAAGCTCGACGGCGGCAAAGTCACCCACGAATTTACCGAAGCAGCCATGGCCGATGCTCTCTCGGCACTGCTCCGTCCTCAACTTTCCCGCGTTGTAAACGCCGCTGCCCAGGCCAAGTAGGATCGCGATGAGCTCTCCTTCTTACCTGATGGCGTCTCTTCCGAT
>CACXMH010000030.1 GCA_902768715.1 Fibrobacter succinogenes | reverse complement strand
GTCACACCCGTTCCCATTCCGAACACGGAAGTTAAGCCTCCTGTCGCCGATGGTACTTGGCCTCCGGGCCCGGGAGAGTAGGTCGCTGCAGGATTCTCGAGGCCCCCTGTCGAAAGACAGGGGGCCTCTTCGTTTTTATACGAGGCCGTTCGGCCCTGACTCGGGGGCGGCATTTTGGTACGGCCTCACTCTCGCTATCGCGACCGGTACTGACCGGTCGTGATAGCTCACAGCCCCTTGCTGTAAATCTCGCAGGGGGCTTTTTTTATGCCCGCTTTGTCATGCCCGCGCAGGCGGGCACCTCCTTGCCGGACCCGGGGCCCTGTGACGGGCTGCCCCCGACGCACGAGGGGGTGGCGAGCAACATCGTGCGAGCCAGGGGGAGGCCTACCCCTCACACAACTCAGGGTGACGCTCTGGATGACACTTCTTGAGCCCCGCAACCCTAAAACCTACCACCTACAACCTATAACCTACTACCTATTTTTACTATTCTTTATCCCATGAAACCCGTCGTTTCTTTTTTGCTTCAGCTTTCGCCACAGACGGCCTACGGCAATCTGGAGTCCGTCGCCCGCAACCTGTCGGACGGTCTCGAGATTTTGCTGAACTACAGGAAGGTGAAGTGCTCCATCTTTATGGACGGCCCTACCATGGAAATGCTGAAGAAGACGGCGAAGCCCTTGTCCATAGGTAAAATCAAGGCCGGGGTTGACGAGGGTCTTGTTGAATTTTTGGGCGGTGGTTATTATGACCCCATGCTTCCGCTGTTCCCGAAGGACCTGCAGGTCCGCCAGTTGAAAAAGCACCGTTCCAAGCTGAAGTCCTTCTTGGGCCTGGAACCCCAGGGTTATTTCAACTCGTCTCTGGTCTGGGAAATGGGCATGATTTCTGTGCTGGAGGAGTGTGCCTTTGACTACGCGCTGGTGAGCGAGGCCGCCGTCCGGGAGGCCCTGGGCCGCAATTCTCCGGTTTCGGGGTGGTTCACTGTCGAAGACCAGGGCTCGCTGATGCGGGTGATTCCTGTTTCTGACGAACTTTCCAAGGCTATAGGCGAAGACGATCTTCGCTGGCGGGAAATTGCGGAATCCTACAACCGCGAAGAAAAGCCCGTGGTGGTGTTGCTGGACCTGCCCCCGCAGGCAGAAGAAATCGTGGGCTTTTTCGAGCGATTGGTAGATTTTGTAGAGACGAACGAAGTGCAGACCTGGCCCGTGAGCTATATCGTGAACCAGCTCCAGCCGGAAGGTGCTCTCAGCAATCTTGTTTCTGCGGGTCGCAAGCTGGGGCTCCCCTTTGCGGCCAACACTTGTCGGGAGATGCTTGTGCAGCGGCCCGAAATCAATACCCTGCAAAAGGACCTGCTGAACCTGTTCCACAGGGGCAAGGGCAACCTGCAGGGCAAGGACCTTCAGAAATTTTACGAAGAACTTCTGCCCGCCATGTCGCCGATTTTCTACCGGAACCTGCAAGACGACGAGGGCATGCGCAGCCTGAAGGTGCGTCAGTGGGGCTTCCGCTACCTGCAGAAGGCCGCCCACGACCTGGATTCCCGCATGAATTTTTCGGGACTGCGTATTGACGTGAGCGATTTTATGCTTCAGGGCAAGAAACAAATCTGGGTAGAAAATCCGGAGATTTCTTGCCTGGTGGATTACAACCAGGGGGGGATCCTCAGGTTGCTCAACCACAAGACCCCTGCCGTGAATTTGGTGAATGCCTGGCACGATGACGGTGGACCCGCTTTGTTCCTTGCGGAATGCCTGTTGCCCAATGCGGACTTGAGCGCGGAGCAGATTGGCGTGCTGTTGGCCGGTCGCGACCGCCTGTTCCTGGAACATTACGATTACCAGGTGAAACGGGAAAGCGGCAGTGCCCAGTTGCAGCTGAGCGGGGAGCAGGGCTACCGTGTCGGAGAAAAGCAGGGCGTTTTCTTGGTCAAGAAGGAACTGCACTTTGACAATGGGTCTCCCCGTATAGGAGTGGCTTACGAGGTGGCCAACACCACCTATCAGGAAAATTCCTGCTATTTCGGGACCTTGATGGAACTTGGACTTTTGGAGTCGGGCGAGGGCCCATGCATTGTCGCGGACGGATCCAAGGTCAAGTGGGACCGTAGGGAGCCCTTCATTTATCCGGATGCAAAGAAGTTCAAGGTTTTCGATTCTAGCCAGGATGCTGCCATGGAGCTGGAATTCGAGACGCCTACGCCGGTCTTTATCGGACCGATTTTCAGTGCGTCTTCGGCGGCGGCCCCCCAGATGTTCCAGGGAATCCGCGTTTATCCTTTCTGGAAGTCGTCCCTGGCCGCCTCCGAAAAATTCGAGTGCAAGATGAACATGACGCTCTCCAAGAGGTGATGCATGAGGGCGGAC
Organism: Fibrobacter succinogenes; assembly: GCA_902768715.1. Classification (GTDB taxonomy): domain Bacteria; phylum Fibrobacterota; class Fibrobacteria; order Fibrobacterales; family Fibrobacteraceae; genus Fibrobacter; species Fibrobacter succinogenes_L. Next base: position 25,520 of record CACXMH010000030.1, on the reverse strand, counting down.
CTGATTGACATACAGATAGAGGATTTCGGAAACGACGTGGAAATTTCCCTGTCGGGCTCCTTGAGCAAGGCGCAGCTTTCGGCTGTCCGTGAAAAGCTGGACTCCCTGATGTCTGGGCCCGGAGTGTTTTTCTTCTTGAATCTGGAGCGTGCCCACTTTGCCGTAGATGACTACCTGGAAATGTTCCTGGATTTGATGAACAAGACCAGGGAAAAAAACTCGACCATGGTGCTTCTGTTCAGGAACGAAGAACTATTGGAATATTTTTCCAGATACAAGAATATTTTTGAAATCCATGAAAGTCGCGAGGCTTACAAGAGTTCCGGTCTTTCCAAGCAGCTGAAGCAGGTGGGCGTCTATTACGGCAAAAAGACGGGGCTTCGCCTGAGTCCAAGTGTAGCCATTGCGGCCGGTGTGCTGATAATGGGCTGGCTTGTTACTTTATTCTTAATCATTGCCGCCCAGGGGAAAGACATTGCCGACAAGCAGTCCCAAATTATGGCCCTGGAAAGCCAGCGGGACCGCTATGTCCAGGAAATCGACAAGCTGGAATCTTCAATTGGCCCTTTGAAAAAGCTGGGCGTGGTGGAAGACACATCCCAGTTGAATTCCTTCGGAGCTATTCGCGACTGGGTTTCTTACCTGAAACACCTGGAGAATACCCGGCGTGAAGAATAGTCTTGGACTTTCGACGCCTGTGGCGGGGCTTGCCTTTGGACTTACCTTCGTTGTCCTTTTCTCTTTTGTTTTTTACTGGGGACTCCAGCGCAGCGAACTGGAAAGCCTTTCCAAAAAAGAGCGGGCCCTGAGGGCCGAAATCGAACAGCTGGACGTAATTGGCAACTGGACTCTGGAATACGTGAGGATAGACCGGGCCGTGGATTTCTTGTCGGAAAAGAAACTTTCGGAAGATGCCCGCCGTCGTCTCACGGAACAGCTTTGGCAGATTTCCCATGCCTATTCCATTGACCCCCTGATGGTGCTTGCGGTGGTGGCCCAGGAAAGCCACGGCAACCCCAACGCACGAGGTCGCATGCAGTCGGGAGCTTTTTCGGGAGCTTTAGGGCTTATGCAGATAAAGCTTGAAACGGCCCAGAAGATGGCGTGGCGGTTTGGGCTCCGTGTGAATTCCGAAGAGGACCTATTCAAGCCAGAGGTGAACGTGACGGTGGGAACGGCCTACCTGATTCGCCTTATCGGAAAGTACGGCAACTGGAAAGAAGCCCTGGTGGCCTACAACCTGGGGCATTCCGCCGTAGATAAACTGCTGGAGCGGGGGAGGCCCTTGCCCATGCGTTACTATGAGCGTGTCATTTCCAAGTACAAGATGCTTGTAAACCGCTCTTTTTTGTAAATTTACATTGATGAAAAAGTTTTTGCTCTTGACGATGCTTGCAGGCATTGCCGTAGCGGGAGAAGTCCGTTACGACTGTTTGCGCTTTGTCGAGGCTGGGCTTGCAAATGACCCGCAAATTGCAGAAGCCCGATTCGGTACCGAGGGTAAGAAGGAAAAAATCCAGAGCCTGAAGGCCGAAGCCATTTTGCCCACTCTAGACGTTTCCATGATGGTGGGCCCTGCCCCCGGCCTTAAGGAATCCGTGGATAACTGGGGCGATACGGTTGACGTGTATGACTTTTCCAAGATGGGCCCTTTCTGGGGTGTGCAGGCGAAGTTTGTGCAGCCCCTGAATCTGGGGCAGTACCGCTCCGGCAAGCGGGCCCTGGAGGCAGATGTGCAGCAGAAAACCTATGCCATCGAAAATGCCCTCTTGCGAAAAGAAGTGGAACTGCAGACCTACTATTACAACTACCTGCTGGCCCTTGAAATGAAACGCCTGGCCGCCGATGCCCAGAAGCGTGTGGATGAAGCCTACGAGCAGATGGAAGAAGCCCTGGACGACGACGATCCCAATGTGAGCCAGATGGACTTTTTGAACCTGAAGGCGAAAATGCATACGGTCAAGGAGGGGGTGACCGAAGCGGAACTGGGCATGAAACGGGTGCAGCTGGCTATCCGTTTTTCGCTGAACCTGCAGGAAGGCGATGTTTTTGCAACTGAAGATACGGTGCTTGTTCCCCGCAAGGAAAAGTTGCCCCTTCTGGAAGAGGTTCGGTTGCTCACCTTGCAGAGCAATCCGGAACTGAAACAGCTTTCGGCGGGGCTTATCGCCAAGAGAACCCAGATGGATTTGGCGGAGGCAAAACTTGCTCCGGAATTCTTTGTGCTGGGCGAAGTGGAATATGTAAAAAGCTGGGCAGGGAACCGCAAGGTGATGCAGAAGGATGCCTTTGCCGAAGACGCAGTGAACAAGCTTTCGGGCGTTATCGGTATCGGGCTCAGGTACAGGTTGAATTTCTGGAAGCAGTGGGCTGGCTACCGTGAAGCCCGAGTAGAGTACCGTGGCCTGAAAATGAAGGAAACCTATGCGGCGGACGGCCTGATGGCCAAGGCCGAAGAACAGTATTACCAGGTGGTTGCCGCCCAGGAAAAGATGGAGGCCCTGAAAGAGAGCCTCAAGGCCTCCGAAGCCATTCTGAAGGGGGCCGCCATGCAGTACGACCTGGACAAGTCCAAGACCGGCGAACTTGTGTCTGCCTACACCCAGAACGTGACTCTGCAGAAAGATTACCTTTTTGCCGTCTGCAAGTATAACGTGGAAATGGCAGAACTCATTGCCAGGATGGGACTGAGTCTGAAGGATTATCAAGCTAGATTTTAAAAAAGGAGTAAATCTGGATGCTTAAGAAGTTGATGATTTTGGTTGTTGGCCTTTCTCTGGTGGCCTTTGCTGCCGAAGACCCTGTTGCCGCCATCAAGAAAAAGGACGGTGAACTGCAGGCCTTGCTGAAAAAGTCCAACCATACTGCCAAGGAAAAGGAGCGCGTCAAGGACTTGCTGAGCGACAGTTTCGACTTCGAGATGCTTGCCAAGAAGAGCCTTTCGGCCAAGGACTGGGACGCCCAGGACGCCGCCTCCCAAGAAAAGTTTGTGTCAGAATTCAAGCGCATGGTCCGCAACTCCAGCGCGAAGCGCCTGGAACTCTACCGTGCGGATTCCACGATTTACGAGCCAGCCAAGATGAAAAAGGATAACGAGGCTCGCGTGGTGGCCCACCTGTGGAACAAGGGCAAAGAGGCCGTTCTGGAATACAAGATGACCCAGGTAAACGGCAAGTGGATGGCTTGGGACCTGGTTATCGACGACCTTTCTACCGCCCGTAACTACAAGGATCAGTTCAGCCAGATTCTCAAGACCAAGTCTTTTGCCGAACTGATTGACATTATCAGCACGAAGGCCGACGAAGCGGAATAATGAGCGCCTTCAGCCTGGTCCTGATTCTTGTCGCCATCATTGCAGCAGTTGTCTTGCTGTTCCCTGTGGTGTTCCGGCTGGATTTTCAGCTGACGGAATCGGGATTCGTGGCGGACCTGTTCGTGTTCAAGAAAAGGCTCTGGAACTACACGAAAGAATGGAAGGCGAAGGAGGATCCGGAACCAGAACCGGAGCAGCCTGCAGAAGAAAAGCCTGCGGAGGAGGAGCAGGACTCCGAGCCTGAAGCTTCGAACCCCGCACCTCAAACCCCTCAAGCGGATCCTCACTTTCGTGAGGATGACGAATCCCACGCCTCGCACCTCGAGCCTCAAACCTCGCGCCCCGAGCCTGAAGCTCCTCAAGCGGATCCTCACTTTCGTGAGGATGACGAACCTCGTGCCTCGCGCCCCGAGCCTCAATCCCCGAGCCCCGAGCCTGAGCCAGAATCCCCCAAAAGCCTGACGGAACGGGAATTCTGGACCCTGTTGCTGACACCGGATATTGACGAACGGGGCCTGCGTTACAGTAAGAAAATCCTGAACAGTTTTTTAAACGTATTCCAAGTGCGTTTCAGGGATTGCTATGTAGAGGGAATCCGCATGGACTACAAGTCCATGGGCTATGGAGCCGCCCTGAACGCCATGCTCAAGGGCTATCCGTTTCTAGAAGATTGGGACCTGCGGATGGACTGGACCCGCGATCATGACTTGCAGTCGGCAGGCCATATCGAGGCGACCGTTAATTTGTGCAGAACGGTTTGGTTCATGACTGTCAGTTCCGTATATGGCGGAATTTTCGCCTTTGTATTCTGGCGTCGCCGTGCAGCGGTCCTCAAGACCGGAAATCTCCCTGAACTGGGCTACGTGCGTACGAAAATCCTGAACTGGCTGGTGGAGGAATAATGCCTGCTTTGACTGTGGAACGACTGCTTGCATCCATCGGCTTCGGAAGCCGTAAGGAATCCCGCGCCCTGGTCCGCATGGGCTTGGTGGAACTGGACGGCAACGTGGTGGAAGACCCTTTTCTGGAACTCAAGGAACGGCCCGAATTCATCACGGTAAACGGCGAAGAAATCCCAACGGTGGAAAAGCTCTACGTGATGCTGTACAAGCCCGTAGATGTGGAGTGCAGCCACAACGCTCGCGATTATCCGTCGGTCTATAGCCTGCTGCCGGACCGCTTTACGGCCATGGGAATCCAGACCGTGGGCCGCCTGGACGCCAATTCATCGGGACTGATCTTGCTTTCGAACCAGGGGGACTTTATCCACAAGGTGGAAAGCCCCAAGAAGGGCCTGCTGAAAAAGTACCGCGTGACTCTGGCCCGGCCCTTTACCGAAGGCCAGAAAAGCGACCTGCTGAAGGGTGTGATGCTTAAGGACGAACGCCGCCCGGTGGAGGCCAAGGAAATTTCCGTAGAGAACGGCTCCGTAGTCATTTCCATCGGCGAAGGCCTGTACCATCAGGTGCGCCGCATGTTCGCCGCCGTCGGAAACCACGTGGAGACCCTGGAGCGGGTCGCCATTGGACCGGTGCTGCTGGACAGGTCTCTGGGAACGGGCGGCTGGCGGTTCTTGACGGAAGACGAAATAAAGGCCCTCTCCTGAGAGAAGGCCTGGCTTTATCAATTCTTGATTTTGTGTCGCGGGCACGAGGCCGACTCGGGTCAGCCTTCGGAGTCCTCTGCTGTTTCCGTTGCGACCTCGGGGAGGCTTTCGGCTTCGGCGGCAATGTTTTCCAACGTGTTGATCTTGTCCTTGATGTCGTTGCTGAACTTGAAGGTGGGCACCAGGCGCTCCTCGATGAGGACGGTCTCGCCGGTGCGGGGGTTACGGGCCGGGCGAGCCTTGCGGGGTTTGCAGGCGAAGGTCCCGAAGCCACGGATTTCGATGGTATTGCCATCGATGAGTTTTTCACCCACCAGGTCCAGGAATTGTTCCACCACGACCTTGATGTCGTTGCGGGCAAGCCCTGTGGACTTGGCTATATCAAGAATAAGAGATTGTTTTGTTACGTTAGGCACGACTTAAATATAGGATTAACAACGAATTAGCGTATAGGTCTAGCGAAAAATAAATATTTTTTTCGGGCTTTCATTGCGGAAAATTTGTGAATAAATGTGGTAAGAATGTTGAAAGTTGTGAAAAAGCCGAAAATGACCTCTTTTAGGCTCCGGGACAGGGAGATTTTTCCCAATACGATCCTCAGCCCTATGGACGGGGTGACGGATGCGCCTTTCCGCAGGCTCTGCCGGGTGCTGTCGGGCAACCGCATGGGGCTTCTGGTGTCGGAATTCGTGCCTACCGACGGAGACGCCGTCTTTAGGCTGGATGGACACAAGCAGCTGAAGTTTTTTCCGGAAGAGCGCCCCTTCGGTATCCAGATTTTCGGGAGGTTCCCGGACAAGATGGCGGAAGCCGCCCGGAAAATCGCCCTGGAGCTCCATCCGGAGTTCATAGAGGTCAACGCCGGATGCCCCGCCCCGAAGGTGGCGGGGAAGGGGAGCGGCTCGGGCCTGCTTCGGGACCTGCCCCGCCTGCAGGAGATTCTGCACGAGGTCCGCGCGGCATTGGACCGTTCTTGCCCGGAGATGCCGCTTACCCTCAAGTGCCGTATCGGCTGGGATAGTGAAAGTATCAACGTGATGGAAACGCTCCGGATAGCAGAGGGCGAGGGTGTGGAAATGCTTACGGTGCACGGCCGCACACGCCTGCAGGGCTACAACGGACTTGCCGACTGGGACTGGATAGGGAAGGTGGCTGCCGCAGCAAAGATTCCTGTAATCGGGAACGGAGACGTGAACAGCGTGGAGATGGCTTTTGACCGTATTGAGAACTACGGAGTTTCCGGCGTGTCCATCGGGCGTGGCGCCATGCACAATCCCTGGCTGTTCGGTCAGATTGCCGACGCCTGGGAAGGTCTTGCCCCTAAGGAAATTTCTGCGGTGGACGCCTTGGACGTGTTCCCGCTTTACTACAAGTTCAAGCTAGAAGACGGTTCTACGGAATTGGGCGCGCTAGGCCGTCTCAAGCAGCTGGCGGCAAGACTTTGCAAAGGGTTCTGTCTAGACGGGAGTGAAAAGACTCTGAATTGCTCCGGAGACTCAAACCTTCGTCATTCTCGCGAAAGCGAGAATCTGGCAGATTCCGACGATGCGGCCATGCAGGTTCGGCAGACCTTGCTTACGGCTCAAGAACCGACGGAATTTTTTGACAGGTTGCACGCACTCCGTGAAGGTTTGGCCCGCGATATGCGCTACGACCCCAGTCGTCTCGTGAATTTGAACGGCTCGAAGGAAACGGAACTGAAATCCGGCGACCAGTTCGCCGGCCGGTAAATTTTCACGATAATCTTCGTATAGCTTCGTTGTCGGACTCTCGCTGTACCGCTTGTACAGCTTCGGTCCTGCCGCCTCGCTCTACTCGATTCTCCTGAAAATTGGTTTAATGAAAAAGATTGCAAAAGAAAAACCGTATCGAATCTCGCTGCGGTTTTCTTTTAATTGTTTGCGGTCTATCGCTTACTCTTTCACTGTCGGAGCCTGGCGCGCCACAGGGGCGAGCTGTCCGTGCTTGCGGAACAGGTGCTTCACCAGCGTGCCGAATCCACGCATCACGCGGTAGCGCTCCCGCGGGTTCTTGAGGGCCATGATGCCCTGGCGCAGAATGTAGCTCGGACGCAGGTAGAATTCCCGGCGGGCCTTGTCACAAAAATCCACAAGCGCCTGGCTGCTGAGTTCGCCGCGCTGGATGGTGGTGCGGTGGAATCCGTCCTTGTCCAGCCACTGGTTGTAATCCTTTGTCTGTAATGCGCCACTTTCGAGGGCTTCCTTGTAGGCCTCGGTGCCGGGGTACGCCATGATGGGGTAGAACTGCGCCGTGTTGGGGTTCAACTTCTTGGCGTAGTCCAGCGTCATGCGGAGCGTTTCCGGAGTATCGCCCGGATTACCCACCATGAAACAGCCATGCACCAGCAAGCCTGCCTTGCGGGCGTTCTTCGTGAACTCGATGGCCTTGTCGGTGTTCTTCACGCCCTTGTGGATGTTCTCGAGCACCACGGGGGAGGCACTCTCGAAGCCCACGCACATCTCGCGGCCGCCGGCCTTTTTCATGAGCTTGAGCAAATCCAGCGGGACATCGGCTCGGGCGTTGCAGCTCCATGTAATCTTTAGACCCCGTTCCAGAATCAGGTTGCAGATTTCGCGCACATGCTCGTGGCTAGCGGTGAAAGTGTCGTCTTCGAAGAAGACTTCGCCCAAATCCTCGAAATTGTCCTTGATGTACTGCAGTTCATCTACCACGTCCTTCGGGCTGCGGCGGCGGAACTTGTGCCCGTTGAGTGTCTGCGGAATCACGCAGTAGCTGCAGCGGTTCGGGCAACCGCGGCCCGAGAGAATTACAATCAGCGGGTTCAGGTTCGCGCCGTAGAAATACTTCTTGTAGCAGCTGTACAGGTGCTTGCGATAAACTTTCGAGACCCACGGGAGTTCGTCCAGGTTCTCGATCTTCGGGCCCTCGGGCTGAAAATCGGTCGAGCCGTCCGCCTTACGGAAGGCGAGGCCCGCAATCTGGTTCACGGGAACACCGTCGCCCCGCAGGCTCCTCACGAGGTTCCTACAGGTGTAGTCCGCCTCGCCGATAATCACGAAATCGAGGGAGGGTTCCATCTCCATGGATTCTAGCGGCTCGGCGGTGGCATGCGTGCCCATGATGGCGACCTTCACATTCGGGAGCATATCCTTGATGGCGTGTACCACCTTGAGGTCGTTCAGAATGCTCGGCGTGCTGGTGCTGCAAATAACAAGCGCTGGGTCAAACTTTTTGATGCCATCCAGAGTTTTCGGCAGGTCCAGTTCCATGGCTGGGCTGTCGATAAGTTGGATTTCGTTACCGTCCGCTTCCACCGAACCGGCCGCGTAGCTTAAGAACATGGGCCAGTAAAGAGTGCTGGACTTGGTCACGCAGGGGCTGCGGGACTCGCGACTGAACATCGGGTGGAATGGAGGATTTAAAAATGTAACGCGCATTGGCTTCAACAAGATAAAAAATCGGAGTTGATATAGCTACATTTGATTCAGTGAAACGGCTCTTTTTTATCGTTTTTCTTGTTATTGCTTTTGCAACCTCCGCGGAGGCTGACGGCGTTTCTTTGGATACCGTAAAAACAGTTTATCCAGATGGAAATGTCGCACGAATCTATACGGTGCAGCATGGGACCGATGTCAAGGAGGGTTGGTCCCTGTCGTATCACCCTGACGGGAAAATTGCCATTAAGGCGTTCTATCGTGACGGGCTACTAGAAGGAACTTTCTCAAGTTTTTACGAGAACGGGAAACCCTGGCAAGAGATTTCTTACGAGGCTGGTGTAGAAAACGGTCCTTCCGTTAATTATCACGACAACGGACTGAAAAAGTCCAGAGAAATGTACAAGAACGGCGTTCTTGAAGGTGAAAGCGAAGAATGGGATGAACGGGGAACCCTCCGCCGAAAGATTCCGTATTCTCGCGGTCAAATCCATGGAGTGGCGCGACTCTACGATGATTTGGGGGCAATCAAAGAGGAAATGACTTTCGAAAGGGGGCTCCGTCATGGCAGTTATCGTCGCTACAATAAAGGTATAAAAGTCCTTGAAGCTGAGTTTCAGGCTAACCGTTGTGTCAAAAATTGCGACTTTTAGCTTTTTTGTATGACGGGAGTGTGTCTTGACGGTCGCATATTATGTATAATTTGGAGTGATGTAAGTGAAAATGATTAAAGGGTGTCGTATGAAAAAGTTGATGGTTTGTTTGTGTATGATAGGGCTATTCTCCGTTGCCCAGTCTGCCCCTGTCAAGGGATCCTTCAAGGATGATCGCGACGGAAAGACTTACAAAACCATAAAACTCGGCAAGCAGACGTGGATGGCTGAGAACCTGAATTTGCATATGGACGATTCCTGGTGCTATGAACGCAAGATTGACAACTGCAAAAAATATGGCCGTCTCTATACCTGGAAAAAGGCAGAAAAGGCGTGCCCTGTAGGCTGGCATCTTCCGTCCCGCTCGGAATGGCGCGACCTGACGGCCTATGTTTCCGAAAATTCCAAGTCGAAACCGGGAAATGCCCTGAGAACAAAAGACGACTGGAAAACAAAGAAAAAGAAGAAGAAAATTTTTGACCAGCACACCGGTGAACCTATATACTTGGACGAGTACGAATCCATAAATACCGGAACAGACGACATTGGTTTTGCGGCCCTACCTGCTGGTTATGTTGCCAAGGATGGTGCTCGGTCTGACAAAATAAAGGAACGAGCCTTGTTCTGGAGTTCTTCTAGGGAAAAGGGCAAAAAGTCCAAGAAGGCCTATGCCCGCATGCTGGAATTCGGAGACGAAACCTTTCACGAAAATCTGTATTCTACGGACAACGCATTTTCGGTCCGCTGCGTCAAGGACTAGTTTTTGCGCGGCTTGACTGCGTTCCAAACCATATAACCGATAAAAAGCGCGCCGAAGCCAAGCAATGCGATGGCCAGTTCGGAGTTGTACTTTTCGATAATGTCTTTTTGGCCGTGAGCCAGGTATCCGAGAACCGCCAACACGCAGTTCCAGATGGTGGCGCCAAGAAAGGTGTAGAGCGTAAAGGGCAGGAGCTTCATGTTGGATAGCCCTGCCGGTATAGAAATCAGTTGGCGGATGACAGTGATAAGCCTGCCCACGAAGGTGGAAATGGCTCCGTGGTCTCGGAAATAGTTTTCGGCCTTTTCAACCTTCTGCGTGTCGATGAGCAAAAAATGTCCCACTCTGGAATCGGCGAATTTGTACACAATGGGACGCCCTAGGAACTTGGCCAAGAAGTAGTTGATAAAGGCTCCGATAAGGGCTCCCATGCTGGCGAATACCACAATCAACACGATGCTCAGGTCAGATCCTGGTTGCAATGCCTTGTAGGCGGCAGGGGGCACAACTAGTTCCGATGGGAAAGGAATAAAGGAACTCTCTACGGCCATGAGAAGGGTGATGGTGCCGTAGTTTAGGTTGTTGTTGTACCAGTCGATAATTTGGGTGTAAATTCCTGTAGAGGCCGTGCCTTGCAATGCGGTGGAGTCCTGGATGGCAACCTCAACCCCAGGTTGGGCGAAAACAACGGCACAAAACGCGAATAGCAGAATTGCGAGAGCTTTAAAGTTCATACAATGAGGGCAACGGGGCAAAGGTGCGATTTGCGTCGCACCTCAAAGTTTATTTCTTCTTTTTGCCTTTGGATTTTTTCTGGTTTTTCTTGTTCTGCTTCTTGGCCGGTGCCGGTTCTGCTTCTTCTTCGGACTCGCCGGTCTGGGCTTCTATCATGGAAGGAGCATCGGCATTTGCGCCCTTGAGGGCGGCCTTGGCCTCTTCCACGAACTTACCTTCGGGGAACCGCTTCAGGTAAATCTCGTAATCCTTCAGGCGGCCGCTTCCCTTGACCAGTTCGAAGATTCCCGCTTCGGCTTCGTCGCGGAAGGCTCCGTTTGGATTGTCGTTCAGGTAAGTGAGGTAGGCCTTGAAGGTGTTCTGGGCTTGAATCTCGCGGAACTTGTGGTATTCACCCAGCACTTGCAGCTTGGCTTCCACTTCGGCCCTGTGGGGGGAGTCCGGATAGTATTCCAGGTACATGGCCAGCATTTCGGGATCGTTGGACGCCATGACCTGCTCGAAACGAGAATCTTCTTGCTTGGTCTGGTATTCCTTCAACTGGACCTTGCCCGTATCCAGGGTGGCGTACAGTTTTTCCTTGGTGGCCAGGTCTTCGGGGTGGCAGAAGGCGAGGAAGCTTTCCAGCACGTCGGAGAACTGGGTCTTGGTGAAAGCTTCGCTCATGTCGGGCAGGTTGCCGTCTTCGTCCAAGAAGAACCGGTAGTCGCGTTCGATGGCCATGCAGTCCCAATCGGAGAGGGTATCCTTGACTTCGCTGTTCTTGCGGAGCACATCGTCGCGGTCGTGAAGTACGTACCTCATACGGCGGTCGCGGCGGCTTTCGCGGCCAAAGTCAAGAGAGATTTCCAGGCCCACACGTACGGGCAACTTGTAAGAAATCTTGTCGAACTCGACGCCGGAGTATGCCGGAGGAAGCCCTCCGCCCAGCTGTTCGAGGGCTGGGGATTTGTTTGTCGCCTTGACATCTTCGAAGGGCAAGAAGTCCTTGCGGACATTTACACCAATCTTGAAATCAACATCTTTGAAAATCTCTCCAATCCTGTATTCCAGAGCGCCAGAGGCAAAAGCGGTGGGGACGATGCTTGTTTTTTGATTGGTATTGCCCAATATTTCGTCATAGAAGCTGAAAAAGTGGAATCCATAACCACCCAAGACGCGGATGTCCAGGTCGCCAATCAGATTGAACGTGAAACCGCCCAGTACAGACGGTGCGTAGGAGCGGAACGACAGGGTTTCGCCTCGTCCAGCATCGTCACATACGCCTTCGGCCCCCTTAGGGCCGCAGCTGTTGCCTTTGAAAGTGTACTTAGGGTTACTTGCGATTTCGCCAAACTGGATGGAGTTGACTTCCAGACCCAGCCAGAAGGTAAAGGGAATGTCCGCCTTGTAGAAGGGAGTGATGAGCGGACTCCAGAGGAAACCCGCGTTGATGGGAAATGTCATCACCTCTTTGTCAATTTCGTCTAGCAAGAGCTCGGGGTTCTTGTCCTGGAAATTCAAAAAGGCAAATTCACCTTGAACATAGAGCTGCATTCTCCAGTTGGAGCGCTCGAAATCGGCGGCCATGGCGGCCACGGCAAAAAGCAGGGAAATAAGTAATACTTTACGCATCGCGTTCAAATTTAGCTTTTTTGAGCGGTGGTTTGTTGCGCCAGGGCGCTTTGCGCCTTTTTCTGGGCCAATTTCTGGGTGTTTAGAAAGAAATGACGAATCCGACACCGAGGACCAAGATGCCCGCTCCGATAAGAGAGAGGCCGATGACCGTCTTTTGGTCGCCGTCATCCACCAGGTCCTTGTTCTCTTTTACTTTTTTCTGGTAGGATTCTCCCCCTATGGTGGCGGAGTAACCAAGTTCGTCCTTGATGTCTTCGGCGTCTCTGTAATCTAATTGGGCCAGGTAGGTGAACAGGGCGCCTACGATAATGGGCGCGATGGAAACGCCCATCATGGTGTGCCCAAGGCGGATTCTCCTACGACCCTTTTCCCATTCCTGCTGTGTCTGGATTTCCTTGAAGCTGGTTTCTTGTTCCATTTCCACATTGACGGTCACATCGGAGACGGGAGGAACATAGACGGCGACCAGGGTGTCCTTGAATCCGAACTTGCGGAGCTTGAATTGGACAAGTCCGGGTTCCAGAATGGGATACCTCGCCGGAGTAACCCCGATAGTCTTGCTGCGCTTGCTGATTTCTCTCTTGCTGGAGAAAATTTCAGCCCCTGCAGGATTAGTGATAACCCTGAGTTCGGGATTGACCCGCTTTAGCTTTATGGATGTCCTTACCGTGTCACCCGGTATGGGGTGCTTGGTCACGGAACCGCCCCATAGATGCTGATCCACGTTCCAGTATGCGTAAATGGTAACGGCGGACGTGTCGTTTACAGGAATGGTACAGGGAGACCTGCACAGGGCGTTTTCCTCGGGCATCGAAAGGGTTGCTCCCTCGGGGTCGGTATCGATGTCAATATAACCCGTCTTGTTCTTCAAGTTTGAGGCGTCCTTGCCTTGTGCTTCCAGTAGAAAAATTCTTAGTTTGTCCTTGGAGATGAGGTCGCTGGCGGACTTGGAGCGAGATATTCTCAATTCGCTCTTGTAGATGGTGGGCAGATCTTCTTCAAACACCACCCTCATAAGCTGAAGCATTAGGGAATCTTTCTTTTGTATAGGGACGATTTTCCCAAAATAGATTGTGGTGGCGCCCTTGGAAGAAAGGGAATCCTGTAGGCAAATGTTGTCGCTGCAGTCGGGAATGTCCTTTTTCTTTAGGATGTGGATTTTTTCTCCGCTTTCCAACAGGAATCTGGCGGCGAGGGTGTTGATTTGTAAAACTAGGGAGGAATCTCCGATTTCGTCTTCGAAGCTGACCAGCACGGTAGGGGACGAAAGCTCGAGAGGTTTCGGCGTCTCGGCGACTTGCGGCTGGGTGAGCGAATCTGTTCCGGAACTGTCGGCTGCCGCCTGCACGGAATCGACCGAATTTACGGTAGTATCCGTTTTGACGGTTGCGGAATCGGCTTTGTTTTGGAGCAAGTCTGCGCCCGACGAATCTATGATGGATTTGAATTTTTCTTTGGGAATACGGACAACGGTAAACTTGTTGCTGATGTAGCCGCCTAGCTGGACGGTATCGTTTTGAATACCGAGGAATTGGGCTTTTTGCTTTGTGCCGGATAAAAGTTCCACGCTGACAGAAGGCCCTTGCTGTTCTGTGGCAAGCAGAACCTGGGCGAGCAGAAGGATTAATGCGATACACGTGGATTTCATGATACACCTAGAAAGATAGAAAGAGTCCGACCGAAAGGATGATGCCTCCAGCTACAAGGGAAACAAGAGCTGTTTTTTTGGCTGTTTTGGCGTTGTCCCGATATTCTTCGAAATTTTTTTGCTCTTGTCGGTAATTGTCTCCCGATGTGATGACGGTATTTTCGATGCTCTTTTTACTATCGTTCGCCTTGCCGATTTCGTAGGCGGCAACACCTGCGGCAATGGCGCTTGCGGCTAGTGGCACTATGGAGGCTATCATCAGACGGTGGCCCAGGTTTCGCCTGCTTCGGTGATTCAAGTCCGCCTGTTGCTCTTGTAGGAAAGTCTCGTCAAAGGCGGGGGCGAGGGCTACGATTAAGAATGAAGTATCTTTTTGAGAAAGGGTCACGTTGATGCTGGTGTCCCTAAAGTCCGGACGGAACAGGGTGATGAGGACCTGGTCCTTGTCCAGGGGAACAGATACGAATGCGGGTATCCTGTAGTCCGGATTCCTGGAAAAATCGGGATGGGCGTTTCCGACGTAAAGGTCTGCTCCAGAGGGGTTGGTGGATACGTGCAAATACCGCTCACGTGGAACTTTGTCGTCGGCGTAATTAAGCCCCCAAAGCAAAAACAGGAAAAACAGAATGACTTTTTTGAAAATCATTGTTGTTCCTCCGTTTGGACAAAGGGGCCTGCGATATGGAGAGAATCCTTGAAGGGAGTCATGGTCCAGAATAGTTCGGTATTGCGGTTTCTGGCGTTGTCGGGAATAGGAATCTTTATCTTGCATTCCCTGCGGCAGGGGTTCGCAAAGGTGAGTGTGGAAGATTCATAGGCCACATCTACGGTGTCGTAATCGGCGAGGATAAACTTCTTTTGGGTGGGGTTGATTCCAGAACCCATGTCCATGAAATAGAACTTGATGCTGTCGCTTAACGCGAAATCGTTTTTTACGGGAGCGGCCTTGGGTGGAATCTTGTCTGTAAAGACGATGCTGTCGGCAAGCCGGACCATGGAGCGCTCGGGAACATCAATGGTAATGGTTTTGGGCTCGTAATCGGTCAGTTTTGTTTCGTGGGCATAAAGGCGAAGCCTTGTTTGGGGGGCTACCTTGACGCTCGTCGCCTGCTTTGGGGTGTCGTAAAGAAAATCCTTTAAAGTGTCTCCTAACGCACTGACAAGTACAATTCGGGTAGAAACGCTTGTGCCCGTCACGAGGCTTTCGTAGGTGGGCTTAATCTGGATGACGGAGGAGTCGCCTCCAAGGAAAAGGGTGTTGAACATCGAAACATCTGAGGAGTATTCTTCAAAACCGTTTTCGGTGTAGGCGGTGGCTTTAACTCCCCAATAGACGGTAAGGGAGGTGTCCCTGAGGTTAAAACCGTTTCTTTTGAGCCATTCCTCTGAAATCAGGGGGCCTTTGAGCAAAGCGCCGTTCTGGCAGTCCCCTGTGTAGAGCGGGTCCAGCGTGTCTAAGACGCCAAGCCAGCTAGATGTAGGTCGGCTAAAATAGCTGCTGGCTCTATTCAGCTGGATGTCGTCGGCGACGGCTGCGTAAATGGAGCAACTTGTCTTTTCCCAGGGGTCGATGCCAGAAATGTCCCAGTTCATTTCAACATAATCATCGGAAAGGGGCTCAATGCTCGAACCTTCGGCGGGTGCGCTCAGATGAATGGACAACGGGGTGCTGACAAAAATATGGGCAGTATCCTTTAAAGTGTCGCCACCGTAATCGATGGTGTTGAGAACAAAGAGGTAGTATCCGGCGGAATCAAAGAGATGCTCTAGGATTGTGGCGTTGACGGAATCGTCCCCTAGATCCCAGAAATGGGAACGATATACCTCTTGGGCGCTGTCCGGCCGGATTTCGTGACCTCCCACAAGGTATTTGGCCTCAAATGTATAACGGAAGCCTTGCTGCAGGTATATACTGTCAGATGATGGCGAGATGTAAATTTTCCCGTTTTCACTGTACGAACCGATTGTCATGTAGGCTTGCAGGGCCTGGATGTCGCCGGGTCCAATCAGGGCGTCTTCGCGACAACCTGCAACAAACAAGAAAAGGCAGGCGAGAGCAGCGCCAAAGAACAACCTATTCATTTTTGCCTCCTGCGCTGCTGGAAATTTCTGCGTTGGAGGAACTGGTTTCCGGTTCGGGCTTTTCCATGGATGGCCTTATGACGTATGTCTTGAAATTGGTGTTACCACTATAGTCAAAAGCCTTGAGGGTGAGCAACTGGTAGGTCCAACTCTTGTAAGACCTGGGGAGGGTTATCAGAATGGTGTCCGAGGTGTGGTCATCGCTATAAAGGGTGTTGCGGTAGTCGTAGCCGCGCAGTTCCTGTCCGTTCCAGAGAACTTCCTGACGGAGGTCTCCGCCGTGGTCCTCAAAATAGAACCGTAGGGTGTCCTTGAAATCCAGGGTGTCGATGTCTTGTTGGAGACCTTCGGGGGAGAGGTGCTTGTTGGACGGAGGGACGGTGTCCTTGAGAAATAGGGTGTCCGCGATGACAATTTCTCCAGGCAGGACGGTGACATCGGCAGTGTCCGGGACAAAGTCCGTGAGTTTCGGTAGGCTCGCGATTATTCTGTATTTTCCAGGTTCCAACGGTGAGATGACGGCTTGATTCGTGTCTAGACCTACCTCGTGTTCAACCACTGGATTAGACAAGGAGTCCAGAATGTCTAGATGGATTTTTCCGAGGTAACTGAAATAGTATCTGTCGTAAAGGGATTCGTTGGAGAAACGAATGAAGGTTTGGACTCCGCCTTCGTTCCGGTGTCCTTTGGTAAAGAATTCTCCCTGGATAAGGCTGTCCGATTCCTGTCCGAACTCGTTGACCGCACGGACACTCCAGGTGTAGAACTTCAAGTTTTCTAGCCGATGGTAGGAGCCCGGGTTATCCCAGTAGGTAAAGAAGGGCTCGTCCAGAAGAGTATCCAAAATGTCGTTGCTCGCGGTGTAAAGCTTTTTGTGAAGGTCGTAGGTATAGGCGAGACCTCTAGGTTCTTGGATTTCGAGTTTGTAATACACCTTCGAAATGGAGTCGGGGTCGTAGCCGTGCCAGGCGAAGGTGATGCCCTCCTTTGGTGAAAGTCCTTGGCTCCCTATGGCGGGAATGAACCCCTGGGTCTCTATGATAGGCGGGTTTGAAACCCAGAGCCGGAGGGTGTCCCTCAGGGTGTCGCCGTAGTAGTCCAACACCACAAAACACACTTCGTGGTATCCTGCCTTTGTGACGGGTTTGCGGAAGTTCATGTCATTGGAAAATTCCTTGCCGTCTAGGGTCCAGAAATACTCGCGGTAATGGGCCTGCCTGCTTGGCATGATTTCTCCGATAAAGATGACGGAATCCTTGGAGGTAACGGTATCGGCCCTCACGCGTGAGGGTATAACCTGCGGGGTACAATTATCGATACATTGATATTGGTCCGCCCAAGCCTCTGCGGAGTCAATTCCGTAGGTGAGGGTCATTTCGGCGTGAATCTGGAGGGCGACAGAATCTTCGACCTCGTAGAGGTACTGGTCGCTATCAGAACAGGCGACTAAAAATACAAAGGCTGCGAAGGTGGCAAATATGGCGGCGATATGCTTCATCTTTTCGCCTCCAGGGTGTCAACCACGTAAAACTTGACCAAAGGCAGGGTGTCGGTATCTCCTTCGGAATCTTTCACGATGACTTGGAAAAGGTGAATTCCTGCATGGAGACCAGACTGCTGGATTTTTTCCAGGGCGCCTACATGGTAGTGGGCCGTGTCAATTTTCAAGATGTAGTCTAGCGAAGCGTCTTCGTTGTCGTAGGCTTTCCAGCTGAAAGGAAATGCAGTGCGGATTGTGCCGTACAGGGTATCACCTTGGGCCGGGAAAAAGTCCTCGATAAAAGTGGGCGGGCTGTTGACGGTAATCTCGAAATCTGACGAGACGTAATTTCCTTCGCCATCCTTTACCACAAGCCTGTTGGGGATTTCGTCTTTTTCTGGATAGGCGGGAATCTTGAAAGTGACGCCACTCCCCAGCAGGGAATCCCTGTACCAGCTGAAGTTTAGCTCGGACTCCAAGCCTTTGGGGTGCACCTCGGCTTTGAGGGTGGCGATTTTTTCGGGGTGGATTTTTAGGCTGGTGGAATCAGCATTGCCTTTTTGGACGGCATAGACAGTTACGTAGGATGCCGTGTTTTGGGGCTCGGGGGTATCCGGAATGTCTAGGCAGGCCGCAAGCAGGAGCGCCGTCGCCACAGAAAGGAGACGGACCTGTGAAAAAACGGGATGCCTATGCCACATGTTGAAATCCATGTTCGTTAAATGTAACTATATTCTCGGATATGAGTACCGAAAATTTGGAATACAAGAACTCCATGGACCGCCTGGAAAGCATTCTTACGCGTATCGACAACTCAGAGATGGGTATTGATGAGCTTTCGGACCAGGTCAAGGAGGCCACGGAATTGCTGAAAAAGTGCCGCCAGATTCTCTTGAAGACGGAACAGAATGTCCAAGAAGCCCTGAACAGCCTGGAAGAAGAATCGGGCAAGGAACAGGGGTAATTTCGGTTGTCCGAAAATACGGAAAATCCTGTGCTGGAAGTTCAGGACCTGTCGGTCCGGTTTCCGCGTCGTGGAGGAGTCCTGGGAAAGGTCCAGGATAATTTTACGGCAGTAGATGGGGTTTCTTTTGACCTGCCCCAAGGGAAGATTCTTTCCATTGTGGGGGAGTCCGGCTGCGGCAAGACCACCCTGGTAAAATCCCTGGTAGGGCTTGTCCCTGTGGCGGAGGGGCGGCTCAGGCTGTTTGGAGAAAATGTGGCGAAAGGGCGGCTGGAGACTTCGGGCAGGCGGGTTTCGGACCTGGTGCAGATGGTATTCCAGGACCCCTACAGCAGTTTGAACCCGAGACAGACAGTCTCCGAAATTCTGACGGTGCCGCTGCTTGCCCGTGGTGTAAAGCAGGTTGAGGCGGAGGCACGGGCAAAGGAACTTTTGGAGCGGGTCTCCTTACCTGCTCAGTCTCTCCAAAAGTTCCCCCACGAATTCTCGGGGGGGCAGCGGCAGCGCCTCTGCATTGCCCGGAGCCTGATGGTCCGGCCGAAGATTTTGCTTTGCGACGAGGTGACCAGCGCCCTGGACGTTTCGGTTCAGGCCCAGATTCTGCACCTGCTGGACGACCTGCGCAAGGAGCTGGACCTGTCCATCGTGTTCATCAGTCACGACATGCAGGTGGTGCGTGCCCTGAGCGATTTGGTTCTGGTCATGTACTTCGGAAAAATTGTAGAGCGGGGCGATGCAAAGACAGTTCTGACCGCCCCCCAGCACGAATACACCAAGACGCTTCTTGCTGCCGTTCCGACCATTAGACGGTAGGGCTGCTAGTTGAGTTCGTCGTTGTAGCCTTCGTCATCGCCGCTTGACGCTGGGGTAATGGACTTGACGCACTTCTCGAATTCCTCCTGGTTGTTGGCCAGGTAGGCGACGGCATATTCCAGGGTGTTTCCCTGACCGTCAATAATTTCCTTGTTTATGTCAAGGTAGTCCTTGTTTTCGCTTTTGCACAGGGACTTTTCCATAAAGGTCCGCTCAAAGTCCAGGTTGCAGGTGGTTTTTCCCGAAGATAGTTCCAACTTTACGATGCGGTTCAGCTTTTCGCTGCCGTCCTTGGCCAAGGTTTCTTCGGCCTCGTTGTACTTGAGGGCGTATTCCTTGCCGTCCATCTTGAAGTTGATGGACGTTTTGGTTTGCGAAGTTGTGGTAATCTTGTATTCTTTGATGAGGCTTAGGACTCTTGCGGAGTCATCGACGAAGGCTCCAGGAATGTAGAGTTCGTATGTTCCCTTCAATGCCCGGAGGATGTCTGCCGTCAATTCTGAAAGCACCAGGTTTCCGCTCTTTTGGGCGCTGTACCTTTCAAAGTCGTACAGGGTTTCGGTGGTCATTTCGCCCTTGGAAAGGGTAATGGTCTTTGTGACGAAAATGTCGCCCGTCGCACAGAAGGTGTTTTTTTCTACCGGGTCGAAGTCGCAGAAAAGGGCCTTCCAAGTGCCGTAGATATTGCCCGCTGTACCGCCCAGGTACATGTGACCGAATCGTTCTTGTTCGCCATTGTTGTAAACCAGGGTGTAAAGTACCAGGGTGTCGCCCCGGAATTCGTATCGGGCTGATTCTTTAGAGGTTCCCAGGTTTACTGTTTTCCATGTGAACGAGCCGTTTTCAAGGAGGCACATGTCTTTGTTTTTTTCGGTAGTCCAGGTAATTATGTTGTATTCTTCGTCCACTTCTAGGGAACTTGTCTCTGTGAATATGGTCGGCTCGTCTTCGGCGCTGGAGGAGCTGTCATCGCTGCAGGCAGAAAGTGCCGCAACTTCGGTGCAAAGGAACGTTCCGAGCAAAACGCGAATGGCGATTTTTTTGCCGTGACTTGTGTAGTCGTATCCCATAGCTTCTCCACGTCTATTTCATTTACAATATGAAAAAGCCGCGTTGCCGCGGCTCTTTGAGGGTAATTTGGTAATTACTTGCCCACCTTGGCGAGGCACTTTTCCAGAGGGTCCCTGGTCTTTTCGCCGGTGGCTTCGCAGGATGTCTTTTGCTCGGTGTCCTTGACGAACTTGGTGACGGCGACCTTCTTGCCATCGACGAGGAACTCGAAGTTTCCGTGCTTCATGCCCTTGTGACAGGATCCGGTTACATCTAGGGCAAGGCCGTTGGCGTCGGTAAAGTGCCATTGGGCGTTCTTCATGTGGAGCCCGGTGCAGTCCAGGGGTGCATTCTGCTGTTCGGTGGTCTGGGTCTTGGCAAAATGCCCGCCGCAGGCCGTGAGGGAGAGGGCCGCAAGGGCCATAATGGGGAGAATGGTAATCTTTTTCATAATGCGTCAATATAAGAAATCTTGGCATGGCAGAACGAAGTGAAAACAAAAATTTACACGCAGTGTGGATTATCCTGGGTGTTTGGCTCACGATTTTTTGAATTTTGCCGTTTTTTTTCAAATTTCCGTTTGCTTTTTTGACGATAAAAGGATAGATTTTGGGGGTATTGTGTGACAGGCTTATGGCCTGTTGCCGTTTGTAGTATATAAGAAAGGTGAAAAATCTATGTCAAAAAGGTTTTCCATATCTGGTATGAAGAGTGTTTTTGGAAAGGTCCTACCGGCACTGCTGGTCGCGGTCGGCGCTTTCAGCGGTACAGCAGATGCGGCTTGTTCGGGAACGCTGTACTTTAAGGCTCCTCCTGAGTGGGGAAGCGACGTCTATGTGGCGTTTGAGCAGATGTCAACAAAGCTGACAGAAAAAGATGGTGAGTACTATACTATCGAATTGTCTAATCTCAATAACAAAAATTGGGGGAAAAGCTCCATTGGGCTTATGAACTATACCGATGTATTTGGGAGTGGCTTAATGGTTACCGCTACTAAGTATAACACCACTGGGCAAATAGGAGAAAATGGAGGTATAGCTTGCCCAGGCTACGGTAATAGACTCTATGTTCAGGAAGACCCCATGGTTGCGGGTGGTACCTACCATGAGCCGACTCCTCCCAACGCAAGCTACCTCTATGTCTTGGTGCCCGACGACAAGGAATGGCAGTCCGACAATATGATGGTCAGTAACAATGGCGGTGCGGGCAAACAGATGTCTCCTGCTCCGGGTATGTGCGGCTGGTTCCGGATGGTTTATGGAGCAGACGAAGTTCCTGATGAGATTCTCATTTACCGTGCAAGTGACCCCGAAGAAAAAATAGGGTATGAAGGTTATGCAGGTGCGAGTGAAAATCCCACGGCCCTGCCGTTCAAGGCTTTGCTAGAAAACTACGGAACCAAAGCCCTGTACTTTATCCCTGACGACTCCCAGTGGCCTGAAGGCAAGGAAGATGTCCATGGTCTGTTCGTGACGGACCCCGGTGTAGATGGTGTGTGTTCCTTTGAGCTTGCTGCCGTGATTTACGATACTGACGAATCCCTGTGGACATCCAAGTATGGACATATCTTCTCGACCAATGAACAAGATGATGGTTATGCGGGACAGTGTCTCGGCGTGCGTACTGGTATTGTCCAGACGGACCTGGGTGCAAACGGCAAGCCCCAACTGAACACTACTGCTGGCGGAAATGGCATCAAGTGCTTTGGTTCTGCGGACAATTTCAATAAGCTGTTCAACTATGTAGAAGGCCTGAACGAAGTTCAGTGCTACGACATGCCGTTCAGGCACTATGGTTCCGACCCCCGCTGGGCTTTTGACTCGGACTCCGCGACCATGGCGGGAAACTTTGGCGGTTTCCACCCTGTCGATAACACCACTGACGCCACTGTCGTGAAGGAGGTGAGCCCTGTAGCCTGCCCCACGTGTAGAACAAAACGCTATGCTCAGGGGCCGGTCCCCTTTAAGATAAGTGCAGACGACTTTGACCATTATTGTAACGGTCCTGGTTGGTTTGGCGGTATCGATTGCGGTGCTATCGCTTCTGGTAATTTGACCTATTTTGGAAACGGCGACAATCCTGGTGTATGGGATTGGGGTGCTTCCCGCTGGGAAGGCCAGCATAACCAGCAGTTCTGCTTCGAGTCTCATGCCAAGTTTACCTACCGTGAAGACCAGGAATTCACCTTCCGCGGTGACGACGATATCTGGGTGTTCATCAACAAGAAACTGGCCGTGGATAACGGCGGAACTCACCTTGCAGCACCGAGTCACGTGGTGCTAAAAAATCTCAATACTACTTATGGTTCTAATTTCTTGGTGCCGGGAAGCGAATATTCCCTTGACATCTTCTTCTGCGACCGCCGAACCACCATGAGTAACGTGATTATCAAGACCAACATGTTCATCAAGCAGACCTCTGGCCTCTCGACTACGAGTACGCCCAATAGCGATGGTTCGGTAAATTACAGCATTTGCTACGACAAGAGTGGCGGTAGTTCCTGTGCCTCGGTGGCGGGTGTTCAGACGGCCAATGGACAAAAGGAAGAAACAGTCCACGCTTGCGGCGACAGTATCGCAAAGTACGGTTCCTTGAAGTATCGGATTGTTACGAGAGCGGGAGAAGAAAAGGCGACGTTGACTGCAGGTCAGTCTGGCATGCAGATGGGTGGCTTTGATCTTTCTAACAAGTTTAGCCCCAAGGTCTATCCGGACAAGATTAACAAGCTCTCTCCGGGTAGCTATCGTCTGGTCATCGAGTTCTGCGACAAGAATGGTAAGTGCGAAGAGAAGTCCAAGACCTACATCAATTTCCGTATCAAGGGTAACTTGGATATCATGACCAAGACCTCTACCTATACGGTGAATAAGGGCGACAGCAGCAGCACCTATTACAAGTCAGGCACCAAGTGGACCTTCGTAGATAAGGGCCTTGCCGGCACCCGCGTGCCTGTGTATGTTTCCGCTTTTGCCGATGGCGAAGTTGACTTGCTGGGTGCAGTGGGACAGTCCTATACGCTGACTCTTTCAGCTGGTATGAACGCCTATGCATCCCAGACGGATACTACAAAGCTGAATCTTTCTCAGTCCAGGACCGTCGGGGTAACGGGTATCGACACCATCTGGATTGAACAGACGGTTGGCGGCATGACCAGCAAGCAAGAGAAGAAAGATGTTTCCTTGAAGACAAAGGCCACAATCACGTTCTATGTGCCGGAACTTCACTTTGCCACTCCGGTGGATATCGATTCTCTTGGAAAAGTCCTCAGCTGGAAACATCCCATTGCGGGCGACCCGGATACTGCGGACGGTGACGAGTATTTCCACTGGATCGGTAGCGACGTGGATATGTACGTGTTGGTCATCAACCCCATTACGAACGACATCTGCAGGGATTGCAATATTGCCCTGGCCCAGTATGACGGATCTTCGGGTGTACTTGTTACGGGTGTTTCACCCCTTATAGATGGTTTTTCCATTATTTCTGTGCGCTCCAGTAAGGAATATACAGAGGATTCTACCGCCTACATCACCCTCGTTGCAGCCGATGACGCGAACCTGCTGACTGCGGCGTCCTATATCAACATGCGTTTCCGGGAGCCTCCGGTACCCTACCCGCAGTTGGTGGATATTTTCGACGCCCATGGAAAGTCCCAGGGTGACCTGAGCATTGTTGAGCCGTATTACTCGCCGTCCAAGGAATACCTGGATGGTCGTGCGGATTCCATCGCCATTTATTACCATAGGGCGTTCCAGCCCAACGAAAAGGGCGATTACAAGGATTCCCTGCCTGACCATATCTGCTTGAACTGGGATGAAGAACACGTTACCACAAGGAACTATTTCAAGGATAGCCTTTCCACGGCTTCAAAGGATTCCGCGGTGCAGTGTTCTTACACCTTCAGTAAAGACGAAATCTTGGCGGCCCATAAGGCAAGAAAGGCCGACAACGTGCTCTCCTTTGTAGTGAAGGATACGGCGTTCTCGGAGCATATAAAAACAGCCGGTTCAGGCAAGTTGCTTAGCTTTGCAACCTTCGTCTATGGTACTAAAAAGAGACTGAACAAGGTGCATTTCGACAGGAATACTACGGAGCGAATTGCCCCGGTGATTGTTGCCGCCCGTGTAGATAACGTTTCTGACCAGCTGAGCCGCTTGACGGTAACCCTGTCCGAGCCGGTAAGGATGCTCATAGATACCTACAAGAATGCCCCCTTCAGTTTCTACGTGAACTCGGCGAAGGACCTTTCCAAGGAAAAACGCTATGTCAACACTACGGCCAACGCTGCTCCTAACGGGCTTGGCTCGGACAAACTGGTGATGGTGTTCGACAAGAGCCAGGGTGACAAGAACCCCGCCCCCCGTCTGGGAGACTACATCCGTTTCCGTGCCGATGCCTTGATTTGGGGCGATACGACCGATATCACTTCTGTTGATATTGCACGAGTTGCCGCCGATAGCGGCAAGAACTGGAACTCTCCGACGAACTACGATGTCTCTCCGAGAACGCCTTCGCCGTGGTTCACGGTTGTGGGTGACTACTCGGTGGAAGTTTCTGCGGTCAAGTTCGCTACGATGAACAAGGAAATTGACCCCAATACGACACCCGTATCGGAAGCGTTCGTTGTGCCTACATCTTACGGTAAAGAAGAAATTGAGAAGATGTACCCGAATACCCTGGGCTTTATCGTGATGTCGGATATCAGTTCGTTCGTGAATCGCGACCCGAGAATCGAGGAATACTTTAACGACCCGAAGAACGAGTCGGAATGGGAAGATGTCTATTTCCAGTACGAGGTGAAGTACTTTACGAACCTGGGCGGTTATGTTGCCGGGGACAAGCAGAAGATATATTGCTTGGACAAGGTGAACAAGGCGAAGTTCAACAAGGAATACTTTGGCGGCAAGGATTGTCGGACAAACCAGGGTAACTTCTACATCGCCTGGAACATGCTTTCGGACAAGAAACGCCTGGTGGGTACGGGAGCCTACATTGCCAAGCTGACCACTTTCGTGAAGTTGGGCAGCAAGGGCAAGGCCAAGGGCAGTAAGGCCGAAGAGACCGACATGTGGGGCGCCAAGCGTGGAAAGGGCATTATAAAGAAATAGAGCCGTTCCGTAGCTGCTTAATAAACACTTTTGATTGATGTCATCCCCTGCGAAAGCGGGGGATTTTTGTATGACCTGAAAAAATGAAAAAAAAGACTGATGAAAATAATATTGCGAGTAAAATAATATATTTTATTAGGAATGATGCCGCAGGAGTTTGTTTTGTTCAGTCAGCCTTTTGTTAGACGGTGCTTTGCCGGAATTACTAGCCTATTCGCCTTTGTGCTCTTTGGCTGCGGAGGTGACGAGGTGACGGATGTGCCCGACCAGGGCAA
>CACXMH010000029.1:20068-57213 GCA_902768715.1 Fibrobacter succinogenes | reverse complement strand
CTTCCGATTGAATCTCTCGTGCAGAACGAACTCGGTCTCGCTGGCGTTGCCGAAATCCAGAAGCTCGGCGTCGACAAGTTCAACGAAACTTGCCGCGGCAAGGTGCTCAAGTACACCAGCGAATGGAAGAAGACGGTGCGCCGCATGGGCCGCTGGGTCGACTTCGACAAGGGCTACAAGACCATGGACAAGAACTTCATGGAATCTGTGTGGTGGGTGTTCAAGCAGTGCTTCGACAAGGGACTCATCTACCAGGGCTACCGCATCCAGCCGTACAGCCCGGCTCTTGCTACTCCGCTTTCGAACTTCGAAACGAACCAGGGCTATAAGGACCGTCAGGACCCGTCTCTGACCCTCATCTTCCCGCTCAACACGGACGAAGCCAAGTTCAAGGATACGAGCATCCTCGTGTGGACGACGACCCCGTGGACTTTGTACTCCAACTTCTGCATCGTTGTGGGCTCGGACATGGACTACAACCTTGTGGAACAGGATGGCAAAAAGTACTGGATTGCCGCAAGCCGTACCGCTGCTTACTTCAAGAACCCGAACATCGTTGATACCTGCAAGGGTTCCGAACTCGTGGGCAAGGATTACGAGCCGCTCTCCCGCATTTCCGATGCATTCGTGACGCCGGACCAACTGTCCCGCCACTACAAGATTTACCCCGCCGACTACGTGAGTACCGAAGACGGTACCGGTGCCGTGCATACCGCTCCTTCCTTCGGTGAAGAAGACTTCCAGAAGGGTGCTGAACTTGACCTCGGTCTTTTCGACCCGCTCGATACCGAAGGCAAGTTCACCGACAAGGTCCCGATGTGGAAGGGCCTCGGCGCGAAGGAAGCCGACAAGGAAATTATCCGCTACTTCAAGGAACAGGGCCGCGTGTTCAAGCAGGACGTGATTGTCCACAGCTACCCGCACTGCTGGCGTACCGGCGTTCCTCTGATTTACCGCGCCCTCAAGACTTGGTTCTTGAAGATCGACGCTCCTGTCACAAGCAAGGACGGCGTGACCAAGACTCTGAAGGAATGGATGGTCGAGAACAACCAGACTGTGAACTGGGTCCCGGACCACATCAAGAACGGTCGTTTCGGTAAGTGGCTCGAAGGCGCTCGCGACTGGAACCTTTCCCGTAACCGCTTCTGGGGTACGCCGATTCCGGTGTGGCTCTCTGACGACGGCGACATGATTGCCGTGGGTTCCATCGAAGAACTGCAGCAGCTCACCGGCGTGAAGCTCGACGACTTGCACAAGCACTTTGTGGACAAGCTTACGATTGAAAAGAACGGCAAGGTTTACCGCCGCACGCCGGAAGTTTTTGACTGCTGGTTTGAATCCGGCTCCATGCCGTATGCCAGCCGCCATTACCCGTTCGAAAATAAGGAGCTGGTGGAACGCAGCTTCCCGGCAGACTTCATCGCCGAAGGCCTCGACCAGACCCGCGGTTGGTTCTACACGCTGACCGTGCTTTCTAACGCTTTGTTCCAGAAGCCGGCTTTCAAGAACGTTATTGTGAACGGTATTATCTTGGCCGAAGACGGTTCCAAGATGAGTAAGTCCAAGCGCAACTACCCGGACCCGAACGACCTTATTGAACGCACGGGTGCCGACGCTATTCGCTTGTTCATGATTAACTCCGCCGCTTTGAAGGCCGAAGACCTCCGCTTCAGTGAGGAAGGCGTGAAGGGCATCGTGAAGCAGGTGATGCTCCCGCTCTGGAACGCTGTGGCATTCTTTGTGTCTAACCACAACGCCGACGCCGCCAAGGGCCAGCTCAACTGGAAGCCCGGTCAGGAAGTCAAGAGCGAGAATGAACTTGACCGCTGGATGCTTGCAACATTGCAGGATCTCGCTGCCAAGGTTGAAGTGGAAATGAAGGCTTACCGCCTGTACAACGTGGTGCCCGCCGTGATTGCCGCGGTCGATGACCTCACGAACTGGTACGTGCGCCGCAGCCGTCGCCGCTTCTGGAAGAGCGAAAACGATGGCGACAAGAACGCCGCCTACGCCACCATGTACAAGGTGCTCGTAGACTTCTCCAAGATTCTCGCCCCGTTCCTCCCGCTCCTCGCCGAAGAAATCTACCAGATTCTCGTTCGCGAAGTCGATGCCAACGCTCCGGTGAGCGTGCACCTCTGCGAATTCCCGAGCGCCGACAAGTCCCTCATGGATGAAAAGCTCGTGGAACGCATCGCCATGGTGCGTGGCATGGTCGAAATGGGTCGTGTGATTCGCGCTACGAACAACGTAAAGAACCGTATGCCGATTGCCAGCATGACGGTCGTTGCTCACGGCACCGAAGAAAAGAACGTCGCCGAGACCATGAAGGACTTGATCCTCGAAGAACTCAATGTTCGCGAAATGAAGTTCCTCGAAGATGAGACGAAGCTCGTGCAGCTCTCCGCCAAGCCGAACTTCCTCGCTATCAAGGCGAAGGGGCCGGATTACGCAAAGAACATGAAGGTGATTTCTGCCAAGCTGAATTCGTTGTCTGTCGATGAAATCAAGGCGCTGCAGAATGGCGAGACGATCAAGTTCGATTTCGGAGAAGTCGGTGCCGACTGCCTGATGCTCAACCGCATCGTGGCCGACGGCATGGCCGTGGAAGCCAACCAGTACTTCACTGTGGCTCTGGACCTGAAGATCACGGACGAACTTCGCCGCGCCTGCGTGGCCCGCGAACTCGTGAACCGCATCCAGAACCGCCGTAAGGACCAGAACTTTGCAATCTCTGACCGTATCAGCATTGAACTTTATTCTGAAAGCGAAGTGCTGAAGCAGGCTGTGAAGGAAAACGAATCTTACATCAAGGGCGAGACTCAGGCTGACGCTATCGTGTGGAAGGATTCTACTGCTGGTTTGCAGGATACTGATGCTGACGGCGAAAAGGTCTTCGTCGAAGCAGTAAGATAGCGTTCGCCCGCATTCCTCAAAAAAATGTAAAAGGCCCCTCACGGGGCTTTTTTTCATATTTTGTTCAAAAAAGACTTATTTGCGGGCATCCCGAAAGAAATAAATCGGCATGACGAATTATATATTTAATCCTGTAAGAAGGATGTAAAATGGCTGTTTTGCAACAAAAAACAATCTTGATTGTTGATGACGATTCGATGTCCAGAAAACTGGCCGAAATGGTATTGGGGAAAGATGGTTACAAGGTCGTTTCTGCAGATTCCGGCGAAGCGTGCATCGACTACCTGAAACGGGAAAAAAGCATTGATCTTGTACTCCCTTGAAAAAATCAGGGCCGACAAGTCCATCGCCGAAACAAAGGTCATCTTTTTAACAGCAAACGACTTCAGCAGGTACGAAGACGTATCCAAACGGCTGGGCGTTCTGGACTTTATATCAAAGCCAATGTACGGTCCAGAAACCCTGGAGCGCATCAGAAAAGCTTTCGCCAAAGAAGATGCCAACACCAAGGAAACCATCTTGGTGATAGACGACGACCGCATGAACCTGAAACTGGCAGAACACATGCTAAAGTCGTCGTACAATGTGGTCATGGCCATTTCCTACAAGGAGGTTCTTGATTTCTTGTCGAAGGAATTGCCTTCGCTGGTTCTCCTGGACGTGCACATGCCAGAAATGAACGGATTTGAGCTTTTGGCGGAAATCCGAAAATTGAAGGACTGTGACGACCTGCCAGTCATATTCCTGACTGCGGACAGCGACCGCGAGACCGAGGTCAGGGTGTTCCGGGAAGGCGCCCTGGACTACATCCAGAAGCCCTTTGTCCAAGAAGTGCTGCTGGAGCGGATCAAGCGAATCCTTTCGCTGCGCAAGCTGCAGACTTCCCTCGAACGCGAGGTGGAGCGACAGACGGCGGAACTGGAAGAAAGCAGACGCAAGCACGAAATCCTTTCGTTACAGGTTGTAAAGACCCTCGCTTCGGCAATTGACGCCAAGGACCGCTACACCAACGGCCACTCCAGCCGTGTTGCACAGTACAGCAAGGAAATCGCCCTCCGGGCCGGTAAGTCCATAGAGTATCAAGACGAAATCTATTTTGTGGGCCTTTTACACGATATCGGCAAGATTGGAATTCCAGACCATATTCTGAACAAGAATTCCAGACTTTCCGACGAAGAGTACGAAATCATCAAGCAGCACCCGAGCATCGGGGTGGAAATCTTAAAGAACATCACCGAGATGCCCAATATTGTAATCGGTGCACATTATCACCACGAGCGTTTCGACGGCAAGGGCTACCCCGAAGGGCTCTCTGGGAAAGACATCCCGGAAATCGCCCGCATCATCGCCGTGGCCGACGCCTACGACGCCATGACCAGCCGCCGCAGTTACCGTTCCGCTCTACCTCACGACGTGGTACGAGAAGAACTCGCGAAAGGAAAGAACCTGCAGTTCGACCCCGACTTTGCAGACGTGATGATCAAGATGATTGACGAAGACGTCCGATACGAAATGCGGGATGACGGAGCGAGCCAAGACCCCTAACCAATGGACGCCAACCATGGAACCAAGCGATATTTTCGAAGAAAATGACCGCCGCGTGCTCAGGATTCTAACGCGTGCCATGCGTTGGCTTTGGGTGGCTTTCCCATTGATTTTCATAGGGAACGCCATCCATTTATTCAAGATCGATTATTACGATTTGGGTTTGTCGTCGGCCTTTGCCTTCGTCATTTTATGGAGCCCTACTTTTCTCGAACGCAAGAAAGCGCCCCTTGCGCTACGAAGGTATTTTTGCGTGCTGGGCATGGCCGGCGTCATCTCGATGATGGCGGTCAACGAGAACATCGGAATCTACATGACCTACGCCCTAGCCATGGTCACAAGCCTGCTGTTTTTTAATTCCTCCTTCACCTTCAAAATTTCCATAGTCAGCTACTTTCTGATAGTGATTTCGCTTTTCTTTAGGGCTCCTGGCGCAAACCACGGTGAATTCGAGACAGACATTCTCTGGTGGATATCGAGAAGTGCCGGTTATTTGATAGAAACATGCGTCATGACATTTTTGTGTACCGTCATAGCGAGACGGACGCACCGATTGCTGGAAAATGAGGCCCTCGCCCGCAAAAAGGCGCAAAACGCCGAAGAAAAAGCAAAGCTCACCGATGAGCTTCGGAAAGCTTGGGCCGAAGCCGAAGACGCAAGAAGGAATGCGGTATCGGCAAACAGGGCGAAGAGTTATTTCCTGGCCAACATGAGCCACGAAATTCGAACCCCCATCAACGGCATTTTGGGGATGAACTCCATCCTCTTGAAAGAATGCAGGGACGAATCCTTGCTTGAATACGCACGGAATATCCAAAATGCGGGCCACACTCTGCTTTCGCTAGTGAACGACGTTCTGGACATCACGAAAATCGAGTCCGGCAAGATGGAACTTGTTATCGGGAAATACGACCTGTTCTCCGTATTGAACGACTGCTATAGCGTCGCCACCCCCCGCGCCCAGAGCAAGAACCTGATTTTTAACGTAAACATCAATTCAGACATCCCTTCAAGGCTCGTTGGCGATGGCGTACGAATCCGCCAAATTATAAACAACCTGCTTTCTAACGCCATCAAGTACACCCCCAAGGGGTCCGTTGACCTGTCCGTCAACTACAAGGACTTGCCTCCAGAAGGAGATTTACCTCGTATAGAACTGGTTATTGTCGTTGCCGATACCGGAATCGGCATCCGTTCTGACGACCGGGACAAATTGTTCCAGAGCTTTGAACGAATTGATTTGGACCATAACCGGAATATCGAGGGAACAGGTCTTGGGCTGAACCTGACAAAGAAACTCGTCGAAATGATGAACGGAACCATTTCGGTAAATAGCGTCTATGGAAGCGGGTCCGTATTCGAAATCCATATTCCGCAAACGGTCCGAAAGAATGTTCCCATAGGCAATTTCATGGAGCGACGCAAGGAATACATCTCGGACAATCCAGGTGTCAGCCCGTTCAAGGCAAAGAACGCCCGTTTGCTGGTCGTTGACGATGTGGAAATGAACTTGAAGGTCGTTTGCGGGCTTCTTAAAGAAACCGAAATAAAAATCGACACTGCAACCAACGGCGAAGACGCCTTAAAGCTCGTCGAAGCAAACCATTACGACTTGATTCTTCTGGACCACATGATGCCATCAATGGACGGTGTCGAAACACTCCAGTGCATGAACGAAATAAAGGGATTCGACATTGAAAAAACGCCTGTAGTGATGCTCACTGCCAACGCCGTTGCCGGAGCAAAGGACGCCTACATCCAGGCAGGTTTTACCGACTACATCACCAAGCCGGTCCGCGAAGAGGTTTTGCTCTCGACCGTAAAAAAGTACCTACCGAAAGAATTGATTACCGAAAGCCCTATCAAAAAGAACGGTCCCGTCACAAGCGACAAGGCTATCGCCCAAGAACGCAAAGACACCTCTATGGGGGAACTTTCCAACATCCTGGATACGGCAACGGGACTTGGTTATTGCATGAACGACAAGTCTTTTTACCTGGAAATGCTTGCCGAATATATCAAAAACAACCATATAGCGAGCCTTGAAAACTACCTCGCAAAAGGCGATTTCGAGAACTACCGCATCACAATCCATTCGCTAAAGAGCACGTCCCTCACCATAGGAGCTGTAAAAGTGTCCGAAGAGGCTAAAGCACTGGAGACGGCCTGTAAAGAGGGCGACATCAGTTTCATTCAGAATCAGCACAAAATTTGCATGGCAGATTACAAAGTGGTATTGGACAATTTAGCGACCTATCTCGCTTCAGGAGATTCCTAACGTGAAACTCATATATGTTATACCCGCGATAATTATCGCCGTCATCTTGGCAGGACTGCTTACAGTCAATGTCAAAAAAAAGGACACGGATGTCACTCGCGAAAAGACAAAAGTCGCAATGATCATGAACGGGTCCAAAAACGACCACAGCTGGGGACAATCCCATTACGAAGGGCTGCTGAAAACGGCTAACGAGCTGAATCTGGATGTTTCGTTTTACGAAAGCGTTCCGGCAGACACTTCGTCGGAATCCATCATGGAATCTCTTATCGCAGACGGTGTAAAAATCATCATAGCAAATTCTTTCCAGCTCGGGCCCCATATCAGGACCGTCGCAAGTAAGCACCCCGAAGTAAAGTTCTTCCATGCCTCCGGCGTAGAGACAGCCCCGAACGTAGCCACCTTTTTTGGACGAATCTACCAGATGCGCTACCTTTCGGGCATTGTTGCCGGGATGCAGACAAAAACCGGCAATATCGGCTATGTGGCCGCATTTGACATTCCCGAGGTCGTTCGCGGGATAAACGCCTTTACCCTTGGTGTCAAAAAGGCCAATCCAGAGGCCAATGTAATTGTCCGGTGGACAAAATCCTGGCAAGATGACGAAATATGCGCAAGTGCGACACGTTCCCTTTTGAACGGCAAGGACATAGACGTGCTGGCCATGCACACGGACAGCCGCGAACCAATGCGGATAGCGGATTCTCTTGGAATCTGGATTGTCGGCTACAACCTGGACAATTCTGAATTTTTCCCGGAGCATTTCTTGACCGCTCCCGTCTGGCGCTGGGAAAAATTCTATACGCCGCATATTTTCGACGTTCTCAAGAACAAATTTCAGGAAAAAAGCTACTGGAACGGCGCAGAATCGGGCATTGTCGATTTGTCGCCCTTGACAGCACATGTAAACCCCGAAGCCGTCAAGATGGTTGCGGACGAACGCGAGAAAATGAAAAATGGTTCTTTCGACGTGTTTTACGGTCCTATCGAGGACAATACCGGAAATGTTCGTATCAACGAGGGCGAAAGCATGTCCGATGTAGATATGCTCAATCAATTCAACTGGTTCGTAAAAGGAGTAGTGATCGATGAGGAGTAAAATAACAATAGCGGCTCTGGCGGCTGTCATTATATTCTTTGTATTGCTGTTCGTCTCCTTCGAACGCATCGGAAACGAAGATGCTGGCAAAAAAGCAGACTCCCAAAAACTTCGGGTCGGTTTTGTCCTTTTGAGCGATACGGCGGACAATGGCTGGAACGAGACCCATTACAAGGGAATCAAGGCCGCCTGCGACAGTCTCGATGTACAGATGGTATTGACTGACGAGATTCCAGAAGAACGGGCACCCCTGGAAAAAGCCGTAAACGACATGCTTGCCCAAGGTTTGAAGGTAATCGTCCTTACCAGCTACAGCTACCCCATAATCATCAAAGACATTATCAACGCCCACCCCGACGTGATGTTCTTCGGCATCAACTGGGAAATGGAAGCCCCCAATTACAAGGCCTACTTTGCAAGAATTTACCAAGCCAGGTATCTTGCGGGAGTTCTTGCTGGAGCCATGACAAAAACAAACCATGTCGGCTATGTGGCCGCCATGAAAAACATTCAGGTATATAGAGGGTTGAACGCATTCATCCTTGGTGTCAAAAACACAAATCCCAAGGCGAAGGTTTATGTACGCTGGACAAATTCGTGGAACGAAGGAAACGCCGAAATAGAAAACGCCAACAAGCTGATTGACAGCTCTGGAGTCGATGTCATCGCATTCCACCAGGATCGATCCTACATTATCGAAACAGCCGAAAAACGCGGAGTATTTTGTATTGGAAACCATGTAGAGAACAACAAGTTCTCCTCCAAGATGCTGAGCTCCATCGCCCTGGACTGGGGTATCATCTACAAGGATTTCCTTCAGGACTATATCCAAAAAAAGGATAACGAAAATATGGATTACTGGCTAGGACTCGAAAAAGATGCCGTGGGTCTAGCCTTTTATTCTAGCGAAGTTCCCGATTCTGTAAAGGCGCTGGTAAACGGAGCCATCGAAAAAATCAAGGGCGGATACAATATCTTCTCGGGAAAAATCGTTGACAGCGAAGGCAAGGTCCGTTCCGAAGACGGAGAATCCATTAGCGACGAGGTTTTGCGCAGCGAAATGGAATGGCTTATAACGGGTGCGATTGAACCATGATAAAGAAATTCGGTGCGCGTCCCCTCATTGGATTGCTGTTTTTCGTACTGATTCTCCTTTTAGTGGGAGTGTTGCTGCGAGTAAAGTTTTCTAGCCTGTTTCAAAACTATGTTGAAAAGCAGGTGGCGTACCAAGCCGAGAATTACGCCTCTGCCGTAGGCGAAAGGCTCTTGTTCGAGCTGAAATCCCTATCGGGTATTTCTGCGGAAATATCTGCCGACCCAAACCACTTGAAAGAAATACTTGCGGCCTTGCGGGATTCATACAACGAGTACCATTACGGCGTTATCGCGCTGAACGGAAACACCGTCTATACCGACGGTCTTCAAGAAGTACGTTCCTCGGATTTCAAAGGCATTTCGGAATCATTCCACGGTTCCAAGTACATCAACTACACCAAAGGCAAGGGGCTCATGTTCTCTGTCCCTGTGTATAGCGGAAAAAATGTCAAGTATGTGCTGTACCGTCTATACAACGACGACAAGGTCGTCAAGAATTTCGGCGTCGTCTGTTATAGCGGCAAAGGTTACGCCACCATCAGGGATTCTAGAGACAGCATTATTGTCCAGTCTCCAAACGATTCCCTGGGACGAGAATCCTTATGGGGTGATGATGGCTACGGCGCAGTCCGCGAAAAGCTCAAAAATGGCCTGAACATATCCATTGCTTCTGCCGTCAGCTGGGAAGTAGATGGTCTTGAATACTACTACTTTGTCGCGGAGCTCAAGTTACCTGGAGTTTCCTTGACCGGCGTTGTCCCGGCAAGCATCGTGGCTGCCGAAAAGGAAAGCATTTCTTTCTTGATTCTCTGGGTTTTCGGCCTGCTGATCTTTATGTTCACCATCGCCATGATTTATGTGGTTTTATCCGAGAAAAAAGCCCGTGAAAACAAGGATTTGCTACGTGAAAAAGAAAACGCCGAAAGCGCCAACAAGGCCAAGAGCGTATTTCTCGCCAACATGAGCCATGAAATACGCACGCCTATTAATGGCATTCTGGGTATGGACACCATGCTCCTAAAAGAATGCAAGGACAAGACTCTGCGAGATTACGCCCTGAATATTCAAAGCGCGGGACAAACGCTCCTCTCCCTTATCAACGACGTTCTGGACATTTCCAAGATTGAGTCGGGCAAGATGGAAATCGTGCCTGTCTCCTACAGCGTTTTCAAGGTGCTTAACGATTGCTACAATATGGTTGCCATCCGTGCGCAAGACAAGCACTTGGAACTAGTCCTGG
This sequence comes from Fibrobacter succinogenes, assembly GCA_902768715.1. Classification (GTDB taxonomy): domain Bacteria; phylum Fibrobacterota; class Fibrobacteria; order Fibrobacterales; family Fibrobacteraceae; genus Fibrobacter; species Fibrobacter succinogenes_L. The sequence goes on along the minus strand of CACXMH010000029.1, from coordinate 47,040 downwards.
ACATTTCACCGGAACTGCCTTCGGTCTTGTTCGGCGACGAAGTACGAATCCGCCAGGTAATAAACAACCTGCTGTCCAATGCTGTTAAATATACCAACGAGGGTTCGATTACCCTGACCGTCTGGGCAGAAAAAAATGACGGCGAAACTACGCAGGCGACTAGCCTCAACCAGATTAAACTCTGCGTCCAGGTGAAGGATACGGGCATTGGCATCCGCGAAAGAGACCGTGAAAAGCTGTTCAAAAACTTCGTGCGGCTTGACGAAAAGCGCAATCGGAATATCGAGGGGACTGGCCTGGGACTAAATCTCACCAAGCAGTTGATAGACATGATGGGCGGCTCTATCGACGTTGAAAGTACCTATGGGCGGGGTTCAACCTTTACAGTCCGCCTTTCACAACAAGTAGATGACGAAAAACCTCTTGGCGATTTCAGCAAACTCTACAAGCAACATACGGAAGCGGAGAACATTTCGCACGAACAGTTCGAAGCGCCCGACGCCAAAATCCTTGTTGCCGACGACATGAAAATGAACTTGAAGGTTTTTGTCGGGCTTCTCAAAGAAACAAAAATCCAGATTGACACCGCCATAAACGGAGCCGAAGCCTATGCTCTCATAAAGAAAAATCGCTACGACATCATTTTCCTGGATCACATGATGCCTGTCATGGACGGTGTTGAAACCTTCCGACAGATGAAGAATTTGGAAAGTAATCCTAACGCCGGTACACCCGTTATCATGCTTACGGCAAATGCGGTATCCGACGCCAAGGTCCGTTATATGAGTGAAGGCTTTTCGGATTATGTCGCCAAGCCTGTCCGCGAAGAAATACTCCTTTCGACACTAAAGAAATACTTGCCAAAAGAACTGATTAAATCCAGCAAGGACACGCAAACGCCCGAAACGAAAAAGCCCAGCGGTGCCACGGGCGCAGATTCACAAAAGTCAACCCTTTCTGCGTCACTCTCTGCCTATTTAGATTTTGCCACGGGGCTCGCCTATTGCATGAACGACGAGAATTTCTACAACGAAATGCTTGACGAATATGTCAAAAACGACAAGACTACGGAATTGGCAGAATTCTTCAGCAAAGAAGACTTTGAAAGTTACCGCATCGCCGTACACGCCCTAAAAAGCACATCTCTCACCATTGGAGCAAACAAGCTTTCCGAAAAAGCCAAGTCCCTGGAAATGGCTTGTAAAGAAGGACATCTAGATTTCGTAAAAAGTAATCATAAACAGTTTATGGATGAATATGCCGCACTGATGGCTGCGCTAAAGACGAGGTAAACCGATGGAACAAAAACTGGTACATACCGTCTGCACCGACGGATTTGAAATGGAATACGCCCAGTTCGGAAGCGGCCCTCGCCCACTGGTGGTCATTCCGGGTCTTGCCATCAAGAGCGTCATGAAATCCGCAGACGCCCTGCAGGTGCCCTTCAAGATGTTCACCGAAGGCTACACGCTTTACTTTTTCGACCGGCGCAAGGACGTCGCCCCCGGCTACTCCGTAGAAGACATGGCCCGGGACCAGGCTCTGGCCCTCCGTGCCCTCGGACTGAAAGACGTGGCCCTTTACGGCGTGTCCCAAGGAGGCATGGTGGCCCAGCATTTGGCAGCAAATTACCCGGAACTGGTCTGGAAACTGGTTCTCGGCTGTTCCACCTCCAAGGCAGAGCCCCAGCAACTCAAGGTAATCGGAGAATGGACAAGGCTTGCCAGGGCCCACGATGGCGACGGTCTAGTGAAAGCCTTTATCCGGGACTGCTTCTCGGAACCTTTCGCCAAGCGTTACGGCAGGGCCCTCCAGGTCATGTACAAGGATGTCTCTGCCGAAGAGATGGACCGCTTTGCCGTTTTCTCCGACGCCTGCGATTTTGTGGACACCCGTTGCGGGCTGGAAAACATCAAGTGCCCCACACTCATTCTTGCAGCAAGCAAGGACCAGGTGGTCACCCCCGAAGCCTCCCAAAAAATCTACGACAGGCTAAAGGCTGCCGGCACCCCCTGCGAATTGCAGATGTACGAAGGTTACGGCCACGCCGTATTCGACGAACTTCCCGAATTCAAGTCCAAAATCCTCGAATTCTTGTCCGCACCCTAAAAATTTCAAATGCCCTCCGCCCTACCTACCGAGAAACCCCGCTACGCCTTTGTGGACCTTGCCAAAGGCCTCTGCATCATGCTGGTGGTGTGGCACCACGTGGCAAGCACTTGGGGGCTGGACACCTACCCGCTGAAGCTTCCCCTTTCTACCTTCCGCATGCCCCTGTACTTTTTTCTTTCGGGGCTATTCTTCAAGAGCTACGCCGGATTTTTCGACTTTTGCCTGCGGAAAGTCAACAAGCTGCTGATCCCCTTCACCTTCTTTTTCATTACCACCTCCTGCATTTTGCCATTTGTCCTCGCCCACTTCCACCTGCGGCCAAGCCCCGGCTGTAGCGTGTGGTATTCCTTCATTTGGCAGGAACAGTTCCCGAATTTTCCCATCTGGTTCTTGCTGGGGCTTTTCTGGACCAACCTGATTTTCTACGGAATTTACCTCGCGGCAAAGAAGCTCCCGCCAAAATTTTCCAATGCTGGGCTTGTGGCCCTGTCATTGGCCGTTGGCGGCCTGGGATTTTTCCTCGGGCGGAAAAGCATCAACCTGCCCATGTTCATGGATACCGCCATGACGGCCATTCCCTATTTCTGCGCCGGACATTTCGCCTTCCGCTATACGGCACTACTGAAGCCGAACAAATTGGACAAGCTGAACATTCCCTTGGCCCTCCTGGGCTTTGGCCTGGTGTACCTGCTGTCGGACTCAACGGCAAGCTATGTGCAAAACCATTTCCAGCTGCCCTTCTGGAGCACCTACCTTTGCGGACTATCCGGAGCGACCGGCATACTCCTTTTGTCCAAGACCATCAAGAAGATTCCCCTGGTGTCTTACTTTGGGCGATACTCCATCATGATTCTTGTGACCCACGGCTGGGTGCAGTGGGCCATTATCAAGATTCTACGGGAATTTCACATCCACTGGTCAAAGAACGCGAGCCTTGCCTTCGTCTTCGTGGTCACCATGCTTTTATACTTGGGAATTATCCCCTTCATGAAGCGGTTCATGCCCCATGTGACCGCCCAAAAGGACGTGATTAAGCGGGAATGATTTTTCAAAGAACCAATGTACTGTCAGCCTAGTTCTTTTTTATAAAAATAGACCCACAGGGCGTTTCAAAGCTCAGCAAGAAACCTTCACGCGATTCAAACGCAGAACCTCCCCACAAGAAGGGAAGCCCTGTTTCAAGCAGCTTTTCTTTTGAAATTTCAAGCCATTCCTGTGATTCAGTATAACAGTAATACTCGTTCTTTGAAAAATCAAAATCATCCACCGAAAAACGGGTCTTGTCACCACCTGTAAAAGTCGACGGGGCTTCGTTGTAGTCGAAGGCCTGCTTCAAGTCATCTAATTCTAACGCCTCATCATCAGAGACCGCTTCCATATACTCATCGGTAATAACAGCAACACCACTTCCATCTACCTGGATTTTAGAATCCCCGAAATCTATTTCCTGCTCCGCGGAGGAACTGGGCTCAGGAGTTGTCGAAGAAGTGACAACCTCGCCCGAAGAGGATGACTCCGGCGTTTCTTTTGAAGATGCAGACCAGGCGGGGTTATATCCGGGAATATTGCCTATTCCATCATCCATTTCCAGCGTAGAGGCGGAATCACTACAGGCCAGGAAATAGCCTGCAACGAACGCAACGAAGGCGAGAACCATTATTTTTTTTAACCGCATACCAAACCTCTTTCCCCTAAAAATACAATAATGTTTGCGTTTGTAAACCGCGCGGCAAGCCCTATACACACTTTTTAGTGAGCCTCAAGCCAGTTTTTCCCGAAGCCGACGCTTGCCACCAGCGGCACCTTCAGTTCCATGGCCCCTTCCATTTCGGCCTTGACCATGGCAGAAAGATCTTCCAGACGGTCCTTGGGGCATTCAAACACCAGTTCGTCGTGGACCTGAAGCATCATCTTGAGGGGGAGATTTTCCCGGTTGATTCGCTCCTGAATGCGGATCATGGCAATCTTGATGAGGTCGGCGGCACTGCCCTGCACCGGGGTGTTCACCGCCATGCGTTCCGCCATCTGGGATTCCATGCGGTCGGAACTGTCGATACCAGCGATATAGCGGCGGCGGCCCGAAAGGGTTTCTACGTAGCCGTTCTTGTGGGCATAGGCCTTGGTATCGTCGATAAACTTCTGCACCCCCTGATACATATCAAAGTACCCGGTGATAAAGTCCCGTGCCTGACCCATCGGGATTTTCAGGTCCCGAGACAGGCGGAAAGCCGTCATGCCGTAGAGGATGCCAAAATTCACCACCTTGGCGTCGCGACGCATGTCTGCGGTGACTGCGTCCAATTCCACCCCGTAAATGGCGGCGGCCGTGCGGGCGTGAATGTCGATGCCCTCTTTGTAGCTTTCGATAAGGGCGGGGTCGCCGCTCAGGTGGGCCAACATGCGAAGTTCAATCTGGGAGTAGTCCACCGCCAAGATGACATTGTCAGGGTTCTCGGGAACGAATGCGGCACGAATCTTTTTGCCCAGGTCACTACGGACCGGGATGTTCTGCAAGTTGGGATCTCGGCTGGAAAGGCGACCCGTAGCCGTCCCCCACTGGATAAAGCTGGTGTGAATCCGTTTTGTTTTCGAGTTCACCAGAGTCGGGAGCACCGACACGTAGGTGCTCTGCATCTTCTTGAGTTCGCGGTACTCTATGATGGCAAAAACGATGGGGTGCGGTGCACTGACGGAAAGTTCCTCCAGCACGGCGGCGTCGGTACTGCGCTTTTTGATTTCGGGAAGCCCCAATGTATCGAACAGCACCTCTCCAAGCTGTTTGGGGCTGCCGATGTTGAATTCCAACCCCGCCATGTCGCAGATTTCTTTTTCCAGTTTTTCGATACGACCGGCAAGTTCCACTTCCAAATTCTTGAGGACGGCCGTATCCACGTAAGCTCCAACGCCCTCCATCTGGTACAGCACCTTCAGCAAGGGCATTTCCTGGCTGTAGAAAAACTTCTCGTAGTCCATCTTCTGGAGTTCTTGCAGCAGAGGCCTCCAGAGGCGGAGCGTATAGACCGCATCTTCGGCGCCGTATTCGGCGGCATCCTTCACGGGGACTCGGTTGAAAGGAATCTGGCTCTTGCCACGCCCGATGAGGTTTTCTATGGGAATCATCTCGTGGTTCAGGCGCTGCATCACCTGGTTATCTAAACCTAGGCCCGTCTGGCCCGGAGAAAGCATCCAGGCGGCAATGAGGGTATCTACGATCCTTGCCTTTTCAATCTGCGGAATGGAAAGCCCGAAGGCACGGGAAAGCACATGCAAGTCGAACTTGGCATTATGAAAGACGAAAGTGCGGCGATGCTTGCCGTCAACGACCTCGCAAGATTCATCCCAAAAGGTCAGGAACCATTCCTTTACGGCCACACTATCGAAATTGCCTACGGGGAACCCGATGTCGTCGGTATGGGCAAGGGGAACGTAGTAGCCCTTGGGAACAGAGCCGTCTTCGCTTGCGGCGGCAAGGCATAGCCCCACCAGATTGCAGGCCATGGAATCCAGGCCGTCGGTTTCCGTATCCACACCGATTTCTGTAGCCGCCGCAAATTCCGCCTTCATCTGTTGGAACTTTTCAGCGGAATCAACGCAAATGTAGGTGGGGAGAACATCTTCGGCAGCAGCGATGCGGTCGCCCTCCGGGAAATCGCCCTGCTGATTGTCGCCGTCGTGCACGAATCCCGCCTTGCCAGGAACTTTTTCCAGCAGACGAAGCAGGCTGTTGATTTCGTGTTCCTTGAAAATCTCCGCCAGGGTATCCACATGGATTCCGTTGTACTCCAGGGCAGAAAGGCTCCCGCTAAAGGCCCGCTTGGTCTGTAGCGTCACCAGTTCCCGACTGAGGAAGGCCTTTTCGCGGTTGTTCGCCAGGTTGTCGTGAAGCCCCTTCTTGGTAATCTTGTCCAGATTGGCGTACAGGTTGTCCATATCGCCGAAATCGTTCAGCAGCTGGATGGCGGTCTTGGGGCCAACCTTCGGGACCCCCGGAACGTTATCGCTGGCATCTCCCATGAGCGCCAGGTAATCCCGAATCTTTTCCGGCGGGAGGCCGTATTTTTCCACCACCTGATCAGGGCCAAAATCAATGCCGTCGGCACCCTTGGTCAAATGGAACAGGTGAATCTTGTCGGACACTATCTGGGACATGTCCTTGTCCTTGGAAAGAATCACCACATGGTCAAAGCCAGCCTCTACCGCAGCGGTAGCCACGCTGGCCATCACGTCGTCGGCCTCGTAGCCGGGCTCCGAAAGCAGCGGAATTCCGCTGGCCTCCATGCTCTCTCCCAGAAGAGGCATCTGGGCGGCCATTTCTTCGGGCATGGGCCCGCGATTGGCCTTGTAGTCCGGGTAAAGATCGTGCCTGAAAGTCTTGGTGTGTGCCACGTCCCGTGCGATGGCAAAATGGGTTGGCTTGTGCTTTGCCAGAATACGGAGTACCGCTCCCCAGTAGCCGTGCATCATGGAGACGTCTTCGCCCTTGCTGTTCACCAGGGGGTTCTGGCTATAGGCGTAAAACATACGGAACGCAAGCGCGTAAGAATCAAGGAGCAGTAAAGTTTTTTCAGGCATGGAAAATGATGTGGAATAGGAGATGTAAAATGTGAAATTAAAAAAGTTCGGCTACTTTCGTCTGGGCGAGGACGCGGTTGTAGATGATTCGCTTGCCCTTGACGCCGTCGGTGGCGCAGACGTGGTCCGTAGGCAGTTTCAAGAGGGATGCTACCAAGTGGGCGGCTACGGTTTCGGCGTGAACAGGCCGCACATAGGCCGGGATCCATTCCGGATGGGCCCCGATGGTCTTTTGCAGAAGTTCTTCGCCGAAGCGTCTGTCCTTGTGCTTGCCCAAAAGCAGGGAGGGTCGCACCAGGGTAAGCGACTCAAAGTTCATCATGGTGAGGCCTTCTTCCAGCATGCCCTTGAGACGGTTGTAGAAGAAAGGCGAATGGCAGTCTGCCCCCTGGGCACTGACGCACAAAAAATTCTTGACCCCGGCGCTTTTGGCAATGGCCGCCAGCGAAAGAGGAAGCCGAACATCTACCTTTTCTTGTGCAACTTTGCTGCCCGCCTGCTTTTTAGTCGTGCCGAGGCAGCATATTACCGCATCACACCCGAGAAATCCAGCTATGAGGACCTGGCGGTAAGTCCCGCTCACTTGTTCGAAATCTATCGGTTCAAAGTGTATCTTGGAAGCTCCCTGGGTTATTCCAAGAGCTTGTAAATCCGGCACCGTTCGCACCGGGCAATAGACATGCACCACCTGCGAAAGCCGTGCAAGCAGGCTCAGGACGTTTTTCCCGACGAGGCCGGTGGAACCAAGAAGTGCGACTTTCATTACGTGCCTTCGTTCACTTCGTCCCTGGGAACCATCCACCCGAATTCATCGCCGCGGACAGGCAACACCGTCACAACACCATTCTCATCGACAATCACGGCAATCCCTGACAGGTAGTTTACCCAACGGAAATTGCCCGTATAAATTTTCAAATCAATGGTTCTGTTCGAAACAAAAACAATCAGGGGTTCAACTAAAAGGTCGTGGCTTACAAGAACGCTTACCCGCTTCCAGGAAGGCATATTGGCAACAATAACTTCGTTGACAAATTGGTTTCCACGCTCGAACAAGTCGTAGAAGTAGCCGGAAATTCTCTCGGCCACATAGGAATTCGAAATAGGCTCTCCATAGGCATACTGTGCGACATATCGCGGGTTTCCTCCCCTATTTGATACAAGGGCATCCAGAGTGTCGCTGGGCACAGTCAAGAAATACCCTCCATCGATGCCGTTCCATGTTACAACTTCGACATTGGACTCCCCCCGACCTATGGCGATATTCTTGCACGTTTCGCGGGTGCGTATAAAATCGGTGGATGCGTAATAGAAGGGCTCATCGCTCTTCAGTTTCGCTCCCAGATCCTGGGCCATCTGCACTCCAATTGGCGTCAGCTGGGATTCTGCACCCGTACTCTTTTGGCGTTTGGAATGGCGTATTACAAAAGCAATCCTGCTGGTCTTCGGAACGGCCGTATAGACATCTCCCATGTCGTAGAATCCGTCGGCATCGGGCGCAAGAGCCAAAGCTCCAGGAGTCGTCTCAAAGGTGAACAGAGAATCGTTTGCCGAAGGCGCTTGCGGTTCAGAACCTGCAGAAGACAAGCCTCCGGCAGAAGATTCCGGAGAGGCGTCGGAACCAGTCGGCGTATCGTCCGATGAATCGTCTCCGCAAGCAGTGGCCGAAATTAAAAATCCGGCGATGCAGGCAGCACCCAAAAGCTTGATCGTCTCCTTGCTCCAATCCATATTTCCTCACATCATTTCTCCCTAATTTAATTTTTTTTGCTTTTGCGGGAGGGCGTGAAGTGGCGCTGCCATTCGAAAGGGGCATGTGCCCCTTTTGAACGCAAAAAAGGCCGGTGAGCAAGGCGAACATTAGGCCTTTTTATAGCGCAAGGGCCCGACCCGCGAAGCGGGGCCCGCCCATATCCAGGCAAAGATTTCTAAATTTTCCCTCGTGAATTTTCAACCCTAAAACCATAGGCTTATTTTTATGGCAAAAGCATCTAAGAAGGCTGTAGAAGCCCCGGTTCTCGGAACCGACGCGGAATCCTTCCGCAAGGCGTTCACCGACCATATCAACCACACGCTGGCCCGCAGCATGGACACCGTCACCGACCATGAGAAGTTCCTGGCCGTGGCCTACGCCGTGCGCGACCGTCTGGTGGACCGCTGGATCAAGACCCAGGAGACTTATTACGAGAAAGACGTGAAGCGCGTCTATTACCTGTCCCTGGAATTCTTGATTGGCCGTACCCTCGGCAACTCCGTGCTGAACCTGGATGTGGAACAGGCCGTGGTAGAAGCCCTGGACGAAGTGGGCATGACCCTGGAAGAACTCCGCGAGCAGGAAGTGGACGCGGGTCTCGGTAACGGCGGTCTCGGCCGCTTGGCCGCCTGCTTCCTGGATTCCATGGCCACTCTGGAACTGCCCGCCACCGGTATGGGCATCCGCTACGAATACGGTATGTTCAGCCAGAAGATCGTGAACGGCGAGCAGGAAGAACAGCCCGACAACTGGCTGCGCCTGCCAAACCCCTGGGAAATCGCCCGCCCGGCCAATGCCATCAAGGTGCCCTTCTACGGCTACGTGGTGAGCTGGACCGACGAGAACGGCAAGCTCCGCAACCGCTGGGAAACCAAGGACTACGTGCTGGCCCTGCCCTACGACACCCCGATTCCGGGCTACAAGAACAACACCGTGAACAACCTGCGTCTCTGGAGCGCCAAATCGACGGACGACTTCGGCCTCTCCTACTTCAACAACGGCGACTACATCGCCGCCGTGCAGGACATGGAACTTTCCGAGACCATCTCCAAGGTGCTGTACCCCAACGATTCCTCCATGAACGGCAAGGAACTGCGCCTGAAGCAGCAGTACTTCCTGTGCTCCGCCTCCCTGCAGGATATCATCAAGCGTTTCAAGAAGCTCCACAAGAATGACTGGAAGAAGTTCCCCGAGAAGGTGGCGATCCAGCTGAACGACACCCACCCGGCAATTTCTATCGCCGAAATGATGCGTATCCTCCTGGACATCGAAGGTCTGGAATGGGACGAGGCCTGGGACATTGTGACCCACACCTTCGCCTACACGAACCACACCCTGATGCCGGAAGCTCTGGAAAAGTGGCCGGTCAGCCTGTTCGAGAACCTGCTGCCCCGCCACCTGCAGATCATCTACGAAATCAACGCCCGGTTCCTCCGCATGGTCAGCATGAAGTGGCCCGGCGACAACGACCGCCTTGCCCGCATGAGCCTTATCGAAGAAGGCGGCTGCAAGATGGTCCGCATGGCCTACCTCTCCATCGTGGGTTCCTTTGCCGTGAACGGCGTGGCCGCCCTCCACAGCGACCTGCTGAAGACCACCCTCTTCAAGGACTTCTACGAACTGTGGCCTGAAAAGTTCAACAACAAGACCAACGGCGTGACTCCCCGCCGCTGGGTCCGCAAGGCCAACCCCGCCATGTCCGAAATCATCACCAAGAAGATTGGTGACAGCTGGGTCAAGGATCTGGACGACCTGCGCAAACTGGAGAAGTTCGCCAAGGACGCCGCTTTCCAGAAGGAATTCATGGCCGTCAAGAAGCAGAACAAGGAACGCCTGGCCAAGTACCTGAAGGAAACCCAGGGCGTGGATGTAGATACCAACACGTTCTTCGACGTGCAGGTGAAGCGCATTCACGAATACAAGCGCCAGCTGTTGAACATCTTGCATGCCATCCACCTGTATATCCAGCTGAAGGACGGCAAGGAAATCATGCCCCGCACTATCATGATCGGCGGTAAGTCCGCTCCGGGTTACTGGATGGCCAAGCAGATTATCCGCCTGGCCAACGCCGTGGCCTCTATCATCGATGCCGACCCGGTTTGCAAGGGCAAGCTCAAGATGGTGTTCCTGGAGAACTACCGCGTGTCCTTCGCCGAGAAGATCATCCCGGCCGCCGACCTGTCCGAACAGATTTCTACCGCAGGCACCGAAGCCTCGGGTACCGGCAACATGAAGTTCGCTCTGAACGGCGCACTCACCATCGGTACGCTGGACGGCGCCAACGTAGAAATGAAGGAAGAAGTGGGCGACGAGAACATCTTCATCTTCGGCCTTACCGTTGAAGAAGTCACCGACCTGCTGGCCAAGGGCTACCGCCCCCGCGACTTCTACGAGAAGGACGACGACCTGCGCCGCGTTATCGACCTCATCGGTTCTGGCTTCTTCAGCCCCGATCGTCCGGAACTGTTCAAGCACATTGCCGACAAGTTGCTCACCCACGACCCGTACATGCTCTGCGCCGACTTCCGCAGTTACGTGGACATGCAGGCCAAGGTGGCCAAGGAATACCAGAACAAGAAGGCCTGGGCCGAAAAGGCTATCCTCAACGTGGCTCGCATGGGCAAGTTCAGTTCCGACCGTACTATCAAGCAGTACGCCGAAGAAATCTGGAACGCCAAGGCCTGCAGCATCAAGCTGTAACCTTCCTAAGTGTCATTGCGCAAAGCGCATGACAGCTTCGGTTACGAAATATCGAAACACTCGTGTTTCGCTGCTTCGTAACCTAGCATGTCATTGCGAGGGGCGACAGCCCCGAAGCAATCTCAAACTTGAATGTTAAAAATCCCGCGAGCAATCGCGGGATTTTTTCATTTGTACGTAACATTTTTCTAGGGGAAAAATTGTCGTTTCAGCACACTTTTCTAGGGGAAAAGTCGAAAAACGCAGTTCCAAAATGTGCTAAATTGTAGATTTCGGCCGTCTGAAATGTGCTAAAATACAGATTTTGAGCATCTAAAGTGTGCTAAAATTCAAGTTTTCGGTTCACAAATAGCACTAAAATGTATGTTTAAACTGAGGAATAGCCGTTTTGTAGGAAGATGAAATGACCAGCCAAAGATCTGCAAAAGAACACATTGAGGCCATGCTCAAAGATAGCTTGGCCATGTTTACAAATCATCCAACAAAAAAGAATCTTACCGAAAAATACAATAGCGATAAATCGCTTGCAGAAAGCTATCACGGGCGAGAATTGCTAGAGTTGGTTCAAAATGCGGATGATGCTTATGTTGGTGTAGAGGCCATACAAAAACTCCAAAACGATGTTTTGATTGAATATAGGGGTAACATATTACGGATATCTAATAAGGGTGCTGTTTTTGATAAAGATTCTGTAGAAAGATTGAGTCAAGGCAATGTTAGCGGAAAAGGCTTGCAATATATCGGAAACAAGGGAATTGGTTTTCGTTCGATTTTAAACTGGGCACAAGAAGTAAAAATTTTTTCTGGAGACTATTCTTTTGGGTTTTCAAAAAAGTTTACTGCAGAACAATTGGAATACCTAAAAAATAATTATCAGAATATTCGTGACGAAATAAAAGCAAAGCCTCAAATAACATTCCCCATTCTTTGGGCTCCTTACTGGGTTGAAAATGCATTAGAACCACATTATGATACGACTGTAGAAATAGTAATTGATCCAACTACGCAAAATGATGATTGGAATGTAAAAAATCAAATAGAAGAGTTTGATTTTAATGTCTTGCTCTTTTTGCAGAACATAACGAAAATATCTATAAAAACAGATTCAGATTTTTATGGGTTTAAAAGAGAAACAACAATAGAAAATGGTTTTAATAAGGTCCGTCTCAAAAAGATTGATTACAAAAATGAAGGTGCCGTTATTGAGGAGAGATCCTTTTACAATTTCAAGCGGGATGATGAAAGAATTGCGCATAAAGGTGAAGAATCTCTCCTTAAAATATCGGTTGCAATACCTTGCGATTTCAGCCAGTTCGAAAGTAACCTTTATACATTTTTCCCGATAAAAAATGAGAAATGTCCAGTTCCTGCGCTTCTTCACGCAACATTCTTATTGGAGCAAAATAGAAGCACCATTCAGAACGACCAACTGAACACAGTGATTTTTGAAAAATTGATGGACTTCTATGTACAGGTTGTTACAGATAATTTTACCAAAAAAGAATATGAAAATACTGTAGCAAAGCTCCTGACACCAAATGGTGCCGCATGGAAAATCCGGGATGTCCAACAACAGTACAAAAACTTATGTTCAAAAAAACTATCGCTGATAAATGTTAATGGTGACTTTATCACCATAGAGAAACATCCGCGTATTTATAATTCTTTCCCATCCTTTTTTATGGGGCCTCAATTTGAATTACTATGCAAAGCTATTAATGATACGAGAGTTTCAAAATTTTTAGAAGAATTAATTGGTGGTGACAATAAATATTCTACGAGTGACATTAAGAACATTATTGATAGTTCCTCCGAACAATGGAATAGCCGTCAAAGAATTGAATGTTTTAGATGGTGGCTAAATTTTTTCAAGACGACTTATTATATTCCAAAAATCATAAAGGACCAGGACGAAAATTGGATTACATCCACCAATAAACAAATTTTCTTCCCCCCTTCTGAAGATTTGACATCTATCCCCAAGTGGCACAATGTTCTTATACTGAACAGAGATGATTCAACTGAAATTGAAAAATTATACAGGGAAACAGAGAGAAAAGAGGATAAAAGAGATGTCATCAATTATTTGAACAGTCTTAAAATATTCACTTTTAGAGAGTACAGCGCCGATTCGCTGATTATTCCATTAAAAAATGCTATCGAGAATGATTACGAAAGGTCTGTAGAATTTATCCGTTGGATTCGTCAAAATGACAAAATCGATGGCTTGACAAATTCTGATGAAATATTCCCCTGTGCAGACAACACCGTCCATTGTGCAAAAGACATCTTTCTTGGAAATGCATACGAAGAAAACTCATTCATTCCTTTTCTTAAAGCAGCGGGAAAAGCTGAATTGTGTGAGCCTTCAATTTTATTCTTTGACGGGAAAAGTGAGGGAAAGAATAATTTAAAGTCTTTTTTGAACCAATTTAAGTTCGCTAAGGAACCAGAAATAACAGAAAGCACGCTAAGTCGCTACTCGATTTCAAGAGAATGTGAAAAGAAATACTTTGAGTACGGAAAACTTCAGTTGAGCAGAGCGATTGACGCAGAAGGGAATGCAGAAGAAAGAATCCTTAACGAAGAATCTATCATAACAGTTACAAAAATATATGATATTTTGGAAAAGATTCCAACCAATGAAATACTCAAATGGATTTTTGGCAAGAAAGATGATTCGGGGAAAATAATTCAACATCTTTTGGTTCCCGAAGAACGTGTAAAAATTTATTACAGGCCAAATTCCAAGAAATTAAATGATAGACACTTAGATATTACGACAAAAAATTTTCTTTGGTACGTCTTTTCTTTTACCCCATGGATTTCTCTTGGTCAAAACAAGAAAAAGTACGCCCCATCGGAGTGCAAGTTTGCGTCAAGAAACCCTTTAGAAACAGCCTGTCTTTCCGAAGTTATCACTGACGAATATTTGAAAAACATTTGCAAGGAAGTAGATATTGATGAAAATTCATTAAGGTATCTTTTTACAAATCTTGGTTGCAATTCAAATTACTTGAATCTTTCCCCAAAAAGTTTCTACAGTTTGCTTCTTAAACTTCCAACATTGGAAAATGTTTTAGAAAGTGTAAAATTATCGCATTCCATTTACAGCAACTGCATTCAAACCCTAAGTAAGGACAAATCTTACGTAGAAAAATATAAGAACTGTCAGGAAGGAGAAATCTTTAAACAAACGGGAATGCTTTTATGCAAAAATGATACTACCTATAGACCCGTCAAAGACATTTTCTTCAGCAGTTCTTCCATTTTAAATCCATTACGAAAATTTTTATTTGATGTCCACTTAAAGAAAGGTGAAGTGGACTCTGTTACAGAAATATTCAAAATTTCACCTTATAATTTGGAATGGGAGAAAAATATAAAACCATCAGATGAAGATATTTCTGAATTAGACTCCGATTTTCAATCGGAATGGCAAAAGTATGTGCCTTTTGTATTGAGCCTTTTGGTAGACTCTCTACAAAATATCATGATTCCAAAATTCAGAAATCTACAGCTTAATTTGGTTTCGAAATTGAGAGATGAACAGGGAACTCCAGTTGAATTGGAAGATGGAGAATATCATTTATTGGAGGGAGAAAACAAGCATTATTACATCTATGTTGGGAATGGCAAGTTAAACAAATATTCTCTATCTGTAGCCATAGGCAATCTTCTTCAAAAAGTTCTTAATACAGAAAACGATGAGCGAATAAATCTTTATTCGGAATTATTTAGAAGTGACGATGATACCCGAATCGGGCTAATTCAACAACATGGATATGTTGACGCCTTGGAAGATTGCAGATTGAAATTTTCTATTTCTGATTCTGAAGGTAATGTAATTCTAAAATATCTTCAAGAGAAAGATTGCAATATTGCTAGTATGGGTAAAATTCTAGATCGCCTGTTTGCAGGAATTAAACCTAGCGTTTATGAGCAAGAAAAGTTGCATCACTTTTTGAAGGAGAATAATCTTGATGTTTCTGACTTGAAATCTGTACTTGACCAACAAAATATCACCGTTGTTGACTACAACAGGAAACAACTGAAACAAAAATTTGAGGAAAGTGAAGTAAGAAACATATTTGAATGGGCTCTATGGATCTCCTGCGAAAATGCCGATGAAGATGCCAAACTTCAATTCCGCAGCGATAAAGAAGCGCTTGTTGATCTCGTGTCAAAAGCGAATATAGAGAATTCTGTATTATTTGATGCTGAATTGACTATAAAAGGCATCTTTAAAGAAAAATTTGGTTGTTCGATAGAAGAATTTGACTTCAGTAAAAAAGAATCTATAAATTGCGAAAATGTTGATAGTATATATCAAAAGAACCGCGGCAAAATAATGACAACAGCCACTGTAAATTCAGAGCCTTTTTTTGAGAATTCAAAAATCAAGAGCCTTTTATATTTTGATGTAGAAATAGTTCAAGACAAGTTCAATAAATGGCTTGAAGAAGAGACGCAAAGAAAGCAGAATTCTCCGGCTTACATATCTATTCCTGCGGATATTTCCGTCAATTATGGAAATACACTGGAAGGATCCGATCCGCATTTTTCAAGCAGCGGACAAAAATCGCCTAACAGGAATCCACATAAACCATCTGCACCTAATAGTAGTAACCTGCAGAACCAAGGTGATGAAGCCGAGAAATTAGTTGTGGCGGAGTTGCGTAAAAATAACATTCCCGATATAAGAAAACTATTCAATAATCAAGAGTTTAAGGTGGAGTGGAAATCAAAAGCTGCGGAAAGAATTGAAGAAACAGACGGAGATGACAAACTTGGTTACGACATTCTTCTTAGAGGGAAGGATGGAAAACTTTTGTATCTTGATGTTAAAAGTCATGAAGATAATGATTGCAGTTTCATGATGTCTGCGAATGAAATCAACTTCGCAAAAGAGCACCTTACTAAGGATAAGGATGAATATCGAATTATCTATGTCAGTAATTTCAAATTAGAAGACCGGGAAATGAACCCGTCTATAAATGTTCTACCTAGGGACTTTTTAGAAGAAAAGGATTTCGCTATGGAGTATCAGAATGTAAGAATTTATCTAAAGAAGTAAAACCAATGATTAGATAGATATAGTCCTACTTTTATATATCTAAGAAGATGTTATACATGACTGTTTGAGCAATCAAGCACCGCACTTGTGTAAATAATTTTGACCACGAAACAAAAAAACATTGAAATAACGGCTTCCTTGAAACAAACAAAGATTAAGTCTGTCAAATTATGACAGATGTATAAAAGTATATTTGTCATAAGGAGTTCCACTTTGACATGGAGGATTCTTTATGAACGCAAACGATTATGAATCTTACGAAGAATCTTCTCGTTTCAAAGTCAATCAATTTATCAAAGCCCTTGATAAATTTGGCGGGAGCAAAGGCGTTGAAAAGATTTTATCCGAATCTATTCATGAACACAATAACAACAAAAATTATCGAAAGGCACTTGACCTAATTCAGCCCCTGTTTGACATCGTAAGGGATTGTCCTTTGCAATCAGATGAATCAATCAAGTATGTTTCCATATCAAGAAGATTCGAATGGGACATATATCAGCATTATTTCCCAACATCACCCAATCAAAAAGTAAAGAACATTGATTCCATCTGCCCCATAAATTTCATACTCCGCCAATACGCACTTGCGGCATTGGAATTAGGGGACACATCTACTGCATTAAGCGCAATAAATATGGGGATAAAATGGAATCCCGTATATGCACCATACGGATTAATGCTTGCAATGACACACAGCGATGAAAAAAATTGGGATAAGTTGTTAGAAGATCTCGTTTTCTACATTAAGTACGCTTATACTGCACAAGACCTTATCAACTGCTTTACATTTTTACGACTTTACTTTATAAAGCAGAAAATGCCCGAAGAAGCACTGTATTGTAGTTATATGCGGGCCGATTACACCAGCGATGATAGCATATTGGGAAATATCGCAGATGATACAACCACATTTCTAAAAATGCCAAATATCGACAAAAACAATCTCACTCGTAAAATAATGACAGAACGTTTCAAGAAATACAGCATTACACTAGGATTCAATTCTGATATTATTGCAATTGCAAAATCCCATCACGAAGAAGCATGCCTTGCAGAAGACAAAAAATCGGCCGAATATTATTCATCTATCTTGTCGGGACTTCAAACAAGACAAGAAAGAACTAATGCCCATGTGCGACGGCAATTCATTGAACATTCCCAAAAACATCCAAATTACGCCCTACAAATATCTAATGGCGACTTAGATATATTGGAAGTTTTTCTAAGCTAACCTCCGCACATCTTCACGCAATCGGCGGCGTTTTGGGCGGCACGGTGGCTCTATCACAGATTGCAAACCGCATAGAGCGGGATGTTCACCATCCAGTCTTGTTCTTTGTATGGGAGTAACGAGAATCGGACAGACTTTTCCGGATGAAATTTTTCGTAAAAAGCCCTGAGACTCTGAGAACGGACATTCGTTTCCGCCTTTACTTCTATCGGAACAGCTTCCATACCCTTCTGCACAAGGAAGTCCTGTTCAAAGGTTGCCGATTCTGTACCAAAGTAGTAAGGAGTATATGATGTATCGCAAACAAGCTGCTGCAACACGAATTGCTCTGTCAGCGCACCCTTAAATTCAACAAACAAGCGGTTTCCCTCCAGTATCGTTTGTGCATCCAGTTCACTCATCGCGCCCAGTAAACCGACATCCAAAAAGAACAATTTATACGCCGAAAAATCCTTGTATGCCGCCAGCGGAACACGGGGTTCATTCACACGATGAACTTTATGCACTAGGCCACTATCAAGAAGCCATTGAATCGCCACCTCGAAATCCCCGCTACGAGCTCCCTGCTTCATTTTTCCAAAAAAGAATTTTTTGTTTTCCTTGGCAAGTTGCATCGGTATGGAATCCCAGACCATATTTATTTTAGGCAGTTCCCTAGCATCGGCGTGTTTACCAAAATCCCCACGATACTGCGCAATAATGTCTCTCTGTACTTTTCTCGCTCCTTGATAATCGCTATCCTGACGGAACACATCGACGACTCCAGGCATTCCACCAACAAAGTAATAGTTCTTTAGGTGGGATATATATTTTTCGCTAAACAAGTCAATTACAGAATAATCCTTTGCCTGTATCGCGTCGGACAAAGATTTCTCGCCGACAGCATACAGATACTCACGAAAGCTAAGCGGATGCAGGTCCAACAAATCCACTTTGCCAACGGGATACGAAATCCCTTTATGGAGGGCCACCCCCAAAAGAGATCCTGCAACCATCACATGATATTCGGGAGCATCTTCACAAAAATACTTGAGCGCCTCAAAGGCCTCCGGTGCATTCTGAATTTCATCGAGAATGACAAGTGTATCACCAGGCGTAATGGTGACCCCAGAGGCTATATTGAGTACCGACAGGAGCCGTTTCACATCATAATCGGTTTTAAACTCCTTTGCAACCGTTTCATTGTTGAAGAAGGAAACATATGCGACCTTTTCATAAAACTTTCGGCCAAATTCCTTCATAAGCCAGGTTTTGCCGACCTGTCTCGCCCCCATGAGGACCAGGGGCTTCCGCCTCGGGTTTTCCTTCCAGGCCTTCAACTGTTGTATTGCAAATCTCTCCATAAAGTCGTCCTTTTACAGAGAAAATACATTTTTTCGTGGCTAAAATCAACCGACTAGCACATTTTTTAAGACCTAAATTCAGGCAAACACAACACTTTTTAAGACCTAAAAAGTCAATTTTGCCGTTTTTAGCCTAAAAAAGGCAATCACACCCCACCGCACATCTTCACGCAATCGGCGGCGTTTTGGGCGGCACGGCGACCCCAGTCTGTACAGGCCCCTGCCAAGAGTTTCAAGAAGAATCGGTGTTCGTTATCCAGGGAATCGGGCACGTGTTCGACTTCGTCCTCGGAGTTGTAGTGCGCAAGGCTCACCGTATATCTTGACTTGGGGAACTCCACGGCGATTTCCCGCATATCGCAATTGCTTTTGCGGTTCACGTAAAAGTCGGCAATGACACCCCGGTATTCTCCCGAGGCTACCCGGAGCCGCATCATGGCGGAATCGAATTCGGCCTCGTCACCCGACGCCTTCTTGCCCGTCTTGAGCCATTCTAGTTTCACGTCTTCAGCGCGGAACATGGTTAGGAACATGCTCAGGTCGTGAACCAGCAAATCCAGCATCACGTTCACATCGCGACAGCGGCTAGAATACCGGTGTTCGCGCCTAAAATCCAAACGCACCCCTGCCCCACCCTCGTTACTTGCAATTCGGGCGTTCAGTTCGGCAACAAAGTGCTTGCGGAAGTTGAGGAAAATGGGGTTGAAGCATTCCGACTGGGCCACAAACAGAGTAGTTCCCGATGCAGCGGCCATGTCCACCAGTTCCTGGGCCTGTTCGGCGGTAGTGGCCAGGGGCTTTTCCACAAAGACAGGGATATGCCTTTCCAAGAAGAATTTCGCATAATCATAGTGGGTGGTTGCAGGGGATGCCACGACAGCGAAATCCACACCTGCGGATTTTCCGTCCGCACTTTCAAGATTTAGTTTATCTACAATCCCGTCAAATTCAGTTTGAGTGTCAGCCACAGCCACAAAATTGACACCGCACAGTTCGAAACGGCGGCGATGGCGCTCGCCCATGGTTCCGTTGCCTACAAGAATTGCCTTATATTCGCTCTTCAATTTCTTTCTCTTCTAGATTCCGGGTCAAGCCCGGAATGACGACGGACTTATGCTGTTGAACCTATACTATTCCTTCTCTTCCGATTTGCCGGCGCGGGCAGGGTCGTAGGGGTCCACGTGCACCAGGGCGTCCACCACGTTCTCGTCGGCTTGAATCAGCAGCTGCTCCACCTCTTCGGCCACGTCGTGGGCCTCCATCAGGCTCATCTGGGCATCCACCACGATATGCAGGTCCACATGCAGGTCGCTCCCCACGTAACGGGTACGGAACCCATGGACGCTCATCACCTTCGCATGCCCGAGGGCGATTTCCAAAAGCTTCTTGGCCACCTTCTCATCGGCACCCTGGTCCACCAGCTGCTTTGCCCCCGGAGAGGCAATCTCGTAGGCCGAACGCAACACGAAGAAGGCCACAATTAGGGCGCCCACCGCATCGGCAAACCAGAGCTGCGGAAACACCAACGAAATGACCACCGCGATAAGCACCGGTATAGAACTGAAGGCATCGCTCCGATGGTGCCAGGCGTTGGCCTCCAGAGCCTGGCTCCGGATCTTGCGCCCTTCGGCGCGGGTATAGTGGAAAAGAATCTCCTTTACCACGATAGAGGCCAGTGCCATGATGGCCGCCAAAAGCTCGGGGTGTTTGCCCTCCCCAGACAAAAGCGACATGATGGCCCCATAGCCAAGGCCCACGCCTACCGCCGCTACCGAAATTCCGATGCCCATGGTCACCAGGGTCTCGAAACGCCTATGCCCATAAGGGTGTTCCGCGTCAGGCGGCATATTCCAAAAATGACTGCCCACAATGACCGCAATGTCTGTCACAAAGTCCGATGCGCTGTGAATAGCGTCTGCCACCAGAGCCTGGGAACCCCCGAGCACACCGCCCGCGAATTTTCCGAGAGTCAGGGCAACATTCCAGGCGAGCCCCACCCAGGTTACACGGCGGACTTCGCCGCCATCATCTTTCTTTACGACACGAGTCATGGTTAGTGGCTAGCAATATAACAAATAGAAAAGGCAACCGAAAGCGGTTCTCGCGCATCCAAGTTTCTGTAAGACTCAGTAATACTTTTTATTTTTGTCCTGAACCAATGAAGAAACTGCTGAAAATACTCATCGTACTCCTTGTGCTTGCGGCAATCGCCGTAGGCGTGAAGTTCTTTTTCTTCAGGGATTCTGCGACAAGCGAAGTAGGCGTACCGGTCAGCGCCCCCGTAACCAAGCTGCCCCTTTCCACCGTCATCTCCGCCACCGGCACCCTGGAGCCCTTCGTGGACTTCAATTCCAAAGTCAAAAAGGGCCAGGTCATCGCGGAACTGGACAAGTCCAAGTTGCAGTCCACCCTGAACCAGGCAGAAATCGCCCTCCATTCCGCCGAAATCGACTACCAGTACAAGGCCAACACCTACCAGCGAATTTTGGCACTGTCACAGTCCAACAGTGCCAGCGCCGTTGACCTGGAACAGGCAGAATACAACATGAACGCCGCCAAGTACGCCCTGGAACGCAGCCAGAACGACGTAGCCCAGGCCAAGTTGAACCTGAGCTACGCCACCATCAAGAGCCCCATCGACGGCGTGGTGCTGAAGCGGGCCGTAGATGTAGGCCAGACCGTAGCCGCCTCCATGAGTACGCCCACCCTGTTCGTCATCGCGAAAGACCTGAAGCAGATGAAGGTCATGGCCGACGTAGATGAAGCAGACATCGGCTCGGTGAAAAAAGGCCAGAAGGTCACCTTCACCGTAGATGCCTTCCAGAACGAAACCTTTACGGGCAAGGTGCAAGAAGTCCGCCTGAGCCCCACCACCACAAGCAACGTGGTCACCTACACGGTGGTCATCAACGCCAAGAACCCAAAACTCAAACTGCTCCCCGGCATGACGGCCACCTGCACCATCGTCACCAAAGAAGTGAAAAACGCCCTCACTATCCCGGTAAAGGCCCTGAAGTTCAACCCCGCCAACGGCACCGCCTTTGCAAAGCCCGAAGGACTGCCGCCCCCGCCAGACGCGGCCGCAGGCGGATTCACCGGGAGCACACCAAAAGGTGCGAAGAAGGGAATGACCCGCCCGTCTAAACAGGACGGCGACAAAGTTTGGATAAACCTGAACGGCAAACTGGTCCCCCACCCTGTCACCACCGGCCTTAACGACGGCGTAAACGTGCAAATCCTTGCAGGCCTAGAACTGGGCGATTCCGTGGTGGTGGGTCAAGAAGTCCAGTCCCGCACAGAAGCCGGCAAAACCAGCAGCGGCAGCCCCTTTATGCCGACTCCGGGCAAACGCAAGCGATAATAATAAAGGGGGCTCACGCCCCCAAAAGTTATGAGTTGTCAGTTGTAAGTTGCCGGTAAACGGACCCAGGCAGGAGCATCTAGCCACCTGCGACCCTAATACCTAAAACCTACAACCTAAGACCTAGTTACTAGCCTTAAAATCCGCCACGTTCTTGGCGAACTCAGCCAAGTATTCCTTAGCGGCCTTGACCACGGCCTCGGGCACGTAGCCGAATTCCTTCTCCAGCACACCGGCCGGAGCGGAAGCGCCAAAGCGTTCCAGACCGCAAGCCTTACCGAAGCCGCCCACCACACGGTCGAACAGCACCGGAAGACCGCTGCTCAGGGCGAACACCGGAGTCCAGGGCACCAGAATCTTGTCGCGGAAATCCTTGGGCTGGGAAAGGAACAGGGCCGGGCTGATCATAGAAACCACACGAACCTTCTTGCCTTCGCCGCGGAGAACTTCGGCGGCTTCGTGTTCCAGCAGCACGTCGGAGCCGTTGGCCACCAGGGTCAAGTCCGGCTTTTCGCCAGCGGCAGTGTTGTCGCTTACCACGTAGGCGCCCTTACGGCAGGCCTTGGCGGCTTCGTAGCGGTTCTCGCCGGGAAGGCTCTTCACCACCTGACGGGTCAGAATAAGAGCCGTGGGGCTGTCATTGTTTTCAAAGGCCATTTCCCAGGCAGCCAGAGTCTCGAAGGCATCCGCCGGACGGAGCACCAGCATTTCGGACTTGCCGTTTTCCTTCTTGAGGTCTTCCAGCAGGCGGATCTGGGTTTCGTGTTCGATGGGCTGGTGTGTGGGACCGTCTTCGCCCACGCGGAAACTGTCGTGAGTAAACACGTACTTCACGGGGAGTCCCATGAGGGCTGCCATACGGATGGCGGGCTTCATGAAGTCGCTGAACACGAAGAAGGTAGCGCAAATCGGATACAGCCCGCCATGCAGGGCGATACCGTTACAGATGGCGCCCATGGTCAGTTCCGCCACGCCCACCTGCACGAAGGCGCCCTTGAAATCGTTCGGACGGAAAATACCCGTCTTGTTAAGGAAGGCCTGGGTGTTGTCGGAATTGGAAAGGTCAGCGGAACTGCAGATGATGTTGTGGTAATTTTCGGCCAGGTAGCCCAGCACCGTACCGCTAGTAACACGGGTAGCCACGCCTTCCTTGATGGGGAGCTTGGAAAGGTCCAGCTTGGGAGCCTTGCCCGAGAGCCATTCGTTCAGAGTGGCGGACTTCTCGGCGTTAGCCTTGTCCCATTCGGCCTTCTGCTTTTTCCATTCGGCGGCGATACCGCGAAGTTCCTGCTTGCGGGCTTCGAAACCGGCCTTCACGTCGTCGAAAATCTGGAACGGGTCTTCGGGATTGCCTCCCAGGTTCTTGACGGTAGCTTCAGTAGATGCTCCGGCAGCATTCAGGGGCTGACCGTGAGTGCTGACCTCGCCTTCGTAGCTGCGACCGTCTTCGGCGACGGCGCCCTTGGCCATGGTGGTGTGGCCATAGACGAGCACCGGGCGTTCCGTTTCGGCCCAGGCCGCCTTGAAGGCCTTGCGGAGTTCGGCGATGTTGCTGCCGTCGCATTCAATCACGCGGAATCCCCAGGACTCATACTGGGCCACAAAGTCGTGGCTCATGACCTCTTCGGTCTTGCAGCTGAGCTGCACCTGGTTCGCGTCGTAGAAGAAAATCAGGTTGGAAAGCTTGAGGTGGCCGGCAATACGGCCCACGCCGTAAGCGATTTCCTCTTCGAGGCCGCCATCAGAAACCAGGCACACCGTCTTGTGTTCCAGAATCTTGCCGAAACGTTCCACCATGAAGCGTTCCGCAATGGCTGCACCCAGGGCGATGCCGTGACCAATGCCGAGAGGGCCCGAAGAGTTCTCGATACCGAGAGCCACATCTACCTCGGGGTGGCCCGGCGTGCGGGAACCCAGCTGGCGGAAATTCTTGATGTCGTCCATGGTAAGCCGACCCACCAGGGCCAGTTCGGAATAGAGGAGCGGGCTCATGTGGCCGGGGTCCATAAAGAACCGGTCGCGGGCCATCCAGTTCGGATCGTCGGGATCGAAGCGCAAGAACTCGGAATAGAGAAGCGTTATGGCGTCGGCAGCTCCCATGGCGCCACCCGGGTGACCGGACTTGGCCTTTTGGACCATGGCGGCGGAAAGGATACGGACATTGTCTGCGGCTTTGGTAACTAATGAGTCTTGCACGACCAACCTCTTTGGGTATAATTTTTGCGCCCCAAATCTAGTTTTTTTGGGCCATTTTCTCAAGGTATTCTAGGGCTGCAGAGCCCCTATATGAGAAAAAATTATATTTGTGTAAATTCAAAAAAAGAACCCCGAATTTTTTCGAACAACATGAAAAGCTTTATTTCGTTGCTACTCAAGAACTTACTCCACCCCGTAGGAATCATCGGGCTCGTTATCGCCCTGGCCATTCCCTTCCTTATCTACCTGGGACCCAACGTGGGCCACAAGGACACCATCCGCATTTTGGACCTGAACCTGCCCCTCCCCCTCTTTATGGTGCAGCTGGTGGCAGGAATCGCCCTGCTTGTCTCCCTGAACAAGGACTTTCGTGAATGGCTGAAGGGAATCCTCCCCGAAAAGCCCATCGCCCTTGCCGCCCTGATTTCGGCCATCGCCATCGCCGTCTTCGCCGGCACCCAGATAGAGGCCCGGCACAGGGTCCAGAGCGACGAAAGCGTGTTCATGTCGGTGGCCCAGAACATGTACCTCAATCATCAGTCCGGCACTTGCAACCAGGGCGAATTCGAGAACGGCACGCTGAACTGCACCAACAAGAGCAACAGTTTCAAGACCAAGGGTCTGGCATTCATCTACACCCTGGGAATGCCCCTGCTCGGAAACGACCTGCACTGGATTTTCAAGGGCGAACTGCTGATGCTTCCCCTCACCTTCCTGCTGATGTTCCTCGCCATCGTGGCCTGGACAAGGCAGCCCCTGCTGGCATTCTTCGCAGCCCTTCTCATGGCGTTACAGCCCACGGTGCTTTTCCAGTTCCGCGCCATGTCGGTAGAGCCCCTGTACATTTTCCTTTCGGCCCTTTCCCTGCTGGTGTTCCGCTGGGCCTTTGACCGCAACACTGTCCGGCACTGGGCGCTCCTCGCCCTCACCCTTGCCTTCTTTGCCCAGACCCGCCAAGAAACGGTTTTCTGCCTGCTGCCCTTTATCCTGTTCGCCCTGCCGAAAATGCTGGACAAGAAGGATTTCAAGGCCCCTGTCTTTTTCGTGGTGCTCTCCCTGTTCTCCGTACCTGCATTGCTTACCATCAGTTATTTCCAGGGATTCGGATTCCAGGGCGGCGAATTCTCTGCCCACGGTCACTTTATCGAAGACCTGGTGAACAACTGGAAAGTCATGACCAAGCCCCTGAACGACAAGGGCGAACTTGTAAACCCCTTCCTCACCTATTTCAACTGGCTGTTCCTTGCCGGGCTCTTGTACCTGATCTACCGCGCCGTCATGGATTTCCGCAAGGGCAACAAGTTCTACCTGGAAGTTCTCGTGTTCCTCGCCCTGTACCATATCCAGACCTACATGATTCTGGAAAACGTGTCCGGCGACTTCGGTATCGAAATCAACCAGCGCTACAGCCTGGTGATGATTCCCAGCATGGCTTTTTTGGCGGCGCTGCCGGTAGCCCACCTGATTGAATATTTCGGTACGGACTCCAAGACCAAGAAGCAGACCTCGGCGGTGCTGGTGCTTGGACTCCTCTTTACGCTTCTCTTTGCAGGCTGGACTTTCCATTACAAGCAGGACTTCAACAAGAACATCATGTACAACCGAAACCACCTGACCACCGAGGAGCAGGAAATCTGGAAATGGCTGAACGAACAGCAACCCACGAACAAGCTGTTTATCTACGGCAGGCCCTGGCACTTTATCGCCTACGGCGTATCCGCCTACCACTACGACAAGGTCCGCCAGATGAACGACGGCAAGATCAAGGAACTGCTGGACAAGTACAACGGCGAGGTCTATTACATCCGCGGTCTGGACTGCTGGGACAGCCAGACCTACCACAAGAAGGCGGTGGAACACCGTATCGCCACCACCTGCGACGTGTTCGAACGGGAAATGGACCTGGAAGGGGTCAAGAACGTCTTGATCACCAACAACTACTGGGTGCAGATTGCAAAGTTCAACGGGCGCAAGAATTACGATCCTACTAAAATCATCTATGTTTCCGAGCCCACAAGGGGCATAGCCGCCCCGGCAAGTGACAGCGCCGCTATAACTACAGGCGACAGCGCTGCGGCAAATCCGAGCGAATCCCCGCTGCTCCTGAATTTCAGACTGAAGGAACAGAGGGGTGCTCCCAAGAACTGGACTCTCCGGATTGTGCACGACAGGGTCCTGCTGAAAGATACCGCCTTCGTTCCCGGAGAATACAACATCTTGGTGAGTTACGACAAGTTGCAGCCCGGCTACAACACCTTCCGCTATATTGTCTTGGACGGCAACAAGGTCCTGGCCCAAGTGAACAAGACCTTCTTCAACGAAGGGAACGGCGTCAAGAAACTGACGGACATGCGTTACGAATCCCACAAACAGGAATGGGGCAACATAGGCATGAACAAGAGCATCGAAGGCAAGCCCCTGACTATCAACGGGCAGGTCTTTGAAAACGGGATTGCCACCCACGCCGCCTCCGAAACCGTCTATGGTATTGCGGGAGCGTTCAAGACCTTCCGCGCGGGAGTGGGTCTGGACGACGAATCCCTCTGCAGCGAAGGCGTGTCCGTGCAGGTGCTGGGCGATGGCAACGTGCTTGCCGAAACGCCGGTGTTCAAGGCCGGAAGCCTCCA
>CACXMH010000029.1:0-20038 GCA_902768715.1 Fibrobacter succinogenes | reverse complement strand
CTCACCCTCAAGACAACGGCCAAGGGAAGCATCGACTGTAGCCACGTGGACTTTGTGAATCCGGTGCTAGTCCCGTAAACAAATGTGAGATGTGAAATGTGGAATGTGTGATTATCCATCCCACATTTGTCACTTCACATTAATCACTTTACTATATTAATCGTATGTTATTGTCCGTCATCATCCCCGTCTATAACGAAGAAGAAATCGTTGCCGAAACCTACCGGGTTCTAGAAGAAGAACTCAAGGAAATCGAGCACGAACTGATTTTCGTGAACGACGGTTCCAAGGACCGCACCCGTGAAATCCTGGAAGGTCTGATTCCCGCAGGTTCTGCCAACAAGCTGGTGAACTTCAGTAGGAATTTCGGACACCAGGCCGCTTTTAGCGCCGGGCTGGACCATGCCCAAGGTGATGCGGTAGTGATTATCGACGGAGACCTGCAGGATCCTCCCGCCCTCATCCACGAGATGCTCGAGAAATGGCGTGAAGGTTACCAGGTGGTTTACGCACAACGTAACAAGCGCAAGGGCGAAACCATCTTCAAGCGCTTTACCGCCTACTGCTTCTACAGGCTCATCGGCAAGCTTACCAACATCGAAATTCCTCCCGACACCGGCGATTTCCGCCTGATGGACCGCTGCGTGGTGGATCAGCTGAAAAACCTGCCCGAACGAAGCCGTTTTTTGCGCGGGTTGGTGTGCTGGGTTGGTTTCAAGAAGATCGGCGTCAAGTACGACCGTGCCGAACGTACCGCAGGCTCGTCCAAGTATCCCCTGCGCAAGATGCTCCACCTGGCCGGCGACGGCATCACCGGATTCAGTTCCGCCCCGCTAAAAGTCAGTTTCTACATCGGGCTGTTGGCCACCCTCATCGCCTTCGGCGTTTTCGTCTGGTCCATTCTGGAAAAAATCCTCTCTCCCGCCACCACGGTGCCGGGCTGGGCATCCCTCATGACGGCCATCGTGTTCTTTGCCGGAGTGCAACTCATTTCTATAGGAATCTTGGGCGAATACATCGGCCGCATCTACGACGAAGTCAAGCAGAGACCGTTGTATATTGAGGATAAAAAATGAAATCCAAACTGTTCGTGATGAGCGCCGCCAGCGGCGCAGGCAAGACCACCCTGAAGGACAAGGTCATCGGGGAGTTTCCTGACATTGTGTATTCCATTTCCGCCACTACCCGCGCCCCCCGTGAAGGCGAGGTAAACGGAGTCCACTATTTTTTCAAGACCAAGGAAGAGTTCGAGCAGATGATCAAGGACGACGCCCTGGTGGAATACAACCTGGTCCACGGGAACTACTACGGAACCCCCAAGAGTTTTGTAGAAGACATGCTCAAGCAGGGCAAGCGGGTTCTCTTTGACCTGGACGTTTTCGGCAAGGTGAACTTTGACAAGGTGTATCCCGATGCCACGGGCATCTTGATTTTGCCGCCCAGCGAAGAGGAACTGGAACGCAGGCTCCGGGGTCGCGGCACCGACTCCGAAGAGGTCATCCAGACCCGACTCCACAACGCCAAAAAAGAGATGGAGTTCGCAAAGACCAAAGGCAAGTACGAATACACCATCGTGAACGACGACCTGGAGCGCGCGGCGGACGAGCTGAGGGCCATACTGAAGAAATAAATTCTTCGGGCCTGGATCCTTCGCCACATACGTGGCTCAGAATGACAAGTGAACTCTGCCTGGGGGCGTCATAAAGGAGATGCCCGCACGGTGGCGGGCATGACAATTACACTGAATGAACCGTTTCGGAACTACAGGGAAGCCAGGAACTTCTGGGCCTTGTCGGCGTAGTTCTGGTTGTCGCCATAGACTTCCAGAAGGCGTTCGGCGGTGTTCTTGGCCTTAGCGTCAAGACCCTGCTGCTGATAGACCAGCGTAAGCTTCCACATGGCGTCGGCCACCATGGGGGCTTCGTCCACAGGTTCTTCTTTCTGGAAGCGGTCTTCCTTGTCGCCGGTGCGCTTGCCGAACTCGCTCACATACTTTTCCAGCAGGTTGGCGGCGGCGGCGTAGTCTTCTTTTTCCATCTTCACGGAGGCAAGACCGTGGAGGGCGGCAGAGCGGACCAGCACCACAGAACCGGCGTTGTCCAAAGACTTCTGGAACAGGGCGGCGGCACCGTCCAGGTCACCCTTTTCGTACTTGATGTTGCCCGCATAGAGGCAAGCCTTGGCAAGGGCAAGGCCTTCCAGGGAACGGCCGTTGATCTTGGATTCGAATTCGGCCAGGGCGTTGTCCTTATCGTTGGCGTAGAGCATGGTCATGCCCGCACCCAGAAGTTCGGTCTGTTCGGCGGCGGCGGCCTTGCGGGAATCCCTCAGCTGGACCACGCCCGCCACTACGGCGAGAATGACCACCAGGGCCACTACGACCTTGCTGCCATGACGGACAAAAAATTCCTTGATTTCAGAGTTGTTCGCATTTGCTTCGTTAGCCATAATATGCATCCATTTTGAAATTTTGTGAGCAATCATAGAAAAATTCGGGAATCTTGCCAACCGAAACAGCCCCGATATTGACAAAAAAAGGGCCTGTTGCTATCTTTGAGCCCGCAACGCCACTCTAGCTCAGCTGGTAGAGCAGCTGATTCGTAATCAGCAGGTCGGCAGTTCAAATCTGCTGGGTGGCTCGAAAGTCCCGCTTTCTTTCAGAAAGCGGGACTTTTTATGCCTGAAATGTCCTGCGGGGCTATTCCGGCAAGAGGGGGTGGTGAGCAACAAGCGCAAGCGCGTGCGAGCCAGGGGGATACCTCCCCCTCCCGCCCCAAAAAAACTCTTGAGACCAGCTTTACTAAACCCTAGATCCTAGCCCCTAAATCCTAATCCCTAACGACCTTCGTCCACATCCAGCGGATCCCCGACCGGAGCCTGCCCTGAGCTTGTCGAATGGGTCGGGGATGACACTTCTTGAGACCCGCAGCCCTAATACCTACAACCTACTACCTAACCCCTATTTTACTATATTTGCCGCCCTATGAATCCGAATGGCGCTATCATTGTACAGAGCAACCTCGAAATCATGGTCGAGGTGGACAATCCCAACTACGAATCCGCACGGGACGCGATCGCTCCCTTCACCGAACTGGTCAAGAGCCCCGAGCACCTGCACACCTACAAGATTTCTCACCTGAGCCTCTGGAACGCGGCTTCCACGGGCCTCCGCGCAACAGAAGTGCTGGAACGGCTAGAAAGCCAGAGCCGCTACCCCATTCCCCAGACGGTGATTACCGAGGTGGAAGACTACATGGCCAGGTACGGGCTGCTCCGCCTCCGCAAAGAGGTTGACCGCCTGCTGCTGGAATCCGACGACACCTACATGTTCACCGAGATTTGCCACCTGAAAGAAGTGGAGCCGTTTATCCAGAAATTCCTGGACGATTCCCACGCCGAAGTGGACCCGGAACGTCGCGGTCACCTGAAGATGGCACTTACCAACGCCGGATTCCCGGTGGAAGACCTGGCAGGATATGTCCAGGGCGACCCGCTCCCCATCAAGCTCCGGGAGACCACCCTCGAAGGCAAGGAGTTCAAGCTCCGCGACTACCAGAAAGAAGCCGCCCAGGTGTTCTACGCCAGCGGTTCGGAAAAGGGCGGCTCCGGCGTTATCGTGCTGCCCTGCGGTTCGGGCAAGACGGTCATCGGTCTTGCCACCATGGCCCTCATCCAGACCAAGACCCTTATCCTTACGCCCAACATTTCCGCCTCCCGCCAGTGGATCCGCGAAATCTGCGACAAGACGGACCTGACCCTCGACCAGGTGAAGGAATACTCCGGCGAAGTGAAGGAAATCGGCCCCGTGACCGTGGCCACCTACCAGATTCTCACCCAGCGCAAAAAGGTGAAGGACCCGAACAAGCAGGGCGAACCCGAACCGGACGACCTGAGCGACGAAGAGGTCAAGAAGGAACTCTCGAACTTCCCCCTGTTCAGCGAACAGAAATGGGGACTCATGATTTACGACGAGGTGCACCTGCTCCCTGCCCCGGTGTTCCGCCTGAGTACCGAGATGCAGGCCACCCGCCGCCTGGGACTTACCGCCACCCTGGTCCGCGAAGACCACAAGGAGACGGAAGTGTTCAGCCTTATCGGGCCCAAGAAATACGACATCCCCTGGCGTGTACTGGAGGCCCAGGGCTGGATTGCCACTGCCGACTGTAACGAGATCCGCATTCCCATGGAAGCGGAACTGAAGATGAAATACGCCCTGGCGCCGGTCCGTGAAAAGATCACTCTCGCAAGCACCAATCCCGAAAAGACGGATATCGTAAAGCGCCTCCTCGCCCACTTTGACAAGCCCGACGACCGGGTGCTCATCATCGGGCAGTACATCGACCAGCTGGAAAAGCTGGCCCAGGAGCTGGAAATCCCGCTGATTACTGGCAAGACCCCCAACAAGGAACGCGAACGGCTCTACGCCGCCTTCCGCAAGGGCGAGCAGAAAAACCTGATGGTCTCCAAGGTAGGCAACTTCGCCATCGACCTTCCCGACGCCAACATCCTGATACAGATTTCCGGCACCTTCGGCAGCCGGCAAGAAGAAGCCCAGCGACTGGGCCGCATCTTGCGCCCAAAGAGTGACGGCGGCACCGCCCACTTCTACAGTATCGTGACCCAGGATTCCAAGGAGCAGGAGTTCTCCATGAACCGCCAGCTGTTCCTTACCGAACAGGGCTACGCCTACAAGATTATCAAGCGGGGCGACTGGGATATTTTGAGCCGCACGCCCGAAGAACTGGCCGCGCGGTAACGGTGACGCGTTACTTTTTCAGCAGGAATCCCGAAACGGATTTTTCCTTAACGAAGGTCTTCTGGGCAATTTCCTGAACGTCGGCGGCGGTGACCTTGGATAGTTCGTCGGCCCAGTTCAAGAAGATGTTGTAGTCTCCGTACATCTCGTACCAGGCGAGCATGGTGGCCACATTCTCCATGTCGGTCAGACTACGGACCAGGGCCGCATAGGAATGGTTCTTGACCTTTTCAAAGTCGCGGGCACTCAGAGGCTCGGTCTTCAGCTTTTCCAGTTCTTCCCAGACAATCTGCTCCACCTTGGCTTCGTCTGCATCAGGACGAAGGTTCACATGAACCCCGAATTCGGAGACGTACTTGTTGGGGCTATTGCTGGAGCGAATACCGACGGCAAGCTTTTCCTGCTCCACCAGGCGCCTATAGAGCCTGCCGGAACGACCGTTCAGTACACCTTCGATAATGTCGAGAGCATAAAGGCTCTTGTCACCCACTTCTGCCGTCTTGAAAACCAGGTCGTACATATTGGGAGCGTCGGGGCGCTTGACCACCAGCCGCTTTTCGCCGGCCTGTTCCGGATCACGGATGGTGAGAGGCGGGAACGCCTCCCCTGCAGGGATATTCGAGAAATACTTCTTCACCATTTCCATGGTGGCCGTCGTGTCCAAATCCCCCGCCAGCACGAGAATGGCGTTGCGGGGCTTGTAATACTTGCGGTAGTGTTCCGCCGCCATTTCCCGAGTCAGGTTGTCGATGTCGCTGGGCCAGCCGATGGTGGGCACGCGGTAAGGAAACGCCTCGTAAATCATGGAGTTCAACGTCTCGATGTAACGGCCCGCAGGCTTGTCGTCGTAACGCATGCGACGTTCTTCGCGGACCACGGAACGCTCCGAATAGAACTCCCGCAGTACGGCGTTCTGCATGCGGTCCGCTTCCAGCCACATGAACAGTTCAATCTTGTCCTTGGGGAGCGTCACGATGTAAGCCGTCATCAGGTCAGAGGTGAAAGCGTTGAGGCCTGTGCCGCCTGCCGCCTGGTAGGCGCTCCACAGTTCATCCTTCACGAAAATCTTGCGGTGTTCATTCACCACGGAATCGTGTTCCGCCGTGAGCTTTTTGACCGCAGCCGTATCGGCCGACAATTTCGCCGAACGAATCAAGGCCTGCAGGGAATCCTGTACCGCCATGAACCGGGCGTCGGCAACGCTGTCGGTAATGCCCACCTTGTTCGTACCCTTGAAAAGTTCGTGCTCCAACATGTGGGCAAGTCCGGACTTGCCCGGAACTTCGTGGACAGACCCAGTCACATAGAAAAGCCTGCAGCTCACCGTAGGAGCTTGGGAGTTCGGGTGCAACAGGACCGTAAGGCCGTTATCCAACACTTCCTTGTGGACCGGCATGTTCACTGCGGCATGAGCTGCCACTGCCACAAAGGCCAAGGCGCATGCCCCACGCAAAAAATTCTTGAAACAATTTTTCATGGGATGAATTATAGAATTTTTAGAGGAACTGCTAAACCATGCCGAGGGGGTGCTGGAAGACCACGCAGTGGGCTGCAAGCAGGGGGAAGCCTCCCCCACCACCTAATACAAAAAGAAAGCGCCCCGCTCCGTTAAGAGCAGGGCGCAATTTCTCGCGTTTGTTCAGCTATTAAGCAGCCTTCACGGTTTCCACGACCTTGGCGAATGCTTCGGGATCGGCGACGGCCATGTCAGCAAGAACCTTGCGGTTCAGCTGGATGCCCGACTTGGAAAGCTTGAAGATGAACTGGCTGTAGCTGATGCCGTGTTCGCGGACTGCAGCGTTCAAGCGGGTGATCCACAGAGTGCGGAAATCGCCCTTCTTGTCGCGGCGGTGAGCGTAGGCATACTGACCGGCGTGGGCTACGGCGTCAATGGCAAGGCGGAGGTTGCTCTTGCGACGGCCATAGAAACCCTTGGCGGCCTTGAGGATTTTTTTGCGGCGTTCGCGGGAAGGAACTCTGGTTTTAGCGCGTGGCATTCTTACACTCCTTATGCTTGGACAAGCAGACGCTTGACATGGTAAACATCGACTTTCTTAACGAGAGCGCCCTTACGCAGGTTACGCTTACGCTTGGTGGTCATCTTGGCAAGAATGTGGCGCATACCAGCACGCTTGAACTTGACGTGGCCGGAGCCAGTCACGCGGAAGCGCTTTTTTGCACCGCTGTGTGTTTTCATTTTAGGCATTTTTACCTCTTGGGTTTAAGTTGAAGCCTCACCTGCTGCCTTTGGCTCGGTTACGGGCTTTGGTGCCTGGTCCTGCTTTTTGGCAGAGCCTGCACCGCGTTTTGGACCATAGATAGAGAGCATGGTGTTGCCCTCCACCCGTGAATCCATTTCCAAATCGCCAAACTGGAGCAACTCTTCTTTAGCGCGCTCCATCAGGCGCTTGCCGTAGTCCATGTGCGCCATCTCGCGCCCACGGAACTGCATAATCAGTTTCACCTTCATACCGTCTTGAAGGAACTCGGAGGCCTGCTTGATCCGGTACTGGTAGTCGTTCTCGGCAGTCTTCGGGTGCATTTTGATTTCTTTCAGCTTCACCACGTGTTGCTTCGCCTTGGCGGCCTTGGCCTTCTTGATTTGCTCGAACTTGAACTTGCCGTAGTTGATGATGCGGCATACCGGCGGCTTGGCGTTGGGAGACACCTCCACCAGGTCCAGTCCGGCGTCCTTTGCCATCTGCAGCGCCTTGCTCGTCTCGATGATGACGGCCTCGCCGTCCTCCTTCACCAGTCGGATGGGCGAAATGTGGATGTCCTCGTTGATACGAGTTCCGTCACTGGGACGGTTGGGCATGCGGCGGTCGCGCGGATTGGGATACAAGTAAGCTCCTCGGTATAAGGTTAATGTGGGGCAAAATTTAGTAAGATTCAGAAAATTTTCCAACAAGTTTTGGGCCAACCCCTTTAAAAAACGCCCGATTTTTGTATAATTGTGCTTGCTCGCGGCGGTAGCTCAATGGTAGAGCCTTAGCCTTCCAAGCTAATGGTTGCCGGTTCGATCCCGGTCCGCCGCTCTTAGACCCCTCTTCGGAGGGGTCTTTTTTTGAGGCTTTTATTTCTAAATTTGGGCCATGCTATTCGAACAAGCCATTGCACGCCAGATTCCGGGATACACAAAAGAAGCCGACTCCGCCCACGGCGAAAAAGCATCACTTTAGCAAAAACGGCTTCTTGCTCCCAATTTTTAAAATTGCAGGGGTAATCAACATATAGACTGATTCTTCAGCAACACCTTTTTGGACAACCTTGCCATTCATGTCGAAAACAAAATACTTCTCCCCCCGCAGATAGTTCGGGATATGAGCCACACCATTTTCAAAGACGACGCCTGCACTAGAGTATTTTAGCCACTGCAAGGACTCAAGCGCTTCAGGTCCCCTGTTGTTAGGGCTCGTTCCCGTATCAGAGGGGGGGGATTGTTCTGTTGCGCAGGTTTCTTGAACCCATTGTGAGATTTGACTAGGCATTTTATGAGGATTCATATCAACGTAAAAATTTTCCGTTAGAACAACGTCTATTTTACCCTCAAAAAAATCGTTTAATGGTTCAACCAACGATGTTGCCAAGCTATCTGCCCCTTCATAGGTCAGTTTCAACATACCGCATTGTTGCCAATGCAAAAATTCATCTTTAAAAATTTCGCCTATATTATGTGTCGCTAAACTCTGTACTTCTCCATTGGAAATTTCATAAACCATGTAAACATAAAGAGCATAAGCTCCAGATTCTTTTTGCCTGTAAAGAAACACATTAGAATCCAAATAAGCCTTTTCCGCTTTATCCCTTTGTTTTACACATTTATAACCATCAATAAGCGTTTCGGAAAGCGTGTCATCAACAACCGCATAACACCCCGAATAAAACATTTCGTTGCGAAGCCATATCGTTGAATCTCTGAAAGTCATTACAAAAGCAAAGTCATGACAATCGCTATTTGCAAAAGCCAACGCGGCAAAAAGAGAAATAAAAAACAAAAGATTTTTCATAATCATATTACCATTTCAGCATTCCATACAAAAAAGCATACTCTAATCCACCCTGTTCCCATTCAAAGGGAACGAGGTTCAAATTAGAATATTGATGTATTACAATTTCATTAGCATAGAACTGACCATATAAATTTTTCGCATTAGTTTGGCCTAATATAATCCTGGCTTTTGGCGCAATAATTGTGCCATACCAATTTGTGTCAAAAAACACACGCCCTATTCCTGAATAAACAAGTTTGAAATGTCTTGCTACAAAGTCATAAGTAAAACCAAAACCAGTCTTATAAGAAAATCTTGATTTCCAAAGAATTTTCCCCTTAACATAAAGAACCGTATTTCGCGATTGATCTTCAAACTTCACCAAACTTCCCGCATCCAACTGCAAGTCGCCGATATAAACATTCCCTACAGGGAAATAAACAACTCCGCCTGATTCAACCTTCAGCATTCTAAAGTGATCGTTGTCGCCTAAAAAACAGGTGTCTCCTGATTGGACAATCAACACGGAGTCGCCCTCATCAAAGGACGGTAATACGATGTTCAATTTCCATGGCCAGTTTTCAGCTCTAAAGTGTCTGTCAATGGTCATTTTACCATCGGGCCTTGCAGTCGCCAAATTGTCAGAACCATAATAGTTGACAATAAAGGTGTTCTCTGGGTTGCTTCGAATAAAAACATTATTTCGTGCAAAAAGTCTTGCAGCAGAAGCCCTGGCCCCCATAAACATTCCATAATCAGAACTCGTGTCTTCGGACACATATGAACAGTAATCCAACATAGAGTTTGAACAAGTCGTCCCGTCATTGACAATTAGCTGTTTCAACGCATACAGCATGACATCCTTTGGAAGCTCGTTTATTTCTAGGGAGTCACTAGCCCCATTAGGCTTATAAGGCTCTGGGTCTATGCCATCCAGCAGGCCGTCATTGTCAGAATCGGGATCCAATTCCGCACGCAACCCATCATCATCCACATCGGCCATGTATTCCCTCTCTATACCACCAATAAGTCGCATTTGTGTTAAATCTGCATAAGCGCCTACATAAGAACCCGTTAAATTAAGCCGACTTTTCTCCAATAATGTATAGGAATGTATTTCGTCCTTGTCGTCTACTCCATCAGAATCGGAATCTACCAACTTTGGATTGGTCCCAAAGCGGTACACCTCATCAAAATCCGTAACGCCGTCCCCGTCGGAATCCGTCCACTCAATCCACGAATCGTACATATTGTATTTCTCAACACCTAATAGCGGATCCATGTTCCGAACAGATTGAGGGGCGTCAACTAATATATACCAACTCGTTTTTTTAAAAAGGGAATCTGCCCAAAAATAGCCCTGACTCCCGACATTATCAACATTGATACACCTTAAAATATTCCCTTCGACTGCTGTAATGAAAGCGTCTATCAGCATAATATGATGCGTATTGCCTTTATCTCCCCATGATATATCTATAAGTATTTCCCGCCCTTTTTGAAGATGTGTTTTAACATCAGCATATGTCAAAGGACCATCAGTATTAGCAACCCTTGCATAGGATGCCGTGGAATCCAATGCATATTTTAATCCTGCTTGGGTTTCATAAGGCAATGCTTCCGCTTCCGTCAAAAAACCAAATGCATTGATGGAATCAAAAGATGATACGGTTTTATTCTTTTTCACATACCATCTGATTTCATCCAGCGACAAATTTCCTCCGTAAAAATTATTCAGATTTTTTATGGCAATCGCCCAACAGGAAAAAGCTTCATTTTCGTCCAAAAACGTACGGTTCAGGTGAGGTCTATCCCACTCTCGAAGGTCCGCATACTCGCCCCACCCCACAACAAGCATCGGGGTGTCCTTGTGACCCGATACAGATTCTATACCATAGTATTCTTGTTCCTGAATATGTAGAGACGCCTTTTCTCTGACACTCAATGATTGAAGCTGTGCACCAGCACCTGACCCTGCGATACCGTACTCTGTCGCTGAATTTTTCGCTTCAACCCTCCACAAGTAATCCCCGGCATCCAGCGCCACAGGCTCACTATACCCGTAGGTTTCCTTTTGATATACCAGTTGGGAATCTGAAGAATAAACGGAAAGTCTGTATTTTTCCGCATTAGGAATACCATGCCATGCAAATCGGACGGAATCACCCTCATCAAGAAGCATTCTCATTCCTGAAAAAAGCACCAGTGGTTTCGCATCTGGCAAATGGTTCCCACCGACATTCAATTCTACTCTATCGTTAACAACAAAACTAGATGACGCGATATAACTAGGGTCCAGGTTCTTGTCTCTTGGCAGCCAATTTGCGTTATGTATACCTAGGCAAATACCCGACTCGTAGGGAAAAATTCCCGAAGGCAAGGTGTCCACGGTTACCGTCACCGCCCAGAGATTTTCGTTTAAAGAATCTACACCGAGGCTTGCTCCTCCCAAATCATAAGCATCGACAACGGGCCTTCCGAGCACACCGCTTACAAAATATTTTACCCTCGTATTGTAAATAGGTTCGCCTATTTCGTTATTTATCCTAAGACGAAGAACCGTCAAGTTATTGGAATTAACCTGTTCGTCCATTGTTTCCACTGTTACAGCAAAAACATTGCAAGTGAACACAACAAAAATAAATACCTTCGCTAATGAAAAATTCATGCTTTGCCCCAAAAGAACATTAGGTCAAATTATAAAACAAAAAGAGCTTCGTCAATAAATATTGTCCTATTTATTTCTAAATTTGCGCCATGCTCTTTGAACAAGCCATTGCTCACCAGATTCCAAACTACACCCGCGAAGCCGATTCCGCCCACGGCGAATCCCTGGCCATGCTGGACTACAGGGACGAACTCCGCATAAAGGACCTGGCCATCCGGGAATTCTGGGACGTGAACCGCCTGGCCGGCAACCCCCAGAAGGTGGTGGCAAGCCCGCTGCCCCGTGCCTACCGCACCACCAGCAAGCGCCGTGTGTCCATGCAGCCGGGCAATTTGCAGTTCGACCGCCAGGATTCCATGCTGGAGCCCGAAGAGCACAACAAGATTTACGACTTTTTGTTCGAAAAGTTGATTACGCCGGCCTACAAGCCCCTGGCCTACGCCCTGAACTGGATTATTATTCGCGGCACCTACCAGTACCGGGTGGTGATTTTCAACATCAAGAAGATTGACGCCAGCATCGTGCGCAAGCTGAAACTGATTGCCGACGCCCTGCAAAAATCGCCTTTCCACGTGACGGCGGCACACGCCTACGTGGATACCACCGAGTCGGATTACTACCTGGAATCCAAGCGGCCCACCGAAGGCCTGAACTTCAAGCAACTTTACGGCCCGCGGGAACTCTCGCTTGGGCTGGGCAAGTTCAGTTTGCGCTACCCTGTGACGGGATTTAGCCAGATTAACGAGAGCCAGATCCACAACCTGATCAAGGCGGCGAGCCGCCTGCTATCGCTTACCAAGGAAGACCACTTTCTGGATCTGTACTGCGGTTACGGGTTGTTCAGTTTTGCCTTGGGCGAAGCCGCCAAGTCGGTACTGGGCGTGGAATGGGAAGGTCCTTCCATCGACTGCGCCAAGGCATCGGCCAAGCACCTGAAGAAGAACTACCGTTTTATCGCTGGAAAGATTGACGAAGAATTCGTGCAGACAAGGCTTCCGAGGCCCGTGCCGAACGAGCCAGAGAAAATCCTGCTGGACCCG
Source organism: Fibrobacter succinogenes (assembly GCA_902768715.1). Lineage (GTDB taxonomy): Bacteria > Fibrobacterota > Fibrobacteria > Fibrobacterales > Fibrobacteraceae > Fibrobacter > Fibrobacter succinogenes_L. Next base: position 7,582 of record CACXMH010000029.1, on the reverse strand, counting down.
CCCCGCAAGGGCTGCGAGCCCGGAGTAATCCACGCCCTTGCTATGCGAAAGCCCCTACGCATCGCCCACGTGTTCTGCGGCACCGACGAGATTCCCGTCTCCCTCAAAGAATGGGAACGCTACGGCTACCGCGTGCGTGAAGTGCAGCCCCTGGACCTGTTCCCCGGCACACCGCACCTGGAAACCATCGTGATGCTGGAACGAAAGTAGACGAGAGATGATGTATTCTGAAGAAGTCTCCACAAGCAAGCCCGCGCTTTGGACCCGGAACTTCGTGACGGTGGCCGCCGCGAACTTTTTGCTGTTCTTCAGTTTTTACCAGCTGCTGCCGATTCTGCCCCTCTACATCATCGAGAAATTCCAGACCGACAACGCCACCGCAGGTTTCATCATCTCGCTTTACACCATCGGGGCGCTCGCCTGCAGGCCCTTCGCCGGATTTTTGGTGGATACCCTCAGCCGTAAGCCTCTGTATTTCTGGACGTTCTTCGCCTTTACCGCGTGCTTTCTGGGCTACAAGACGGTGGCCTTCTTGCCCATCCTTGCCGCCGTGCGTTTTGCCCACGGACTTTTCTTCGGGATTTCCAGCACGGCGAGCAACACGGTGGCCATCGATGCCCTGCCCGCGAGCCGTCGCGGCGAAGGTATCGGCTACTTCGGCATCAGCGTGAACCTGGCGTTCGCCACGGGCCCCATGACAGGCATGTTCCTGTACGAGGCCTTCGGCGACACCATCGTGTTTATCATTTCCATCGCATTGTGCGTCATCGGCCTTGTCCTGGTGCAGACTTTAAACGTTCCCCGCAAGGAGAAAAAGCCCCACGCGCCCCTTTCGCTGGACCGGTTTTTCTTGACCCGCGCCGTCCCGCAGTTTGCAAACTTTATCTTCGTGGGTTTTGCCTACGGGCCCGTGACCAACTACATCGCGCTCTACGCCCAGGAACTGGGCATCGGCGGCTCCGGCTGGTTCTACGCCCTGATTGCGGCAGGCCTCATTTTGAACCGCGTCATGACGGGGCGGCTCATCGACAAGGGCTACCTGATTCACCTGGTGGGTACGGGCATGACCCTGAACGTGGTGGCCTACTTTATCTTGGCCTTCAGCCACTCCCCCATCACCTTCTTTGTGGCGGCATTCCTGATTGGCACAAGCCTCGGGCTTATATTCCCGGGGTATCAGACCATGTGCGTGAACCTGGCCCGCCACGACCAGCGGGGCACCGCCAACAGCACCTACCTCTCCGGCTGGGATATCGGCATTGGGGCTGGCATTTTGGCTGGCGGCTCCATGGCGGGGCATTTCGGCAACCACCAGCCCGTATTCTTGGCCTGCGCCGTGGCGCTGGTGATTGCGGATATTCTCTACTTCTCCTGGACTTCAAGGCATTACTTGAAGAACAAGCTGGAAGGGTAGTTCCATTTATGAATTCGGATTTCGGATTTAGGAATTATATTTAAGTTATGAAACCTTGGAAGTTGCTCAAGACGGAATACCTGGTAGATGCCCCCTGGCTCAAAGTGGCCAAGGAGACCTGCGAACTGCCGAACGGCAAGGTCATCGACGATTTCTACACGCTTTGGCAGCCGGACTGGGTGCTGATTCTTGCCCGTACCGCCCAGGGCAAGTGGGTCATGACGGAGCAATACCGCCACGGCACCGGAAAAATCGCCCTGGAGTTCCCTGCAGGAATCATCGACAAGGGCGAAACGCCGGAGCAGGCCGCCCTCCGGGAACTGCAGGAAGAATGCGGGTACATGTTAGACGAGAGCAGATCCCCGATCAAGCCGGGGATGACAAAGTTCATCGGCACTTTCCCGGTGAACCCGGACAGGCATCGCGGTGTATTTCACGTAGTGTTCATCGACGGGGTGGTCAAAGGCGGAAACACCCACTTTGACAGCAACGAAGAAATCGAATCTCTGGAACTTTCCGACAAGGAACTGCAGGCGAAAATGGCCGACGGCACCTTCTGCCACCCGCTACAGATGGCGGGGTATCTGAAATACAGACTAATCAAAAAATAAGGGAGATTCCCGCCTTCGCGGGAATGACATAAACGCTATCCTCGAGTCAAGCGAATCAGGAACTTGAAGGTTCCTCGGTCACCACCATCGTTGGCAGCGCCGTCTTCGACAAAGGCGTGTAAAGAAAAGGCAAAGGCAACCCCCAAGGACCAGGTTTCGCTCACCCACCAGTCCTTGCCCACTTCGTACTGCGTGAAGGCGGAAGCCACATCGATATCGCCATCGTCATCTCCGGATAGCGCCAAAAAGGCATCCATGCCGCTGGAAAAGCCCACATAAAAGCCGTTCATCACGGAGCGGGGATTCCGGAAGGGATACACCATAAACCCAAGGCCCAAAGAGAAAGAAAAAGCATAACTGTCCAAGGATTTCTTTTCATCCGTGTTATACTTCGGGAGACTGATTCCAAAAAGGTTTATGCCTTCACTGTAGGATTTTTCGGTGTAATAATAATCGGTTTCTCCGGAATAGGTCGCCAGTTCAAACCGGGAATGTAGCACGATTAAATTGGCAATGGACTTTCCGAACTTGAAATCGAAAAGGGGTGCAGACCAGCCCGAAAATTCCCGACTTGTGTTTTCTTCCCAGCTTCCGTCCGAATCTTCCTGGTAAGCCTTCAAATTCGTATAGGCCACGCCTGTCCCCGCACTAAAAAAGAATCCACGATGTTCATAGGGCGGCCGCGTCTTTTGGGGCTTGGTCTCTTGCCCCCACGAAGTCACCACAAGCAGAGCGACGATCGCTAATATCTTAAAGAATTTCATTGGCGACTATCCCCGGGTAAGCCTGAACGAAAGGGATATCACATTATCGTCATCGTGGGAGTCCACCGTATTCCAGACCAGGCCAGTCCGGGCATAGCCAAGGCTCACGCCGATAGACATGTGGTCGTTCATCCACCAGTCCTTGCCCAGTTCCACCTGGAAGGCCGTTCCCGAATTGAAACTGAATTCCCGAGAACCGCCGTTGATCAAGGTTACAAAAGCGGCGTAGCCAACGGAACCTCCCAAAAAGAAACCGTTCAGGGCCGAATTCTTGTCGCGGAAAGGATAAATCGTTGAACCGAAACCGATGTAGGTCCTGAAATTGTACCCGTCAGAAGATTCCATTTCCTTGGTTTCGTCCTCTGTCACTTTTGCGGGGCATTTTTCATCGGCTTTGCAAAACACACGATATTCCCGGTAACCGTAGTCCATTGTTCCCGTAAAGAATCCCAGATTGAAAACCGTGTGGAAGGCAATCAGGTTGGCAAAGGCCGTGCCGAACTTGAATTCAAAGACAGGGAATGTTCCGCCGTAGTACTCAAAATAATCTACATCGCGATTCCGGTAATCACTCCCGTAACCATCGTTGTAATGATCATGCTCTTCTTTGCTGTTCTTGTACCAGTTGTAGGCCGCTCCGAATGACACGCTGTTGTAAAACCCGCGATGCTCGCGAGGGGCGGGCTTGGCGACAGTCGGTTCCGAAGGCGCAGATTCAGACTGGGCAAAAATAAGGCCCGCCACCATCAAGATAATAATCCCAAACAATTTGCTTTTCATAAAGCTCCCTTAAAAACGGCAGCAATATAGTAAATGAGTGGTGGGTGGTTAGTGGTGAGGTTTTAGGTCATAGGTTGTAGGTATTAGGGTTGATGCGGTCGGCTCTAACCCCTTATTTACTATCTTTCCATACCATAAAAACCTTAATACGGACATTCACTATGAGCATCAAAGATTACCTCGCCGGCGCCAAACAGGCCGGTTCCGTCCAGAAGCTGATGACCCCGGGCCTCGCCGTGGAATTTATCCAGCCCTGGTACACCCCGCTTTCTACGACACCTTCTACCACAGGTATTGCTGTCGGCGGTATCGGCTCCACATTCACCGCAACGCCTGCAGGCACCACTCCCGTGATGAACGTGATGCCTGGCGTGCAGGTCCGCACCGAAAAGCCCGCTGACCTCCGCTTCAACAACTTCTTCTTCCGCGAATCCGTAATCGACGCGAAGGCCGCTCTTGTGATTGGCAACTTCGCCGCATTCGGCATCTACAACAACAACTTCCCGCTCCTCGATGCAAACGGTGCGCGCGTTTTCGGCGATGCCGACATGAAGGATCAGAAGAAGGCAGAAGCCAAGCTCAACAAGGTACTTGCCGACAAGACTCTTTTGGCAACGAACAAGGCCGCCTTTGAACGCTGGCACATCCAGTTCAGCGACCGCACCCAGGCTTTGATCGCTGCAGGCAAGGACACCGCCGCCATCAACCGCGCCGTTCTCATTGACTTCTTCGATGGCATGATTGGCGAAAAGGCAGCCCGCGAAGGCGCCCTCACCGCCGCCTGGGCAAACGACTCCGAATTCCTCGGCCAGCCGGGCTACGACGCCGCCAAGATGAAATATACCGCCCTCTATCCGGTGAGCGAAACTGTTTACGAAGGCAAGGGTGTCGCTATCACCAAGACCCAGTCCAGCTACGTGACTCCGGGTGACGAACGCCTCTCCAGCCTCCCCGTGAACGCCACCGTGTTCACTCTCGAAAATAACACCAAGGAAACCCGCGAAGTGACGATTGTCCAGATTCAGGACAGCATCACGGGTTACATGGCCAAGAAGGACCGCCAGGGCGTTCAGGATTCCAGTTTTGTGCTGGTGCCGTCCGCTCGTTTCCCGAAGGGAGTGCAGTTCGACAAGGAACTCAAGGATGGCCGCTCTGTGCGCGGTATCGAATTTTACAACGAAAAGGCTCTCGCCGAAAGCGACTTCAACGGTTGCATGGGCGTGTCCGTCGCCTGGAACAAAAAGGATAACCTGAACGTTTCCGTGAAGCCAATGTTCTACCAGGACGATGCCGCCTCCGTGCTGAAGGGCGCTCTCCAGAGCGGTCGCGTTGCAGGTTCTTGGGTCAAGAACGTTTACAGCGGTCGTGAAACGATTGCAGGCGCCGTCGCCGTGACAGCCGTCTTGAAGCCGAAGCAGAAGGTTTCTTTCCAGTTCAACCTGGTGCTCGACTTCCCCGAAATCAAGCTGAACAAGCTTACCTCTGCCAAGAAGTACACCGCATTCTTCCCCGAAGCTTATGGCCGTGTGGGTGCAATCCTGGTCGAAGCCCTCGCCGCCGACAAGAACATGGATGCTCGCCTCAAGGCTTTCGAGGCTCTCGTGCCGAAGAAGGCCGTCGCCAAGCTCTACAAGACTGCCGCCAAGCAGGCTGAATTCAAGAGCCTCGCTATCAACACCCTCAGCTTCCTCGCCGAAGCCACCGTGTGGGACAAGGACGACCGTTTCTTGGTTCGCGAATGCGCAGACTATCCGTTCTTCAACTCCCTGGACGTTTACTTCTACGGAAGCTTCAGCCTGATGGCCCTGATGCCGCGCCTTGACGGTGTGGTGATGAAGCGCTTCGGTGACGCGATTCTCGCCGTGAACAACAACCGCCGCCGCCACCACGAATACGTGAACCTTCCCTACGCCGACCTGCCCAACCCGAAACTCGAAGGCCCGCGCGCCGTTCGTGGTGCCGTGATTCACGACCTGGGAAGTCCCTTCGACGCTGAACCCGATGCCTACGACTGGCACAACGTGAAGGAATGGAAGGATCTCGCTCCGAAGTATGTTTTGATGGTTCTCCGTCATTACGTGAAGACGCAGGACAAGCAGAACTTGCAGGATTGCAAGGAAGCTGTCTATGCCGCCATGCAGTACCTTGAAAAGATGGTGAACGAGGGCGAAAACTTCCCACTCACCCACGGCACCGACGACACCTTCGACAACCTCTCTAGCCACGGCATTTCCGTCTATTGCGGTAGCCTCTGGATTGCAGGCCTCCGCGCAGCCGCCAAGATTGCCGAAATCCTCGGTGACAAGGCGCAGGCCGACACCTGGAACGCGAAGGCCGACGCCGCCAACAAGGAATTCGAGGTCGCATTGTGGGACGAAGCCGAAGGCTACTACCACTTCTTCGTGACCCCGATGGAAGCGAAGGACGTCGTGGCAAGCAAGCTCCCGCAGCTGGCCGACGCCATCAAGGACACGCTTGCCATCGACGGCAAGAACGTGAAGGCCGCCCTCAAGACCATCAACGAATGGCTGAACTCCGGTGAAATTCCGAGCGACGTGGAACTTTCCAAGAACGAACTCCGCGGCCTCAAGAAGGCATGGCTCACCGCCCAGTGCAAGGACGCATTCACCGCCAGCTGGAACGCAAAGATTGCCAACGACTGCGACGATGTATTCGCCGACACGATGCTCGCCGACACCTACCTCCGCCTGCTTGGCCTCAAGCCCATCAGCGACGAGAAGAAGGCGAAGGCCAACCTGCTCCGCGTTTTCAACACGAACTACAAGGCCAACAGCCCGCTCATCGGTGCTGCAAACCTCGTGCGTAAGGACGGCAGCCCGCTTGACGAATTCAACTTCCAGGCTCACGACGTGTGGATTGGCATCCAGTACAGCATCATGTGCGCCATGATGCACCACGGATTGGAAAAGCAGGCTGCCGACATGGGCGATTCCATGATCCGCAACCTCTACGAAGAAGCCCGCATCCCGTTCGCCGCACCGGAAGGATTCAACGGTTCTTGCCGCCTGCACCCGGAAGCTCTCGTGAAGGCATTCGGCCTGAGCGCCACCGCTGCCGACAAGATGCATAAGGAACTCCTGAAGAAGGGCGCCCTGCTTGCAGACTCCCGCATCAGCCCGAAACTCCCCCGCAACCTGCCCGCCTTTACGAAGGCATTCGGCAGCATCGCGAAGGCCAATAAGGTAGAAGCAAGCGCGCTGTTCATGCTGCTCCACAGCACGGCGCTCAAGTACACCGCCGGCAAGTACTTTAGGCCGGGAATGGTGTTCGCTCTGGTGTGGTAATGAGGAGTGAGCACGGCCTTGCGGCCTTTGAGGTGTGAGGTCGCTTCGCTCCGAGGTAAGGGCTTTCGGCTATGCAGTTTGCATCTTTAACGAGCCGAAGGATCGCAAAACTTTAAACAGGTGTCCCAGCGGGGCACCTGTTTTTTATTCCATCATTTCGCCACAATCCTCATCCTGTTACCCAGATTAATTCTGTCGTCGATAACAAGAAGGGTGGCCTGATCAAAAGGCGAAACCAGTTTTATCTTGAAAGAGAACTGCGACATACAGGTACAATCAGAACTTGACGTAGCCGTCTCAACAACAGGCTCTACATGCATCTCTGTTTCATCCATCGTCACTTTAAGAGTAGGCTTGAGCAATATCGTTGTCATTCCAGCAAACCCGCCTATCTCTTCGCAAGGCATTCTCACATTTTTCACGAGGTATGTTGCCGAATCGTTTTCAACAGTCATAAAAGCTACAGGCGGTAAAGCCTGATCGCCGCCAGATGCACCATCCAAAATGACATCGCCCGACGAGTTGCTGTTCTGGCAAGAACCTCCCATGTTGTCCACCACCTGACAGGGAACTTCGTCGTTCGCCGAAGAGGATGATTCTGCTGCCGTACTAGATTCTGGGCCTGCCCCGCTTGATTTTGGATTAGCGCCACTAGACTCAGGATTGGAGTCGCTGGATTCCGGGACTGCCTCGCTAGACTCTGGAGCC
>CACXMH010000028.1 GCA_902768715.1 Fibrobacter succinogenes | reverse complement strand
ACGGTCTGGAAAATCAGGGTGATGGAGCCTTCAGTCGTGTCGGCATCGGCGATGGTGAGGGGCACGCGTTCGCCGTTGTCCTTGTTCGTCTGGAGGATGATGAACTGGCCGGCCTTACGCTCTTGGGCGATCAGCGGGGCCTCGACGCGGAATTGGAATACCGCAGGAGATAACTGTTTTTTAAAGAGAATTTTTGCCATAGTGGGACGAAAAATAGAAAAAACTGGCACACAAAAAGGAGATCCCCGCCTTCGCGGGGATGACAATTGGGGGATATAAAGGCTCAATCCGGCTATGGCGGGGATGACAATTGGAGGGTATAAAGGCTCTACACGCTCAAGGTGGCCATGACAATTAGGAGACTACAGACCCTACACGGCCAAGGCGGGCATGCAAATGTAGAATTATAGGGGAACACAGCTTATTTACGCAGGCCTATCCGGCGGACAGGTTCTCCCTGTACCCGCAAGAAATAGACGCCGTTGTGCAATGTGCTTAAATCGACGGTCTGACCCCTGGAGGCCCGCCCCGCCATAACGCGACGACCGTTCAACTCGAACACGGCATACGCCAGGTTCTCTCCCCGCTCTACCGTAAAGCTCCGGTTGTCCTCACCCATAGTTATGCGACTGGCCAAAGCCAAGGCCACCATAGGCAGAGAGGTAGGCTTTTGCCATGCCGGTACAGAATCCACAGCCAGGTTGTAGAGAAACGCAAAAACCTTGTTTTGTACAGAATCCGCATACACAACCTCGTCACCATTTTCGTCGGTGCGGGTGGCATCATAAAATTCATGTTTCAAATCCAACCCTCTCGGAGCGTAAAACTCATGGTAAACCTTTCTCTCGTTGAGAATCGAATCAACCACAGCGCTCCCGTAAAGGGTGGGGGTCGAGACGTGCAGAAAAATGCCAATCATTTCTAGGTAGGAGCCCTTTTCCCCAAGCATACGGTTCACGTCACTAATGGCATGGCCCTTGCCAAATGGCATCACGTAGTCCGAATCCCCATGGGCAAGGAAAACCGGCACCTTACTGTTCTTTACCAGGTTTGCATCGTGAATAGCACCCCACAGGGCCACCACGCCATTCGCATGCCCGCCCACGCCGGTCTCGCCATATTCATCTATCTCGCCAAGGGATTCCGCACCCTTCTTATTCACATAAGAGGGAAAATCCTTCTTACTCCTGGCATACACATTTTCAAGGGCAAGCATCCCTCCGGCACTGTTCCCGACAATGTAGATCTTGTTGGTATCGACTTTCAGCTCGTCAGCATTTTTGCGGACATAGCGGACAGCGGCATGAACATCCTGTATGGCCCTGTACACCGTCCGCGCGAAATCTACACTATCAATGTATTCATCATACCGATCGCCACTCGATCTTTCTTCAATCACTTCATCCATTATCACGCCCTGACGGTATTCCAGCGAAGCAGTCACATAGCCGCGAGCGGCCAGGGAATCCGTATAGGCAACGGATTTTTGATCGAAGTCATCCTTGCTGCTGGCTACAAAGGCGCCCCCATGGCACACGATAACGGCCGCACGTTTTTCGGCATTGTCATCCACAGGCTCATAGATATCCATCAGCAACGGCTGTTTCTTGGTGATTTCTTCCTTGTAGAAATACATCATCGGTTCGATGTTGAAGGAATACATCATCTCAGACAAGGTGTTGTAATTGGCACCATCATCCCCAGGATCCAGGAAGGGAACATTCTCGGCAACAGTCACCGTCTTTGCCTTTGAGACTTTGAACAGACGGTCCTTGTAGCGGACGCCATCGGCAGCAGATGCCCAAGACGTTACAAACAAAATAAACGCAAATGCGGTAAGAGATATTTTCAGCTTCATGCGTCAAATATAAAAAAGCGGAACGAACCGCTGCAAAAGTTACATTCCCGGTTGGGCGATAAATAAGAACAAAAGAATGGCAAACAGGAGGGCGAAACTGACAATGAGCCGTCGTTTAAGGCTCTTTTTCACTTCTTTGCGAGAAGCCTTCCTGCGCCCCATGGAGAGCACAAAAAAGAAGAAACCCCAAAATATACCGAGAAAAAGCAATCCTAGCGACATGGATTTCCTTCAAAAAATAAAGGCATCCCTCACGGTGGAACACTCGAAGCTACTCATTCTGAAATGATAGCAGTGCCTTGGGGTTTTGTTTTTCGCGTCAAAGCGCGCCTAAACTGAATCTCAAGAGCCACGAGCTTTTATAATCTTGTTAGATCGGGCGTTAATCCGTGGGATGCCTATGCCCTTAATATACCTAACTACGATGCTAAAAACAAGTGTTTTTTTTAATATCTTAGAAAACCCCGAAATTTGTCCAAAAACGGGGTTTCCCGATTACTTCCAAGCTTCCGAAGAGTCCTGACCCTCCTCCAGGAGGGACGAAAGTTCCTTCAGACGCTGGTCCATCTGGTCCATCTGGACTTTTGCCTGCCGGAGCATCTTGCGGACATCGAAGAGCTGCTGGCCCAAGTCCAGCGCCAGGAGCGCCAGCCGTTTTGCATTTTCCAGGTTGTACTTGCCGAAGCTTTCGAAGCGTTCGTCGATAAAGCCAAGCACCTCCTGCAGGTCGCTATCGGAAAGGTCCGTGCGGATCTGTAGTTTTTCCTTGGCTACCGTTACGGTTACCGGTCTGTGTGTATTCAAATCTGCCATTATCGCATTCCTACGCCGAATGGATCATCGTCCATCAGCCATTTTAGCCGAAAAAATTTCCTTGCGAGCCCTCCCGACTCGCGAACAAATCATCGTCCTTTTCGTTGGCCCCGTGAATTTCCGGAAGCTCTTCTTCGTCGTCATCCCTGGACATGGTCATATCTACGATAGGCCCGAGGCTCGGGTCTTCCACGAACTCGTCCTTCGGCTCCTCCGGGGCAGGTTCCTCCGCAGCAGGCTCCTCTTGTAACAGCGGGTCAGGCGACCATTCCGCCGCCTTTGCAGGTTCTTCGGCGGCGGGTTCCTCCACGGCAGGCTCTTCAAAAGTTTCCTCGGCTGCAGGCTCTTCAAAAACGGTCTCGGTCGCTGAGTCTGCCGAAGCGTCTGCGGGCATCTCGAAATCATCTGTCAGGGTAGCGGACGGTTCTTCTTGAGGGGGTTCATCGAAATTCAATTCCGTCTGCTCCTGGGCAGGCTCTTCAAAGGTATCGTCGGCAGCAACCGCTGACGCAGCAACTGTCGCCGTGGCAATCGTTGCCGAAGGTGCCATCGGGGCACGGGGAGCGGTTCCTTCGACGCCTTCCACGAACTGGTCCACGGGGAATTCTGCGCCCAGTTCCTTTTCGATGGTGGCCAGAAGCTGCTTGAACTTGTCCTGGATTTCGGCAATTTCTTCGGCCTGGTTCTGGATCGTTTCGTCTTTCTGGGCCAGTTCCTCGGCCTTCTTTGCAAGCTCGGTATCCTTGTCTGCAAGTTCCACAATCTTGGAGGAAAGCATCTGCTCCTTTTCGGCAAGTTCCTGCTTCAGCATGGCAAGCTCTTCGGCATTTTTCGAAAGCAGGGTCGCCTTGTCCGCCAGTTCCACGTCTTTCTGGTTCAAGGACATGTCCCGCTCGTTGAGCATTTCGTCCTTGGCTACGAGCTGGCGGTTTTTCTCTTCGAGTTCCTCGGTTTTCTGGGCAAGGAGGGCCGTCTTTTCGGCCAGCTCGGCTTCTTTGCCTGCAAGGACCGTTTCTTTCTGGGAAAGGGCGCTTGCCTGGGTCGAAATCTGCTGTTCCTTGGCGGCAAGGTCCGACTTTGCCTGTTCCAAATTCTGGGTCAGTTCCTGGAGGGCCAGTTCCTTCTTGTTCAAGGCCTCGGCCTGGACCGCCGCCTGGTTCGCCCTCACGTCGAGAGCCGCCTTGCATTCGGCCAAACTCGCATTGGCCGTCTGGAGCAGGGATTCCCTGTCTTGCAGGCCAGACTGGGCTTCGGCCAGCTGCACCTTTAAGCTTGAAACCTCTTGGCGCAGGCCACGTACCGTGGACAAGACGCCGTCAACCTTTTGTGAAAGAACGTTCAGATTTTCCAGGTTCATTTTTTCTCCGTAAATCCAGGGGGAACATCCCCATAAAAAGATATATAAAATTTTGACAAAAGGACAAGAAAAAAGCATTGTTTTTTGGGGATTTTCTATTTTCGGAGTAATGCTCCAATTCGGCGAACATATCGAGCGGCGGCTCGCGGAACTGCCGGCACTCCCTGGCGTCTATATCATGAAGAACGCCCAGGGGAAAATCATCTACATCGGCAAGGCCAAGGTGCTCAAGAACCGTGTCCGGAGCTACTTTGACGGGTCCGACCATACGGGCCACCGGGCGGCGACGCTGATGCTCCCCTACATCCGGGACATCGAATGGATTATTACCGAAAGCGAGTCCGAAGCGCTGATTCTGGAGGCGAACCTCATCCGCAAGCACACGCCCAAGTACAACGTGCTGCTGAAAGACGACAAGCATTTCCCTTACCTGGCCTTTTCGGTGAAAGAACCCTTCCCCAGGCTGTTCCTGACCCGTTCGGTCCACAAGGACGACAACCTGTACTACGGCCCCTTCATGGGGTCCCGAATGATAGACCAACTGATCGACCTCTCGGCGCGGCTTTTCCACATCCGGGAATGCAAGCTGAAACTGCCTCTCGCCAAGCCCCAGCGCCCCTGCCTGAACTACCACATCGGGCGCTGCGACGCTCCCTGCGCAGGACTCATCTCCGAAGAAGCCTACCGTGAAAAGGTGGAGCAGGCAAAGCTCTTGCTAGAAGGCAAGCGGGACGACCTTTTGGAGCGCTGGCAGCGCGAAATGGAAGAAGCCAGCGCGAATCTGGACTTTGAGACGGCGGGCAAACGGCGGGACGCCATCCAGGCCCTGCAAGCCACGGGAATCCACCAGAAGACAGACGTCAGCGACCCGAACCTTTCGCTGGACATCTTGACGCTCCGACGGAACGGGACCATGGCCGCCGCGGTCATTTTCGAATACCGGAACGGGGTCCTCCGGGGGCGCAGGCACTACCGGCTGGAATGCAAGCTGGAAGACGACGCTACCGAAATTTTCCGCCAGATGGTGCTGCCCTGGTATATGGACGTGCCCATGATTCCCGCCGAAATCGCCACCGACATCGACCTTCCCGAAGATGCGGAACTGCTACAGCAGACGCTTTCCGAAAAGGCCGGGCGGAAGGTGCGATTCAGCAACCCCCAGCGGGGCGAAAAAGTGGGATTTCTGAAATTGGCAGGGGCCAACGCCGACATGATTCTGGTGGAAATGCGTTCCGAAGTGCAGAAGTACAGCGAAATCGACCAGAGCGTCTTTGAACTGCAAAAAGTTTTGGGGCTCAAGAAGACGCCCTTCCGTATCGAGTGCGTCGATATTTCTCACCTTTCGGGAACCAACACCGTGGCAAGTCTCGTGGCCTTCAAGAACGGCAAGCCCGACAAGAGTAACTACCGCAAGTTTATCATCAAGACGGTTACCGGCGTCGATGACTTCGCCAGCATGCGAGAAGTCATGACCCGCCGTATCCGCAGGCTCGAAGACGAGGGCACGCCCATGCCCGACCTGTGGGTCTGCGACGGCGGCAAGGGCCAAGTAGATGCCACCATGCAGATTCTAAAGGAACTGGGCCACGACCAGGATTTACCGCTTATCGGACTTGCCAAGCGGCTAGAAGAAATCGTGTTCCCCGACGACCGCAAGAGCATCGTGCTGCACCGTACCAGCCCCGCGTTAAAGCTGTTGCAGAACGCCCGCGACGAGGCCCACCGTTTTGCCATTACCTACCAGCGGAGCAAGCGCAAGAAGGATTTGGAAGTAGAATGGCTCAAGATGCCCGGCGTAGGGCACGAGACCCGAGTGAAGATTCTTTCCAAGTACAAGAGCGCCGAAGCCTTTATGGAAGCACCTCTAGAAGATATCGAGATCTTGCTGGGCAAGGTACGGGGGAACAAGGTCCGAGAGAACGTCAGAAAATATTTAGAGAATGTGGAATGTGGAATTACACACCTCACACCACACATCTCACACTAGCAGTTAGTACCTTCTTTTTTCTAAATTGCTTCCATGGCCCATTACGATCCACGATTTTTACCCATCTGCAAAGAAGACCTAGACGAACTGGGTTGGGATTACGTGGACGTGATTATCATCAGCGCCGACGCCTATGTGGATCACCCCTGCTTTGGCCACGCCGTAGTGGCAAGGCTTTTTGAACACGAGGGCCTGCGGGTGGCCATTCTCCCGCAACCCAACTGGCGCGACGACCTGCGGGATTTCAAGAAGCTGGGACGCCCGCGAATGTTCTTTGCCATTAGTAGCGGCATGGACAGCATGGTGAACCACTACACCGCCGCAAAACGCCTAAGGAGCGACGACGCCTTCACTCCCGGCAACAAGGCCGGATTCCGCCCCGATTACGCGACCTACACCTATGCGAAGATTCTGAAAAAACTCTATCCCGATGTGCCGCTGATGATTGGCGGACTGGAATCGAGCCTGCGTAGGGTGACCCATTACGACTACTGGAGTGACAGGCTCAAGCCCAGCATTTTGTTCGACACCCAGGCTGATCTTCTGGTTTACGGCATGGGTGAAAAGCCCCTGAAAGAAATGGTTCGGCTCCTGAAAAAAGGCGTCCCGTTTTCCAGCCTGACTTCCATTCCCCAAACGGCCTACCTGGCACCTAAAGGGAATGTTCCCAAGAACAAGAACTGGGAAGACCTGCGGCTAGCCAGCTACGAGGAATGCCTCGCCAGCAAGCGCACACAGATAGAGAACTGCCGCAAGGTTGATATCGAATGCAACAAGTGGTTCCAGCGCCGCATATTGCAAGATGTGGCGGAACAGACCGTGGTGATCAACCCGGCATACCCGCCGCTGGAATATGGCGAACTGGACGAAAGCTTTGAATACCCCTACGCCCGCGAGCCCCACCCCCGCTACAAGAAGCGCGGAAACATACCCGCCTTCGACATGATCAAGTTCAGCATCAACACCCATCGGGGCTGTTTCGGCGGTTGTAGTTTCTGCGCCATCAACGCCCACCAAGGAAAGTTCATTGCCAGCCGTAGCCGTGAAAGCATTTTGCGGGAAGTAGATTTGATAACGAAGATGGACGGATTCGCCGGCACCATCACCGACTTGGGCGGCCCCAGTGCCAACATGTACAACATGCGGGGCCGCGACCAGAGTCGTTGCCAAAAATGCGCACGGCCCAGTTGCCTCACGCCCAGGATTTGCGACAACATGGACACCCGCCACAAGGAAATTCTGGAGCTCTACCGCGAAGTGCGCAACCACCCGAAGGTAAAGCATCTGTTTATCGGGAGCGGTGTCCGTTACGACATGCTGTTGCAAGAAACCGATGACGCAGAACTCCGCAAGGACCACGAGGAATACGCTCGGGAACTTATCGACCATCATGTGAGCGGACGCCTGAAGGTAGCGCCGGAACACACCAGCGACGAAGTCCTGAAACTCATGCGCAAGCCCAGCTTTACGCTGTTCCACAAGTTCAAGGAATTCTTCGACGACGAATGCAAGCGCATCGGCAAAAAACAGCAAATCATCCCCTACTTCATCAGTAGCCATCCGGGCTGTACCGAAGCCGACATGGCGGAGCTCGCCCTGGAGACAAAGCAGTTGGGGTTCCAGCTGGAGCAGGTGCAGGACTTTACGCCTACGCCCATGACCATCGCGACAGAAATGTTCTATTCCGAGATGACTCCCGACGGAAAGCCCCTTTACGTGGCGAAAACTCCGGAGCAGAAGAAAAGCCAGAGGCAATTCTTCTTCTGGTACATTCCGGAAAACCGCCCGCAGATCCGCGCCACCCTGGAGCGCCTCAAGCTGGGCAAGATCGGGCGTCTGCTTTTAAGCCGCAGCGCAAAGGCCGAAGGCAAGGAATTTTTCCCCAGCAAGGAGCGTGAATCTAACGCCGAATACCGCGAGCGGGAACAGCAAAAGCGGGAGCAACGCTCCGGCACCATCGTGCCCAAGAAGGTCGGCGAAAAAGGCCGCTGGGAAAATTCCGCCCGCAAGGAGCGTCGCGCCGCACAGTTCGGGAATAAAAAGAAAAATTTCCAGAACGAGCGAAGGCAAGGGGATCCCCGGTCAAGCCGGGGATGACGATGCTATCGTCAAGACTACTTAGGAGTGGGCCAGTACGCTCCACCACTCTGTACTAACGCGTTCCTGCTTTACCTTGAAGCCAGCTTCTTCGAACCACTTGAGGATGTAATCCTTTTCGGTCAAAAGTTGGCCGCTGATAATCAGTTCACCGCCAGGGGCCAACAAATCCTCGATGTCATCGCGGAGCGGCCAGAGTTCACTGCGGATCATGTTGCAAAGAATCACGTCGAACTTCGTTCCATCCTTGAAGGCATCCAAAAAGCCGAGCACGCAATCGCTCGTGCCAAAACCGTTCCGCTCAAAATTTTCGGCAATACAGGGAATCGTCAGCGGGTCAATTTCGGTGCCCACCGCACGCTTCGCTCCTAGGCGCCTTGCATACATAGCCAAAATACCCGTGCCCGTACCAATATCCAGCACGGTTTTTCCCTTGAAATCAATGTTTTCCATCAAGGCAGCGCAACTGCTAGTGGTATCGTGCTCACCTGTACCGAAAGCCGTTTTTGCTTCCAGTTCCAGCACAACTGCTTCCGGATCATCAGGTGTAAATTCTACCCAAGGCGGACGTACCCACAGATGGGGAGAAACGGACACAGGCTGCACACGGTCCCGCCACCATTTGTCCCAATCCTTGGCAGGTTCCTCGCCGAGCGTCCAGTTGTACTGCGGAAACTCCCCTACGATGCGGTCCCGTTCGGCCTTGTCGTCGGTATAGAAACAAAAATCCGTACGACCATCGGCCTTCGGGTCCAGCTCTTCGAGGGTCGCCACTCCGGCTTCAAACAGCAGGTAGCTTGCCAGTTCAAAATCTTCTACGGCGCAGTAACCTTCGGCCTTGTACCACATGTCCACTTTTTTCATAAAAGATACCTTCCACCACCAAGATAAAAAAAGAAGCGTCCCCTGATAGGGACGCCTCTTTCAGTAAGTTCTAATGGTTTAAGAAATTACTTGGCCTTCTTGCACTTGCAGCCGCACTTCTTGGCAGGAGCGGCCTTCCGTGAGCAACAAAGCCCCTGGTATTAACCAGGGGCGGTTGCGAGAGCTTGCGCCTACCGGAGCTTACTTCTTCTTGCACTTAGCGCAAGCGGTCTTTTTAACACAAGCCTTGCGCGGGTCACCGGCATAGACAGCAGCCTTGCCGAGTTCTTCTTCGATGCGGAGCAAGCGGTTGTACTTGCAAACGCGGTCCGTACGAGAGAGAGAACCAGTCTTGATCTGGCCAGCGGCGGTACCGACGGCGAGGTCAGCAATGAAGGTGTCTTCGGTTTCGCCAGAGCGGTGAGAAACGATGGGAGCATAGCCTTCGTTCTGAGCGCGCTTGATAGCAGCGAGAGTTTCGGACACAGAACCCACCTGGTTCACCTTGATGAGGATAGCGTTGGCGATGCCAGCCTTGATGCCTTCGTCGAAGATGGTCGGGTTGGTAACGAACAGGTCGTCACCCACGAGGTTGATCTTGCCACCGAGCTTGTCGGTCATGACCTTCCAGCCAGCCCAGTCAGCTTCATCGAGACCGTCTTCAATGGAGAAGATGGAGTACTTGTCGATGAGCTTTTCGTAGAGCTTCACCATGTCAGCAGACTTGACAGTCTTCTTGGTGCTCTTCTTGAAGGTGTAAGTTTCCGGCTTGCCCTTCTTGGTGTTCTTGTCGCAGAATTCAGAGGAAGCAACGTCAAGGGCAATCTTGATGTCAGTGCCGAACTTGTAACCGGCATTGGTGGTTGCAGCCTTGAGGGCGTCGAGAGCCTTTTCGAGGGTCATCACGCCAGTGATTTCGTAACCGAACTTGTTCTTGGCCGGCTTGATAGAAACGCCAGGAGCGAAGCCACCTTCGTCACCGACGGTCGTGTCGAAGCCACCCTTCTTCAGCACAGCCTTGAGGGCGTGGAAGATTTCGGTGACCATCTGGAGGCCCTTGGAGAAGGTCTTTGCGCCAACGGGGGCAATCATGAATTCCTGGAAGTCGATCGGGGCGGAGGAGTGAGCACCGCCGTTGATCACGTTGCACATCGGGCAGGGGAGCGTGAGCTTCTTGGTGCCATGGAGCTTGGCGATGTACTGGTAGAGAGGCATCTTGGCGTCGTTAGCGGCGGCGCAGCAGACAGCCATGGAAACGCCGAGGATAGCGTTTGCACCGAGCTTGTTCTTGAGCATGCGGTTGCCGTCGAGAGCGATCATAGCGTCGTCGACTTCGGTCTGCTTGGCCGGGTCCATGCCGATGATCTTCTTCGCGATCTTGGTGTTCACGTTCTTCACAGCAGTGAGCGTGCCCTTGCCGCAGTAGGTCTTCTTGTCGCCGTCGCGGAGTTCGCAAGCTTCGCGTTCGCCGGTAGAAGCACCGCTCGGGACAGCAGCGTGACCCTTCACGCCGTTTTCGAGGGTAACATCAACTTCGAGAGAGGGATTGCCGCGAGAGTCGAGGATCTGGCGGGCAACAACGGATTTGATTTTAGAAGCCATTTTTTAGCCTTTTGTTTAGTGTGAGATTTTTGTGCTGTAAATATAGGAATTTCGTCTTCAGTCCTTCAAGCACCTAATGGAAAAACCTTCATCCTTGCGATCATAGGACGACTTAAATTCCATTGAATCGACGAACATGTACCACATCCACGCATATACATTAGGTTTGGGCGTCCCTAGTTGGTCTATTGTCCAAAAAATCGTCTGATCCATAAATTTCAAATAGGACGGCCACAATGTTGATGCCGTATCGTCCATAGTACGATATCCATATCCCCCTAAAAAAGCCCCGAATGAAAATTCATCTATATACTCATTCAAATTATATTGCAACGATGCGTTTAATTTGTGAGCTAAACTCAAAAAGAGGTTACCCGACTTACCACAATCGCGTACATATTTAGACAATTGTTCGAACTCAGCAACGCTCGGAATGTGGAAACCCTCAGGGCAAATACCTCTATATGGTTCTTCTACTTGATTACAAAGCTTTTCAACACCACATTCATCTTCGGTCCGTCCCATAGCCGACGCCCAAGTATATAGCCGTCCATATTGGTTACAATTTTTTTCATCATTATCAAAGCAACCACTGTTATGAGCCTTAAAGACAAGATTTTCTGAAAGCCAAACCTGTTCCCCTATACGAACCGTCCCATAAATATGTCCATCACGATCATCCCTTATCTCGCCTTTTTCACATTCCGCCCGACAGACCAAATTCTCTTGCGAAGCTCCATCAAGCTCTTTAGCATCACCGATATTGCTGCTGGAATCGTCGCCACAGGCGTCGAGGGTCAGCAGGAAAGAGATTACAACGCACCCGAGGATGCGCGCAATGACACAATGCTTGATCACAATGATGTTTTCCTGAAATTCATAAGAATCATTTATTACGATTAATTCTTTAGACAACGGACCGAAACACGGAAATCTCCATTGATACTATACACGCCGCCCCGATTATCATAAAACACGCTTAAATCACGCGACTCACCGTAATAAGCCTTTGTAGAACTCCAAAATATCGCAGTTTTGCCCTCCAAAAAGGAAATATCAAAAAGCATGTTGCCTGCAGGCAGGGCGTTAAAGCCATAAAGGTCCTCGCCATTGCCGTCTTTACCCTTGTCGTCTTCTACCCATCCACTAGTGGACTTGAGAGCCCTGGCCACATTGCCTACTCCACCAACATTTTCAATCAATGTTAGGAATTCGTCTCTGCTTGGAAGATGCCAACCACTGGGGCACGCCTCAAGGGCCGCGAAATAGTTGTAATAACGACCATACTTGGTACAGTTATCCCAATTGCACCAAATACGGCCAGCAAGTTTCGGGGTCTTCTTGGTATCATCATAGTTCAAGTTCTCCGCCATCCAGGTCTGCTTTCCGATTTGGACTGTCTTGTATGTCTTGCCATCGCGTTCATCGGTGAACGATCCCTTGACTACGGTCTTAGGGTCCACGGCCTTGCTGCTACTGCCGCCAAAGTCCGAAACCCACTCTCCGTTTTCGCAGACGTAGGTGTCAAAGATGGTGTCGCGGGGAACCCTGAACATCTGGCCCTCATTCTCCTTGTTGCATTCATCCAGGTCATCCTTGGATTCCACAGTCTCGAGTTCTATACTAAGGCTATTGCTCCATTTATTCTTGTAGCATTTATAAAAGGTGCTGTCCGCCTTTACATACACAGTCTCGAACTCGTTTTCAGAACTGCACTTTTCCTTTTTAAGCGCGTCAATGGATTCGAAAACAGGCACGCCCATATCGTCACTGGACTGTTCCGAAGAATTACTGCTGGAATCATCGCCGCAAGCGGCAAAAATCAGCGAGAAAGAGATTGCTGCGCACCCAAGAGTGCCAACAAGGATATTTTTCTCAAAGTTCATAAACACCTCTTTATTACAAATTAGTCCTTCACGCAGCGGACAGACATACCCATAATCTTGGGATAATATTTTCGTATCACCTTATTGACATCATTCATGATGGATATGGCGAAAGCACCTGCTGCGTTTTCCGGAGTCGATGACCAGAAGAAGGCGTAATTCCCTTTCGATCTGTAGAACTGGTTATAACCAAAATTAGCTCCAGCGGGCAGCGCAGAAAAACCGAGCATGTCGGCACCGCCTCCCCCATTCGACCAATCAGACGTATAAGACTTGAGAGCCATTGCATCCACCCCCGTCGACAAAAAACTGTTCCACTCCGTTTCACTAGGCAAATGCCAACCTTCCGGGCAAACCCCATGGACATTCTTGGCCCTAAGATCACACTCATGGTTATAACCGCAAACGTCTTCCGCCCTGCCAACTGCCGCAGCCCACGTATAGAGACGGCCATACTTAGTGCAGTTCTCTTCTTTAAATTCATAGCAGAGACTGCCCTCTTCCGTCGCGTAATTCAAGTTCTCCGCCATCCAGGTCAGTTTGCCTATTTTCACGGACTTGTACGTCTTGCCGTCACGTTCATCCTTGAAGGTTTCCTTTACAGGCTCCTTGTACGGATCCCCGACAAATTCAAATTCGCCACTATTGCCGCCAAAGTCCGAAACCCACTCTCCACTTTCGCAGGCGTAGGTATCGAAGATTGTGTCGCGGGGCACTCTGAACATTTGGCCCTCGTTTTCTTCGGTGCACTTTCCCAACTTGTCCTTGGATTCCACCGTCTCGATTTCTGCGTTAGGATCATTATCCCACTTATTCTCGTAACACACGTAAAAACTACTGTCTGCTTTCACGTAGACTATCTCGAATTCATTTTCAGAATCGCACTTTTCCTTTTTAAGTTCGTCGGCGGACTCGAAAATAGGCACGCCCATTTCTTCGAGTTCTTCCAAGGTGAACATGAAATCCTCTGCGGTTTCGTCACCATCATTTGCGCTACTGCTGGAATCGTCGCCACAGGCGGCAAAAATCAGCGAGAAAGAGATTGCAGCACAACCAATGGTGCCAGCGATGACAAATTTCTTGAAGTTCATAGAAATGTCCTTTTTTATGGCAGCTTCTTTATGCAACGGATGGCAAGTCCCATGTTAAAATTACCGGGGTAAGCCAACATTCCTGAGTTTTTAGAAATGAATGAGATGTAAAGAGGTCTATTGAGATATGCCGTAGATGTCCAAAAGAATGCACGTGATTTGTCCACATCCTTATATCCATCACCATCAAGCTTTCTTCCCGTAGGAAGAATATTGAATCCGTAAGGGTCGTTGTTTAATCCCATAAACGATTCAAACTTGATTGCAGCAAAAGGATTTCTGACCTTTATTGAATCGGGAGTAGTCTCTGTATAAAAGTCTAAAGTAGTTGCAAGTAGAATTTCCCATGATTTTTTGGTCGGAACTTTCCAACCATCGGGACATGCTTCTTTTACCACATCGAACCTATAAAGTCGGCCATATTTCTTGCAATTTTCAGCCTTACCCTCATAACAGAAACTATTACTGACTTTATAATTCAAGTTTTCCGCCATCCAGGTCTGTTTGCCAATTTTTATGGTCTTGTATGTCTTGCCATCGCGTTCGTCCTTGAGTTCGCCTACGACAACCTTCTTCGGGTCCACGGGCTCGCCACTATTGCCGCCAAAGTCCGAAATCCATTCCCCGTCTTCGCAGGCGTAGGTGTCGTAGATTGTGTCCCTGGGCACCCTGAACATTCCGCCGTCGTTTTCCTCGCCACACTCACCCAGGTCGTCCTTGGACTCCACAACCGGGATTTCTATGGTGAAGTTATCGCCGCTGAAGTCGTTGTCCCATTTGCCATTGTAGCACATATAGAAACTGCTGTCGGCCTTTACATAAACCGTCTCGAACTCGTTTTCGTCGCCGCACTTTTCCTTTTTAAGTTCGTCGGCGGACTCGAAAATAGGCACGCCCATTTCTTCGAGTTCTTCCAAGGTGAACATGAAATCTTCAGCGGTTTCGTCACCATTATTTGCGCTACCGCTACTGGAATCATCGCCACAGGCGGCAAGGAGCAGCGGTAAGGAGATTGCCACGCATCCGAGAGCGCCCGCAATAAAGAGACGCTTAGACGCAACGATATTTTTCTTGAAATTCATAGACCATCCCTTTGTAAAACTACTTCTTTACACAGCGGATTGACGCACGTATCCATGTACCAAAAACTTTATGAGAAACGCTTCCACGACTCATTGTCCAGACAAATCTATAGTCTGGATGGCCACTGTCGTTTAAAAACGATTTTGTCCAAAATGCCAAGCCTAAATCGAGACCTCTGTATGATAGCTTGTTCGATTTATCAACTGAGCCCCAGCCGCCTAATTGAAAATTCATGCCGTAGGGATCTTCGCCCTTGTCCAGGTATTCTGCAATTGCTGCTGTTCCTCCCATAGCAATTTTCAATGATTCCAGGTCCTGCAATGTCGGAAGCCCCCAGCCCGATGGACACAGTTTTGTATATGTCACGGCACTAAGGTTGTACAGCCTACCATACTTTTCACAGTTTTCATCCTTGCCGCCATAGCAGTAACTGTTTTTTACCTTATACTCCAAGTTCTCTGCCATCCAGGTCAGCGCTCCGATTTGCACAGTCTTGTAAGTCTTGCCCCTGTGTTCGATCGTTCCCTTGACCACGGTCTCCGGGTCCACGGGTCCGCTGTCATCGCCACCAAAATCCGAAACCCATTCCCCATTTTCACAGGCGTAGGTATCGAAGATGGTATCGCGCGGAACCTTAATCATCTGGCCCTCGTTTTTCTCGTTACACTCGCCCAGCTTGTCGCTAGATTCCACGGTCCCGATTTCTACACTAAGGATGTCAGCCCAATCGTCGTTCCACTTATTGTCGTAACACAGGTAAAAGCTGCTGTCAGCCTTCACGTAAGCAGACTCGTATTCGTTTTCTTCGCCGCATTTTTCCTTTTTAAGATCGCCGGCAGATTCGTAAATTCCTATCCCCAATTCTTCAAGTTCTTCCAGGGTGAACCCGTAATCGTCGGCAATTTCGTCGTCGTTTGCGCTACTGCTTGAATCATCGCCACATGCGACAAAGAACAGCGGGAAAGAGATTACCGCGCACCCGAGGGTGCTTGCTATGACAAGTTTCTTGAAGTTCATGATAAGTTCCTTTTTTCCCAAATTTAAAAAACAGAAAAGGCTCGCTTATGAAGCGAGCCTTCCCTCTAGGATAATTCTGTGCTAAACAAGAATTAGAAACGGAAGTGGGCGAAAGCCTTGTTGGCTTCGGCCATCTTGTGCGTATCGTTCTTCTTGCGGACAGCGTTGCCTTCGCCGTTCTTGGCGGCAACCAGTTCGGCAGCCAGGCGGTCGGCCATGTTGGCTTCGTTACGGTTACGGGCGGCATCCAGCAACCAGCGGAGGGCGAGAGCCTTGGCGCGGTCCGGAGCAACTTCCATAGGAACCTGGTAGTTGGCACCACCCACGCGGCGGGACTTCACTTCAACCTTGGGCTTGATGTTGTCGAGGCAGATTTCGAACTTCTCGAGGGGAGTCTCGGGACCTTCGAGCTTCTGGCCGAGCTTTTCGAGAGCGGTATAGACAATCTGTTCAGCGATGGTCTTCTTGCCCTGCTTGAGCACCACGCCCACCAGTTCGGTAACGAGAGTGGACTTGTAACGCGGATCCGGGAGGATAGAGCGATGGAGAGCCTTTCTTCTTCTAGACATATTCTACTTCCTTACTTCTTGGCCGGAGCGGCACCTTTTTTCTTGACACCATACTTGGAACGGCCGTTCTGACGGCCATTGACGGCCTGGGTATCCAGGGCGCCACGGATGATGTGGTAACGGACACCGGGAACGTCCTTCACACGACCACCGCGGATGAGCACGATGGAGTGTTCCTGGAGGTTGTGACCTTCGCCGGGGATGTAGGCAGTCACTTCCATCTTGTTGGACAAGCGCACACGGGCAATCTTACGAAGAGCGGAGTTCGGCTTCTTCGGGGTGCTGGTGTACACACGGGTGCAGACGCCACGCTTTTGCGGGCAGGACTTCAAGGCCACGGAAGCGGTCTTGTTGCTGATTTGTTCGCGTCCGTTACGGACGAGCTGTTGAATAGTAGGCACTATTAATCTCCTAGATTTTGGAGTGCAAATATAGTTTTTTTTCCAAAGTTTTCAAGTACTGGACCGAATTACTCGCCTTCTTCCTCGTCGGAAATGCCGATTTCGTTATCCAGCATCTGGATGGCGCTATCGGTGCTGTAGTGTTCGGCCTGTACCGCTTGCAAGCGTTTCCTTTCTTCCATTTCGGCATCGGCATCGACCACCTGGACGTTCCTCAGGTGGCGGGCACCGGTTCCGCACGGAATCAGACGACCCATAATCACGTTTTCCTTAAGGCCCATGAGCGGGTCCACGCTTCCTTCGATGGAGGCGCGGGTAAGGATCTTGGTGGTTTCCTGGAACGAGCAGGCAGAGATGAAGCTGTCTGTCGCGAGGGAAGCCTTCGTGATACCAAGGAGCATCGGCGTAAAGGTCGCCGGCGTCTTGCCAGCCGCAATCAACTGGTCGTTGATGGCGCGAAGACGTGCCTTGGAGATTTCTTCGCCCGGAAGCAGTTCAGAGTCCCCGGAATCCTCGATGCGAACCTTACGCATCATCTGGCGCACGATACATTCGATGTGCTTATCTGCGATAGCCACACCTTGCAGGCGATAAACGGCCTGGATTTCGTTCACCAAATGGCGCTGGACATCTTCGGGTCCAAGAACGTCGAGGATATCGTGGGGGTCCACGCTACCTTCGCTAATCTTCTGACCAGCACGGACACGGTCACCTTCATTGACCGCCAGATGCACGCCATGGGGAACCAGCACTTCCTCCTTCTTGTCGTCCATCTGAATAATAACCTTCTGGTTTCCACGGACATCGTCGCCGTAAGAAACGAGACCGTCCATAGGAGCGATAAAGGCCTTGTTCTTCGGGCAGCGAGCTTCGAAGAGTTCGGCCACGCGGGGAAGACCACCGGTAATATCGCGGGTCTTACCTGCGGCACGGGGGAGCTTGGCCACGGTCTGACCGATGGTCACGGAATCCCCGTCCTTGACAGTCAAAATAGCTCCGTCGGGAAGCATAAAGTGACCGACCTTGTTGTTGCCCGCATCCACGATGCTGATAGCAGGGCGGCGCTTGCCGCGCTTGTCACTAATGACAATCCAGGTTTCGACTTCGGTCACTTCGTCCTTTTCGACGCGGAACGTAGCGTTTTCCACCAGGTCCATGAACTTGATGGTACCGGCCACGTTACTGATAATGGGGCTGTTATACGGATCCCATTCGAACATTTCCTGTCCCTTCTGGACAGAATCGTTGTTGGCGACCTTCAAGATGGCGCCATAAGGAATCTGGTAACGACCCTTGTTAATACCTGTGGTATCGAAGATCACCAGTTCGCCCATGCGGCTTACCACCACCTTCTGGCCTTCGTGATCCACGGTTTCCACCTGTTCCAGTTCCACACGGCCATCTACAGTCGCCTTCTTGTTGTTTTCAACGGTCAGACGGGAAGATGCACCACCGATGTGGAAGGTACGCAGCGTAAGCTGAGTACCCGGTTCACCGATAGACTGAGCGGCAAGCACGCCCACGGCCTCGCCCAGGTCAACAGGACGACCAGAGGCAAGCATACGGCCATAGCACTTGGCGCAGACACCGGTGCGAGATTCGCAAGTAAGCACGGAACGCATGGTGATGTGTTCCAGACCGGAAGCGCTGATTTTCGGCAGGTCGCGTTCGGTCACCAGTTCACCGGCTTTCACAATCACTTCGCCGGTCACGGGGTGCTTGATATCTTCAATCGGAGCGCGACCCAGCAGACGTTCTTCCAGAGGGATCACGGTATCGTCACCGTCCTTGAAGGCGGACACTTCAATACCTTCCTTGGTTCCGCAGTCGGCTTCGGTGACCACCAGGTCCTGACCCACGTCCACGAGACGGCGGGTAAGGTAACCGGCGTCAGCAGTCTTCAGAGCGGTATCGGCCAGACCCTTACGAGCACCGTGAGACGAAATGAAGTATTCCATCACGTTCAGGCCTTCGCGGAAGCAGGACTTAATCGGGTTCTCGATAACTTCCTGACCGCCCAGCTGCTTGATAGGCTTCTGCATCAGGCCGCGCATACCGGACAGCTGCTTGATCTGTTCACGGCTACCACGAGCGCCGGAGTCGGCCATCATATAGACGGGGTTGAATCCGTCACGGTCGCGGGAAAGCAAATCCCACTGCTTGTTGGCCACATCCGTCGTGGTGCGGGACCACACGTCAATAATCTGGTTATAGCGTTCGCCGTCGGTAATCACACCGTCTTCGTAGAGGCCGCGGATCTGGTTCACCTTTTCGGTGGCGGCATCCAGCATGGCCTGCTTCTCTTCGGGAATCACCATTTCGGCGATAGCCACAGAGGAACCGGCACGGGTAGCCCACTGGTAACCATTGGCCTTCAGGTCGTCCAGGTAATCCACGGTCACGCGGTTACCGGTACGGCGGTACAGATCGTCAATGGACTTCGCAATCACCTTCTTGCCGAAGGTTTCGTTGGCGTAGCCCAGCTCCTTGGGAACAAATTCGTTAAAGATGATACGGCCGACAGTGGTCTTGATCACGTTCACGTCTGTCAGGGTGAGGAACTTAATCTTTTCACCAGCCTTGACAGAAACTTCGATATTGCCATTATCGTCGGCGGTTTCGCGCAGGCACACGGCATCCTTTTCCAGGGCGCCCATGTAAATCTTGCGACCGGCGGGGAGACGCAGGTAAACGTTGGCGTTCAGATCGACGACACCGTTTTCGTAAGCACGAACAGCTTCGGCGGGGTCGTAGAAGTGCATGCCTTCGCCCTTGCGACCCGGACGGGGCTTGGTCAGGTAATACAGACCGAGCACGATGTCCTGGCCCGGCACAGCGATAGGCTGACCGGAAGCGGGGTGCAGGATGTTGTTGGAAGAAAGCATGAGCACGCGGCATTCCAGCTGGGTCTCGAAAGACAGCGGGAGGTGCACGGCCATCTGGTCACCGTCGAAGTCCGCGTTGAAGGCGGTACAGACGAGGGGGTGCAGGCGGATGGCATTACCTTCGATCAGTTTCGGATAGAAGGCCTGGATACCCAGGCGGTGCAGCGTCGGAGCACGGTTCAGCATCACCGGGTGGTCCTCGATGATTTCTTCGAGGATATCCCACACTTCGGGGCGTTCAGCATCGACATACTTCTTGGCGGACTTGAGGGTATAGACGATACCGTCTTCTTCAAGGCGCTGGATAATAAAGGGCTTGTACAGTTCCAAAGCCATGCGCTTCGGAAGACCGCACTGGTGCATCTTCAGTTCCGGGCCCACCACAATGACGGAACGGCCGGAGTAGTCCACACGCTTACCGAGAAGGTTCATACGGAAGCGGCCCTGCTTACCCTTCAACAGTTCGGCGAGGCTCTTCAGCGGACGGGCGCCACCTGCACGGGCACTGCGACGACCGCTGTCGAACAGCTGGTCCACGGCCTCTTGCAGCATGCGCTTTTCGTTGCACAAAATCACGTTAGGAGCACGGATGTCAATCAACTTTTTCAAGCGGTTGTTACGGTTGATGACACGGCGGTAAAGTTCGTTCAGGTCGGAGGTCGCAAAGCGGCCGCCTTCCAGCGGAACCAGGGGACGCAGGTCAGGCGGAATCACCGGAAGCACGTCGAGAATCATCCAAGAAGGCTGGTTGGCCAGCAGCTTGGCTTCGTTCTTGTACTTGGCGCGGAATTCCTCGTAGGCGTCGGCCAGCACAAAATTGTCGTGCTTGGATTCGTAGTCGGCCTTGAATTCGGCCACGGCCTCGGCGAGGCCCTTGAGCCAAGCCTTGCCAGAATCCCTGGAGCCATCGGGGTTGTTGTAGTAGCTACGGAAGCTTTCCATCTGGGACTTCTTGAAGGCTTCCACAATCTTCAGGCGCTTTACGGATTCGTCGCGCTTGGTCTTGGACTTGGAGGTGGCCTGCAGGCGGAGTTCTTCGGAAAGCTTGGTCAGGTCAAGGCGGTCCAGCAACTGCTTGATGGCAGAAGCGCCCATCTTGGCGTCAAACTTACGGCCTTCGGCAACCAGGTCCTGATACTGGGTTTCGTCGATGAGGGAACGTTCTTCCAGATCGGTGTCACCCGGGTCAATCACTACGTACTTTTCGTAGTAAATGACGTGTTCCAGGTCCTTGGTGTTCAGGTTCAAAAGAGCGCCGATGACACAGGGCTGGTTTTTCACGAACCAGGTGTGGGCCAGAGGAATGGAGAGCTCGATATGACCCATGCGTTCGCGACGCACCTTGGAGTGAGTCACTTCGACGCCGCAACGGTCGCAGATAACGCCCTTGTAGCGCACGCGCTTGAACTTGCCGCAGTTACATTCCCAGTTCTTGACAGGTCCGAAAATCTTTTCGCAGAAAAGACCGTCGCGTTCGGGCTTGAAGGAGCGGTAGTTGATGGTTTCCGGCTTGGTCACTTCACCATACGACCAATAACGGATCAGGTCCGGAGCGGCGAGATGTATGGAAATATCGCCAGTATTTTCAGTCTGTTCAATCATTTCTTCAGACATATTACCTATCTCCAGTGGTCTCGATGTCAAGACCCAAAGAATGAACTTCGCGAATCATCACGTTGAAGGATTCGGGGATACCCGGCTTCGGAGTGTTCTTGCCGTGGACGATGGCGTCATAGACCATGGAACGTCCCGTCACGTCGTCGGACTTGACCGTCAACAGTTCCTGCAGGGTGTAAGCGGCACCGTAAGCTTCCATAGCCCACACTTCCATTTCACCGAAGCGCTGGCCACCGAACTGGCTCTTACCGCCCAGAGGCTGCTGCGTCACGAGGGCGTAGCTACCGATAGAACGGGCGTGGATCTTGTCGTCCACCAAGTGACCGAGTTTCAGGTAGTACATGTAACCGATGGTGACCGGGTTCAAGAAGGCTTCACCGGTGCGGCCGTCATAGAGCTTGGCCTTACCGATAATCTTGTTGTTGTCCGGATCCATTTCGTAGTTGACAATGGGGTTCTTCTGGTAAGCCTTTTCCAGTTCCTTGCAGATGTCTTCGAACTTGGCACCGTCGAACACGGGGGTCGAAACCTTGAAGCCGAGGGTCTTGGCGGCCCAGCCCAAGTGGACTTCGAGCACCTGACCGATGTTCATACGAGAAGGCACGCCCAGGGGGTTCAGAAGAATCTGGAGGGGGCGACCGTCTTCGGTGAACGGCATGTCTTCCACAGGCACGATCTTGGAGACCACGCCCTTGTTACCGTGACGACCGGCCATCTTGTCACCGATGGAGAGGCAGCGCTTCTTGGCGATATAGACCTTGACGCTCTTGAGAACGCCGGGCTTGAGTTCATCGCCCTTGGTGACCTTGTCGATTTCCTTTTCCATGGTACGGGTCAGGGTATCGAGGTTGTCGCGGGCCACCAACACCAGGGAGAGCACCATTTCCTGGAGCTCGTCGTCGCCTGTCACGAAGGTGGAAGCCGGAGAAACCTTGGTCACGTCCAGCATGGCGAGGTTCTGTTCGTTGTAAATCTGGCCTTCACGAATCAGGAGTTCGTGAGTTTCGTTGTCCATCACCTTACCGGCGGCCTTGCCAGCCAGGAGTTCGAACAAGTGTTCGCGGCAAGAGGCCTTGATCTTGTCGATCTGGGTCTGGAAATTGGAGCGGATTTCTTCGATCATTTCCGCATCCTTTTCCTTGCTCTTCTTGTCGGACTTGTCCTTCTTGCTGAAGACGCGGGTTTCAAGCACCACGCCCTTCATTCCCGGAGGAGCCTTGAGGGAAGAATCGCGGACATCGCCGGCCTTTTCGCCGAAGATGGCGCGGAGCAGGCGTTCTTCCGGAGTGAGTTCCGTTTCGCCCTTGGGCGTCACCTTACCCACCAGAATATCGTCGGCATTGACTTCGGCACCTACGCGAATCACGCCGTTTTCGTCCAGGTTACGGAGCGCATCTTCGCCCACGTTGGGGATTTCACGGGTGAGCTCTTCGGGGCCGCGCTTGGTGTCGCGAACTTCCAGCTCGTATTCTTCGATATGGATGGATGTAAAGGTATCCTTGATGGCGAGCTCTTCGGAAATGATAACGGCGTCTTCGTAGTTGTAACCGTTCCAGGGGAGGAAGCCAATCAAGATGTTCTTACCCAGAGCCAGTTCGCCGTGGTCGGTAGAAACGCCGTCGGCCAGCACGTCGCCCGCCTTGACGAAATCGCCCACGTTCACGATAGGCTTCTGGTTGATGCAGGAATCCTGGTTAGAGCGCTCGAACTTGCGGAGCACGTAATTGTCGATAGGATCCTTGCCGAGGAATTCAAAGTTTTCGCCGAGGCCGGTGAGAGGCTCGAAATTGCCGTTCACCATGTTGCCACGCTGCACGGTCACGGTGCGGGCATCCACGAAGGTCACCTTGCCGTCGTGCTTGGCGCGCACAACCGTACCCGAGTCGAGGGCGGCACGGCGTTCGAGGCCGGTTCCCACCACGGGAGCTTCGGCACGGAGCAGAGGCACGGCCTGGCGCTGCATGTTGGAACCCATCAAGGCGCGGTTGGCGTCGTCGTGTTCCAGGAACGGGATAAGGCCTGCGGCCACGGACACAATCTGCATCGGGGCCACGTCCATAAGGTCGATGTGGTCCGTTTCGGTATCGCCGATTTCGATGCTGTCCTGACGGAGCAGGTGGGGGTATTCGCTCTTGTCGCGGACGATAACGTATTCTTCCTTGAAACGGTTGTCGTCGGTGAGCTCGGTAGAAGCCGGAGCCACCTTGAAGGAATCTTCTTCGTCGGCGGTCAAGTAAGTGATAAAGTCAGAAACAATCTGTTCAACCGCAGAGCCCTTCTGCACATAGTCGGGCTTGCCGTCGAAGCTGTCCAGCACAAAGCCGTTCTTGCAGTAAGAAACGTTGCCTTCGGCGTCCTTGATCTGGAACACCTTGTTCACAAAGCTGTCGAACAGGTCGCGTTGGCGGTTGTCCAGGTTCATGCGGACATCGTCCATCTCCTTCTTGGAGAGTTCCAGCTGCACGAACAGGTGGGGGTCATGGACAAAGCCCTTGAAGATGCCGAAATGCCACTTTTCTTCGGGGAACATGCACTTGTTGCCATTGGCATCGGCAAATTCCACAAGGCCCACGATACGGTACGGAGTCTCGATAAAGCCGAAGTGGTTCACCACGGCGAAAGAAGCCAGGGAGTTGATAAGACCGATGTTCGGTCCTTCAGGAGTCTCGATGGGGCACAGACGGCCATAGTGAGTGTAGTGAACGTCACGGACTTCGAAGCCGGCGCGTTCGCGAGAAAGGCCACCGGGACCGAGAGCAGAGAGACGACGCTTGTGAGTGAGCTCAGAAAGCGGGTTCATCTGGTCCATGAACTGGGAAAGCTGAGAAGAACCGAAGAAGGACTGGACCACGGAGGACACCATGCGGGTGTTCACCAAGTCACGAGGAGTGGTCTGCTCTTCGTCGGAGTGGAGAGAAAGGTTCTCGCGGATGACGCGAGACATACGGGAAAGGCCCACGGAAATCTGGCCCGCCAAAAGTTCACCCACGGAACGGGTGCGGCGGTTGCCCAAGTGGTCGATATCGTCCAGGGCGTATCCGGAGGCTCCGTCATAGAGGCCCACCATGTATTCGATGATGGCAAGGAAGTCGGCCTTGCTCATGGTCATGGTAGAGAGGCTCGGGATCTTCAGGTCCTGAATGTTGAACTGTTCAGAGACGCTCTTGAGGATGCCCTGGATTTCGGAGGTATAAACCTTGTTGTT
The DNA here is from genome assembly GCA_902768715.1 of Fibrobacter succinogenes. Taxonomy (GTDB): domain Bacteria; phylum Fibrobacterota; class Fibrobacteria; order Fibrobacterales; family Fibrobacteraceae; genus Fibrobacter; species Fibrobacter succinogenes_L. The sequence goes on along the minus strand of CACXMH010000028.1, from coordinate 4,120 downwards.
CAAGCGGTAACGGCCCACTTCGCCCAAATCGTACTTGCGGGGGTCGTTCAGGAACAGGCCTTCAAAGTAAAGGCGAGCAGCTTCGTCGTTAGGAGCTTCGTCCTGCTGCTGGTGGGTTACCGAGTAGATAGCGCGGAGAGCTTCGCCCTTGGACTTGGTCTTGTCGGCAGCCAGGGTGTAGTGGATAAGCAGGTTTTCTTCTTCCTTGGAGAGGAGAACGACCTTGTCCACCTTGTTTTCAAGCAAGCATTCCAGCTTCTTGTCGTCGATAACGGTGTTGGCATCGATAATCACTTCACCGGTAGAAGAATCCACCACGTCGTTGAAGATGATACGGTCGATAAGCACGGACTTGCCGTTTTCGTCAAGTTCGTTGGCCAGGTCCTGCACAGAGACTTCTTCGGTCTTCTTGTAGAACAGGTTCAAGATATCCTGAGTGGTCTCGAAACCGATGCTTCTGAGCATGGCGGTAGCCGCAAGCTTTTTCTTGCGGTCGATAATCAGGTAAAGGATGTCACCTTCGGTGTTGAATTCCACCCAAGCGCCGCGGTGCGGAATGATACGGCTCTTGTAGTCGGAACGACCGTTGGGTTGCATTTCTTCGTCGAAGCTCACACCGGGAGAGCGGTGCAGCTGGGACACGACCACACGTTCGGCGCCGTTCACAATAAAGGTGCCGTTTTCGGTCATGATGGGGAGTTCGCAAATCAAGACGTCGTTCTTGACTTCTTCCTTCAGCTTGCGGTCTTCGCCATCTTTTTCGAAAATGCGGAGGGCCAGCGTAGCGTAGAGCTCCATGCTGTAGGTGAGCCCGCGCTCGCGACATTCAGGGATGCTGTATTTCGGGATGCCGAAATAGTATTTTTCGTATTCCAGGGAATAGAGACCGTTCTGGTCGGTAATCGGGAAGATGTCCTGGAAGACCCGCTCCAGACCGACTTTCATCCTCTTTTCTTGAGGAATGTTGGCCTGAAGGAATTGCTCGTACGATGCCTTCTGGACTTCGATCAAGTACGGAAGTTCCAGCTGGAATCTGTTGGAGGAATAACTCTTTCGCTCCGTTGTCATTAGAAATACCTCATCCGGTGAAGGGCCTGATTAGATAAAAACACCAAAAGCCCGCACTTACGTGCAGGCGATTGGTAAGAGCAGTTCAAAGAACTGAGAGCATTACTTGAGGGTAACCTTTGCTCCGAGTTCTTCGAGTTTCTTCTTGAGAGCTTCGGCGTCGGCCTTGGGAGCGGCTTCCTTGATGACGCTGTTAGCAGTCTCGACGACCTTCTTGGCTTCGGCGAGGCCGAGACCGGTGATAGCGCGAACTTCCTTAAGGACGTTCATCTTCTGAGCGCCGCATTCGACGAGGATCACGTCGAATTCGGTCTTCTCTTCGGCGGGGGCAGCAGCAGCGGCGGCCATTACGACGGCGCCACCGGCAGCAGCTTCGATGCCGTGAGTTTCCTTGAGGTAGTCAGCCAAAGCCTTGGCTTCGAGAAGGGTAAGACCAACAATTTGATCGCCCAGTGCCTTGATATCAGTTGCCATGATGTGTTTCTCCGATTATTCCGTTTAAAAGTTTTGGTTTGTGGTTTGTTGTTAAGCTTCCGGTGCTGCGGCAGCTTCAGGAGCTGCGGCTTCGGAACCCGATTCTTTTTCCAGCTTTTCCTGGAGGGTCTTGATTTGACCGGCAATCGTGGAGCCAGGACCAAGAGCCATAGAGACGATCATAGCGATCATGCCCTTACGGTCAGGAATCTTAGCGAGGTTCACGACTTCGGAGCCAGGCATGGGCTTACCGTCGAGGTAAATGCTCTTGGCGACCAAGAAATCAGGATTTGCTTTGTGGAATGCTTCAATTTCGCGGGCAGGCAGAAGAGGATCTTCTTCGAAGCCAACCATCACGGAGGTAGCTCCGGTCAGTTGGTCGTCGAGACCTTCAACCTTGAGGGCAGCGAGCACGCGCTTCAGAAGAGTGTTCTTCACAGCGTGGTACTTAACGCCCTTTGCAGCGAGAGCCTTACGCAGGGCATTGTCCTTTTCGACAGTGATGCCCTGGAAGTTGAGCAGATAGACGGCGGTGGCGTCCTTGAACGACTCGACGAGAGCGTCCACGGTCTGTTGTTTTTTAACTACAGCTTTCATGGTTCCTCCTAGCGCGTCAGTGCCATATCAAGTTTGATGCCCGGGGCCATCGTAGCCGTCAGAGTGAGGCTCTTGATGTAAGTGCCCTTAGAAGACTGGGGCTTGTTCTTAACCACAGAGTCGATAACGGTCTTGGCGTTTTCGGCCAGCTGTTCGACGCTGAAGGAGAGCTTGCCTACAGGAGCGTGGACGTTGGCGCCCTTGTCAACGCGGTACTGGATTTTACCGGCCTTCAGTTCCTTGACGGTCTGGGCGACGTTAACGGTCACCGTACCGGCCTTGGGAGAAGGCATCATACCACGAGGACCGAGAACACGAGCCACCTTACTAATCACCGGCATCATGTCGGGAGTAGCAACGACGGAATCGAATTCCAGCCATCCTTCCTGTATCTTCTGAACCAAGTCAGCACCGCCAGCATAGTCAGCGCCTGCGTTCTTTGCAACTTCAATGTTGTTGTCCTTGCAGAACACGAGAACGCGGACCTGACGACCGGTACCATGCGGCAGCACAACCGTGCCACGAACCACTTGGTCGGAATGTTTTGGGTCCACACCGAGGTTAAAGTGCACTTCGACCGTCTGGTCGAACTTCACCTCGGACTTTTTTAGGATTTCGATTGCTTCGCTCAGACCATAAGCCTTGTTACGGTCGAAAGCTTCTGCAACCTTCTTGTATTTTTTTCCTCTGAACATGAAATTTTCCTGTCAGATACGTAACGGTGAATTACCTGCCTCAGTCAACCACTTCGACGCCCATGGAACGAGCAGTGCCCGCAACCATGCGCATAGCGGCTTCGAGGTCGATTGTGTTTAGATCCGGCATCTTCTTTTGGGCGATATCCTGGACCTGGGCCTTGGTGATCTTTGCAACCTTTTTACGGTTGGGTTCACCAGAGCCGCTCTCGATTCCGGCAGCCTTCTTGATGAGGGCCGGGACCGGCGATACCTTCGTGATGAAGGTAAAGCTCTTGTCCGCATAGACCGTAATGACGACCGGGATAATCATTCCCTTGTCGTTCTGGGTCTTAGCGTTAAACTGCTTGCAGAACTCCATGATGTTCACACCCTTCTGACCAAGGGCGGGACCTACCGGGGGAGCCGGGTTAGCGGCGCCGGCGGGAATCTGGAGCTTAATATAACCTGTGATTTTCTTTGCCACTGTGTTATCTCCGTTGCAAAAACCGTACCATTAAGCGTCAGTGGATTCGACTTGGTTGAAGCCGAGTTCCACAGGCGTAGAACGACCGAAAACGGAAACCATGACCTTGATCTTGGTCTTGTCTTCCATAATCTCATCTACGACGCCCACAAAGCCCTTGAAAGGACCTTCCTTGATGCAGACATTATCGCCAATAGTGTACGGGATTTGGATCTCGCCTTCGATGGTGTCTTCAGGATTGACTCCCAGAAGGCGATCGACCTCGCTCTGTTGAAGCGGAATGGGAACCCGGCTTGTGCGGGTCATTCCGGCGAAATGGGTGACGCCATTGATGGTCGACACCAGGTGCTGGGTGAGCTCGTCCAGCTCCATTTCAATGATGATGTAAGCAGGGAACAGGTTCTGAACAGAAGTACGACGCTTGCCGCGGACATTGCTGACCACTTCACGCGTCGGTACGATAATCTGGCCGAACTTTTCTTGAACGCCTTCGCGCTCAATCATCTGCTCGATGTGCTTTTTAATGTTGTTTTCTTGACCCGAGAAGGTATGGATGGCGTACCAGCGTTTCATGCTAGCCCCTCCCCATAATCTTGTCGATAACCCAAGAGAGACCAACATCGAGACCGGCAATATAGCAACCCATAATGACGCTGAAGAGCATCACCACGAGAGTTGATCCTTTAAGTTCTTCCCAAGTAGGCCAGGTGACCTTCTTCAATTCCTGGATAGACTCTTTCACATATTGCTGGATCTTACGCATAATGACTCCTGAGGAAGCGAGCAGGTCGGGAGGGACTCGAACCCCCAACCAACGGTT
>CACXMH010000027.1 GCA_902768715.1 Fibrobacter succinogenes | reverse complement strand
GTAATCATGGCACCGTTACGGCTAGCTCCAGACTCGCTGCCGAATTCGCCGGAAGCAGCTCCCGGAGTCATGGCCACGTTGTTGCCAAGCATGGCGCTCCAGTCCACGCCAAGTTCGCGGGCGCGCTGGCTGTTCACCACCACGAGCTTCGCGGTAATCATGATCTGGAGGGTTTCCACGTCGAGTTCGGTAAGTGCATTTTCCATCTGCTCGATTTTCGCATCGGTATCGTAGACAATGATGGAGTTCGTACGTTCCACGACGGTAATCTTGCCGCGGCCGCTCTTCATGCTTTCGAGCACCTTAACGAGTTCATCGGCCTTCGCATGATGAATCTGGAAGTTCTTACGGACGAGCGGCGCATTTTCTTCTTGCTGCTTCTCCTCGTCGGCCATCTTCTTCTGCTTCGCCTGGTAGGTACTCTGGCGCTGCACCACAATGTACTTGTCCTGGATGACCCAGGTGAGGTCGTTGATTTCGCAGATAATGTCGAGAGTCTCCTGCCAAGTCTTCTTGGTGACCTTGAGGCTCATCTTGCCCTTCACATCGGGAGCAAGCAAGATATCCACACCTGCAGTGATAGAAAGAGAACGGAATACGGCATCAAAATCCATATCCACGAAGGTGAAGTTATACAACTTCTTGTTGGGCTCCGAGGGGCCACTCTCTGCAGGCTGCTGGGCAAGCGATGCCGCAAAGCCTACCGCAAGAAGTAGAATGAGAACGATCTTGACTATTTTTTTCACTTTTTACCCCCATACTTATCGGGAAGACCCATGGAGTAGCGACGGCTCACACCGAATTCTTGAATCAGGAAGAGCACGTCTGTTTCTGTAATTTTCAATACCTTACCATTCAAGATCTTATCCCCTTCTTTGAGGGTATAAGAGATGGCCGGATTCTTTGCTTCCACCAGGATCGCCATGGGCACATCGGATTCCCAAATGATACCCACCAGTTCCACCTGGTCAATGTTAATGCCTTCTTCAACCAATCCCTTGACATCCACAAAGGGATCACGACGTCCAAAAGAGCTGTAGGTAACGCGATCTTCGTACATACCATCCAGCTGGCTTGCAATATTGATTGTTCCTTCTGTAAGGGCACCCCGCTCCTTGTCCACTTGTTTCAGGCGTTCCATCTGGACTGCAGAAAGTTCGTCCATATAACTTACGGAGCGGCGATTCACAAAGCCAACGCGAGCACCACTTTGAACCTTATAGTACAAGCCCACCAGGTCCATATTTACCAAGCGGTCGCCAAAAGAAAGACGATTGATAATCTGGGAATTGTCATTTGGACCGGCATACATATCTATTTCATCTTCTACCACAATGAGTTCACGGACAACAGGCTTCAGGTGGAACGTCTGCGCTCCAGAAACAATCTTCTTGCTGTCTTTTTCAAACTTATTCACAAAGGAATCAAAACTCTGGCTTGCATCGGCAGCCTTCATCCAGTCGCGAACGAAGATTCCATCGGGCCTTGCGGACCAAAAAACAAAACCGTCACGCTTGATCACATTCTCTGTTTTCTGCAGTACCAAAGCCCCATCCTGAACCAAAATTACGGGTTTCGAGCCCACTGGTAACTGGATTTTCAAACCATTGGCGCCCCAAGACACCGTTTTCACCAACGAACCGCTACCGATCTTGAACAGGGGGGATTTCTGCGGCCCCGCAATACCGACGGTGATTATAGAAGCGTTGTCCGGTCCAGACACATTTTTCAAGTTGATGGGGTCATCGGCCAAAATGCGGAACTGTTCCATGCCAGAACCCATCAGCACCGTAAATTCCTTGATGCTCGGCAGCAGAGCGGAGACGGCGGCACTGCTATCCTTGGTCGCCTTGTCCAGAATCTTCTGTTCTTCGGCCAGGCGCTTTGCCTCTTCGGCGGCAGCCTTCTTGGCAGCCTTTTCTTCTTCGGCAAGGCGTTTCTTTTCTTCGAGAGCGGCCTTCTCGGCAGCCTTCTTTTCTTCGGCCAAACGTTTCTTCTCTTCGGCGGCAGCCTGAGCGGCAGCCTTCTTTTCTTCGAGGGCTTGCTTTTCGGCAGCTTTCTTCTCTTCGGCTAAGCGTTTCTTTTCTTCGGCGGCAGCCTTGGCAGCAGCCTTCTTGTCTTCAATTGCCTGCTTCTCGGCAGCCTTCTTCTCTTCGGCTAAACGTTTTTTCTCTTCGAGAGCGGCCTTCTCGGCGGCCTTCTTGTCTTCGAGGGCCTGCTTTTCAGCAGCTTTCTTTTCTTCCAGAGCACGCTTGTCCGCTTCTTTTTTCTTTTGGGCAAAAACCTTAGAAAGCGTCCAGGCCTTACCCTTATTCCCTTTGAGTTTCAAAAGGAAATTGGAACCATCCAAGGAAATTTCGTTCTTGTCACCACTCAGGGACGGGCCCACATTCATCTCGATTTTCAAGAACTGCATACCGCGGTAATTGTCCTTGAACACCCTCATGGATTTCACCCATTCGGAAGCTTCATCGATATCGTAGTTTCCTTCGCCCAAGGCGAAATCCGTATTGGAAAAACCAACCGTCAGTTTCTTTGCCGCTGCGTCATATTTCTGGAAGAACGTGGGCAAATCTTCCTCGGATGCAAACAGGAATCCCATTTCGCATTTCTTGGCGTCACAGACAAATTTTACATCCTTAATCTGAGCCGCAGTTGCAGAGGCGACAAAAGCAAGGAACAAAAGGACAAATATCTTTTTCATCATTTTGCTACCTTCTTGGATGTGTAAGTGGTCAGGTTGAAGGTAACCGACATGGTAATGGGAGTCCACCCATGGGTTTCCGCTTTCTGAAGCTCGGCGGCAATGCCGGAGTAGCGGTTAAGGCGCAAGTTAGAAATCGCCGTCGGGTAATTGAAGTTTGCAATTTCGGCAAACAGGTAACCCAACATGTGATAACCGGAATTCACCGCAATGGAATAACGGTTTTCTACGTAATGTTCCTTTTCGCTTCCGCCTTCGGGATTGAAGCGCTGGATTTGCACACCGGAGCTACGCAGCACAGAGTACAGATCCTGCAAGCGCAGGGGCACTTTTTCCTCTTCGGGGAACATCTCTTTCAGTTTTTCAAAATCTTTTTCCGCTTGAACAAGCTGCATTTCAAGTTCGGCAACACGTTTTTTCTGGGCATTAATCTTGTCCAGTTCCGCCTGAGCGGACTGCAGTTGGTTTTCAAGACTTGTCCTTTCTTGGACAAAGGGATCCCACATATAGGTATAGACGCAATACGCCGCCGCCAAAATCAAGACGATAATGGAGATGGCATATATGTTCTTTTTGTCTTTCCAATCTATATTACCCATACTACCCCTCCATTCCCAGATCCTGTTTCAGGAGCACCTTGATGGTGAAGGTATAAGCCTCTTCCCCTTCGACCTTCGAAGTAGCGATATTCACCAGCGAAACTTTTTCGACACTCACCTGTTTTTCCAGCTTGACCATATACTCGGCAACTTCGGAAAAATCAAAGGTAGTTCCGCGCATTTCCAACTCGTTATCGCTCAACTGGTTGAGACTAGTGAGCCACATATTGGGCGGCAATACCGACGACACGTTTTCGAACAAAATAACCCAGCGTTTCTTGCTGACCTGAATGGACTTGAGGGCGTTTATCTTTGTATTGATAACGCCTTGTTTCTGTTCCAGGTCGCTTATCTTGGTAAGCAACGGACGTTCCCGTTCCACTTCGGCCTTAACTCGATCCAGTTCCTGATTAAGTCCAGAAAGGGTCTCTTCGATAAAAGAGAACAACATCACCACACTAATCACTGTCGCAATAAGGGCAATGGTAGGCCACACCACGCGGCGGTCCGTAATCCAAGAAAAATCCTTAACAGGCTTACGGTATTCCCTGGGAAGCAGGTTGATGGAAATGCAAAGAGATTTCCTTGTAGCCACGGAGGATTTTGCTTCTTCCTTTTTCTTTTTCGTAGCCATTAGAATTTCCTCATCGCAAGGCCCAGTGCAGGGGCATAGATATTAGAAAGGCTCAACGAGATCCCGTTTGCGCCAAACACCTTGGCATCGCACTCCACATAGCGGAAGGGGTTCACCGTATCGGTCTCGAGTCCGGTACGTTCTGCAATGTAAGCCTTCATTCCAGGGATAGAGGCACCGCCTCCACCCAAGAAGATTTTTCCAAGGGTCTTCGAATCTTCCGAAGATTCGAAATAGCGGATACCGAACTCGATCTGGGCCATCAGGTCTTCGAATGCAAGCTTCATGGCCTCTTCCACTTCGGCTTCGGAGAATCCATCCACCACCCCCAGATCGCCCTTCTCAAAGATCTCGTGGCACTTGGCGGCGTCGATTCCCAAGTGGGTTCCCAGCTTGGCAATCACCAAATCCAGAGAGCCTCCGGTCATGGCACGCATGGAGTGGAACGCTCCGTCTTGCACAAAGGCAATACTCATTTTCTTTTCGCCAATGTTTACAATGGCGCAAGTGGCATTCAAGTCTTCTTCGCTGGCAGTCGCCATGTAGGCGTTGAGAAGACCGAATATATCTACATCAATGGCAGAGAGCTTAAGCCCCTTTACCGTAAAGAACTGAGCCCAAGAGTCCAGCAGGGCGTTCTTGGCGGCCACTACGTTTACCTTTACCTCGTCATTTTCACGAGATGCCACTTCGTAGTCGATAACGTTATCCTGGTCATCGAAGGGCGGACGGGACTGGGCGGTCTGGAGAATAATGGCCGCTTCATCGCCATTTTTGGGGAGTTTTACGTTCAACCGGTCCACCAGGACGCCACCGGCGCCGGCACCGCAGTTCACAGACGCCACCAAGTCCGTAGATTCATCTAGCGGGTGGCGCAGCATGAGCTTTGTCATGGCCTCGCTTAAAAGGTCATAGCCATCCTTTTCCTTCTTGGCATTCGGGTCCTGGGACTCATCACCGCCTTCACGGCGCTGGATTTCGCCATTGACAATGGCGCCCTCGGGTACCGGTTCAAGGTCGGCATCAACCACTACCTTGCCACCACGGCTATTGTGATAGACTTTCACATACTTGATGCTGTAATGACCAACATCAATGCCTACGGTCACGCGTTCACCGCGAATCTTAGCTATCAGACTTAAAGCCAAAATAAACTCCAATCGGAAACTATACTACCCTAATTCTACCTTTATAAAAGCCAAATGTCAAGCAAAAAATTCATCTAAGTCATTGAAAATGAACTACTTAGGACATTTTTAGGCCTCTTCGGGGGTCTTTTTTTGCTTATGTACCTCGAAAATGTACTGCAAGACCCTTTCTTGGGTCCATCCAAAGGCCCCCACAAAGGAGGCCGTCAAAAAGAAATAATCCGCAAATTGGGGACTTTTATGGCCCAAATTGCGCAAAATCTCAATTTCTACGTTTTCTTCGCCAAAACTGGGCAGTTCGAACTTGATCTTCATGTGCTGCCCCGAAGAGCAATCCATAGGGAGTCCCAAAAGGATACCGCCCGCAGAAAGGTCCAAAAGGACTCCATTGCAACTGGTACCGTCTTCGAGGGTCGCCACCACCGGAAAATCAACAGGTTCACGAACCCAGCGGCGCAGCTGTTTCTTTTCGAGATTCGTTGCGTGGGAAAGAAACAGACGATTTCCATCGAAAGACTTAACCAGCACCCGAGCCGTATAGACGGCATCCTCCGGACGGGTCCAGCGAAGTCGGACGTTTCTGCCCACAAGGGAGCGACCCGAACCCACGGATTCGTCGTATTCCACAATTATGCTTCGTTCGTCTGTGCCAACAATTGTCGAGTGAAACATACGCGTACCGCCGTCCAAAAGGATATCGACGCGGTTGGTCACATTGTACTGCCTTGTAGAACTTACCGTGGCAAGGGGGTTCGCCGCCGTAAAATTCAGTTTTTTCCGAAGCCTTGCGATTACCTCGAGCACATTATCCTTGACATTTTCCTCCCCTTTAAAATCGTAGTAGTTGGACACCGCCGATTCAAAGAGGGTAGCCGTATTCAAGATGGCATCTTTGTTTTCGTAGCGAGAAGAGCGGACCAGTTTTTCTAGGACCTTGATTTCATCGCGCAAGAGTCCAAGCTCCTTAATCTGCGCATCGAAAAGAGGCGTCCCGAACATGACCTCGTGTTCCCTGCGGTAATAACTGCGCTGAATTTCCCACAGGGCCACCAGTATAAGTACCAGGACCACAATGCTGAAAATCCAGAACAGCTGCAGGGGTTCAATCATTTAGCCTAGACCTCGGTCCAAAGACCGCCCAAATAGGAGCCCTTGATTTTGCCAGAAAGTGTTTGACCCAGAAGCGGGCAATTGCGGACCTGACCGGCAAACAAGGACGGAGCTACCACCGTTTCTTCTTTGTCATTGAACAGCACAAGATTCGCCTTGGAACCCAGAGACAGGTCGGAAGAATCAGCTCCTGCAATCTTTGCAGGGGCAAAGGACAACAGCTCAAGAGCACGAGCCTCGCCCAGCTTTTCTACCAGCGGCTTCCACAAAGCAGGAAGCGCTATTTCCAGGGAGATGGCGCCAGGGACAGCGTCTTCAAAGTTCACTTCCTTGTCCTGACGGAGCACCGGGTCGTGGTTCACGCTGATGGCATTCACCGTCCCAGACTTGAGACCCTGCCACAAAGCCTCCTTGTCGCTTGCCGAGCGGAACGGCATCACCACATTGCAGTGGGAATCCAGATTGAACAGGCAACTGTCGTCTAGCAGCAGGTGATAGATATCCACATCGCAGGTAACATCTACACCCTGTTCCCGAGCGTTTTCAATCAACTTCAAGGTTTCGCCACAACTGACCTGCTTGAAATGCACAGGAACTTTCAAGAACCGAGCCATTTCAAGAATGCGGAAGGCGGCGATGGTTTCTGCCACACGGGGGATTCCCTTCATGCCAAGTGTATCGGCGTAATGGCCCTCGTGGACAAGTCCGTGATGGCGGAGGGATTCGTCCAAAGGCATAAAGAAGAAACGCTTGCCCGTCATGGAACCGTATTCCATGGCAAGACGCAAGAACCTGGTCCGGGTGGCGTCCTGGTTACCGTCGCCAAAGCCCACGGCTCCCTCTTCGGCAAGCTCGATCATCTCCGTCAGCTCCTTGCACTTGTAGCCCACGCTGAAAGCGCCCAAGAAGCTGAAAGCAAACCCGGCAAAGCTGCTAATCTGCTTGATGGCCGAAAGCTTGCGGGAGTCGTCAATGGCATTGTCAGAACTTTCGTAAAGACCACCGTAGAATCCACCACGACGCATGGCATCTACGCCATCCTTGAAGTCGTAGATGTCGTCACGAAGAGGTTCCTTAAAGTCCAGTCCAAGGCCGAAAAGGGCCGGAAGCGCAAGAGCCCCACCGGCATCAAAGACGGTTGCGTCGGTCAAATCTTCCTTGACCCACTTGCCGTCGGCAAGGTTCATGGTGGTAGAAGATTCAAACTTCCCGTTTACAAAAGGGCGAACATTCTTGAGTACAATCTTATTCATTGCCACGGCCTCCGGCCAAAAGGTAAAGCACCGCCATACGGACGGCCACGCCGTTTGTCACCTGGTTCAAGATGACAGAATTATCTCCATCGGCGATTTCGCTATCCAGTTCTACACCGCGATTGATAGGACCCGGATGCATAATCAGCACCTTGTCCTTGGCGCATTCCAAAAGTTCGTGGGTGATACCGAAGGTGTTGCGGTATTCACGCATGCTGGGAAGCAGGGCGTCGTCCATGCGTTCTTTTTGCAGGCGAAGTGCGATAATGGCGTCGGCATTCTTTACCGCCTTTTTCACATCGCTTTCCCAGGTGACACTAGACATGAGTTCCGTGTTGCGGGGAACCAGGGTACTAGGTCCGCAAAGCGTCACATGGGCACCCATGGTGGTCATGCCCCAGAGGTTACTGCGGGCGACCCTGCTATGGCGGATGTCGCCTACGATGGTCACGTTCTTACCTTCAAGAGTCCCAAGCTTTTCTTCTACGGTAAGCATGTCCAGAAGCGCTTGGGTCGGATGCTCATGGGCTCCGTCTCCAGCGTTCACGATAATGGCCTTGCTGTTGTCGGCCAGAAACTTCGGAACACCCGTCCCCTTATGGCGGACCACCACGATATCGATTTTCATGGCCTCGATATTGCGGAGGGTATCGACCAGAGTCTCTCCCTTCTTGACGCTGGAGTTACTGCTGGTGAAGTTCACCGTGTCTGCCGAAAGCCTTTTCTCAGCGAGTTCAAAGCTGGTGCGGGTGCGGGTACTGTTTTCAAAGAACAGGTTCACCACCGTCATGCCCCGAAGGCTCGGCACCTTTTTCACGGGGCGTTCAAGGACTTCTCTAAACTGTTTTGCGTGGTCGAGAATCAGGCGAATATCTTGTTTCGATACGCCGCGCAGTCCAAACAGGTGCTTAATTTCAAGTGCGCTCAAGCTAAGCCTCCACTTCTACGAGATAGACGGAATTTTCATTGTCAATGGGTTCGATGTTCACCCGGACTTCCTGGTTCTGTGCGGTTTCAACGGTGAGTCCCACGCAGTCGGGTGCGATGGGCAGTTCCCTATGGCCCCGGTCCACCAGAACACAGAGACGAACCACCGATGGGCGTCCAAAGTCCAAAATGGCCTGCAACGCCGCCCGAACGGAACGGCCTGTGTAAAGGACGTCATCCACCAGAATCACCACCTTGCCTTCTACGCTGGCGGGCATCTCGGTAAAACGCATTTCCGTAGAGCCCAGTTTTTTGCGGTAGTGGAAATCATCGCGGTAGAACGTGGCATCCAGGCTACCGGTCTCGATGGGTTTCCCGAACTTTTCGCTCAAGCGCTTGCTGAGCTTTTGTGCCAGGGGAATCCCGCGGCTTGCCATGCCGAGGACAATCATGTTGTCGGCACTGGGGTGCATCTTTGCAATCTTTGCGGCCATCTCGTCCAGGGCGAATTCCATAGCCTGGGCCGAGAGGAGTTCTTGAAGTCTTTTGCAGTTGTCTTTCATATAGGCGTCAGCGCGGTCGCAATCGCCCTCTGAGGTGTGAGGTCATTCGCTCCGCTCATTTTGAGGTATTTTCTTGCTAGAAGTTAGATTTTTTCAAGGACTTTTTTCTTTTGCGCTCCATAAAATACACCTTGTTTTTATATATATAAGCAGAACCTTGCGTTACGCCGGAATGCAGCAAAAATTGCCCATACCTCAAAGCGTAGCGACCTCATACCCCATTCCTAAAGGAGTACCCAATGGCATTCAACCAGCTCGACAAACCCCAGGCAGGCGAAACCATCGCCATCATGAAAACCAACCACGGCACCATGAAGCTCCGCCTCTTCGAAGAACGGGTGGGCGAATGCGCCACCAACTTCATTGAGCTTGCCAAGCAGGGCAAGTACGACGGCGCTCCCTTCCACCGTATCATCAAGGATTTCATGATCCAGGGCGGCGACTTCACCAACAGGAACGGCACCGGCGGACACTCCGCCAAGGGCCCGGGCACTACCATCGGCGACAAATACGACCCCTGCCTTTCTCACATGCGGGGCGCCCTCAGCTGGGCAAAGACCGCCATGCCGAACAGCATCGGCAGCCAGTTCTTTATCGTTCACGGCGACAACGTGCATTTCTTGGATCACGACCAGGTGGGCCCAGGCCCCGCCGACGGCTACTCCGTGTTCGGCCAGCTCTATGAGGGCTTCGAGGTCCTGGACGAAATTGCAAGCGTCAAGACCGACCGCCGCGACGCCCCCTACGATGACGTGATTATCGAAAGCGTGACCATCGAAAAGGCTTAGAAGAGGGAACAGGATCTAGAGACTAGGATCTAGGGGGCGGCTCTGCCGCGATTATCTACTCTAGCCCCTAGCCTCTAGCCCCTTAATTGAAAAATTTTCATTTTTTCGAAAATCCCCCCTTGACAAGAGCCAGATAAATTTCTCTATTTGGCTCACCTTTCGGGGTTATAGCTCAGTTGGTAGAGCGCCTGCATGGCATGCAGGAGGTCAGGAGTTCGACTCTCCTTAGCTCCACTCAAAAGACCCGCCTATTCGGCGGGTCTTTTTGTTTTCCCGGTATTGGCTTTTACTTGCTGGACTTGTCCTGCTTTGTATCCGTGCTGCCCGCATTCAGCTTGATATCGGGCAAGTCACGCACATAGATGGCAAAGCTCCAACCAGCAGCAGGACCCGTAGGCGTCCAGGTGAAGTCCAACTGCCAGCAGTGGAGCGTCCGGTTAAAGGTAAACCGGTGGGTCACGAACTTGCCTTCGTTGTAATCGTACTGGGTGCTGTAGCTCATCTCCCAGTTCACCGTGGGCTGGAAGGTAGCGGTAATGCTTGTGGAGTGAGAAATCTGGTCCCGGAACAGGTCCTTGGCCACTCGGGTACTGGAGAAAGTATAGCGGTAATCGAAACCGAAGGACCATTTGAGCATCTCGTACTTGCCCATCTGAGACGGCAGGCCGCCATTAAAGTTACCGCTCCAGCGGAACGCTCGGGACAGTTCATAGCCCCAGTAAATCAACTCGGGCACTTGAACTTTGTTGGGATCATCTGAAAACTTGTGGTAAACGCTATGACGGGTATTGACCGTAAACATGTAGTCGGGCAGTATCTGCAAGCCAAAGCTAGAGGTAATGTCCGAAAAGTTCAGGGAATCTGCCGCAAAGTTATAGGAGACATTATGTCTAGTTGTCAAGAAACGGCGGTTTCCGTACTGGTCTTCTACCGCATCCGAACCGCCTTCCCTGGTCGTATCGACCGCACGGCCAACCACTTTCAGGTACTTGATATCGAAGTCGTTGTTCAATCCAAAGCCCACCGTTTTCTGTTCAATCTGGTAGGGAGTCTGCCCTAGCAAGGGGTGCGGAGCAAAGGTCTTGACTGTATCCATTTCGGGAGCGTAGGTATAAGAAACGCTTGGAGACAGCACATGCCGGATTCCCGTAAAGCGGCCTATTTCTGGAACCCAGATTCCATACAATTTGGTGTCCGCCGTAATGCTGTAATCATGATTATACGCCGCATCGCCATAGCTATCATGTTCCGGATCAAGACTCGTGTACCGACGGCGGTACTGCAGAGAATCCTCTGGGTTAATCCAGGACGTTCCGGTCCAAAAACCCGTAAAGTTCGCCCGTGGCGTCAGGTTTATTACCCGAAGGACACGCATCGAGTAATCCAAGGAATAAGTTCCCGTGTAACCTACGTACTTGGCGGTAGTATCCACCTCGTTGACGGTATCCTGCGCCCGAACTGTATAGAAGTTGAACCTGTTGTTAAAACTGTAGTTGAACTTTTCCAGATAACTTGCGATGGAATGGTCGTCGTAGGCTTCTTCGTTTTCATCTACCTCAAAATTGAACAGAGGACCGCTCATGCGGTACTGGATGTCGGGGATTTCCCTCTGCATCATGTCCGTCACCAGGTTGTGGTCCTGCCTGACCTTCACCGTCAGGCTCTTGTTGGTACCGAACTTGCCGGAATAGGTCATCTGGGCGTTGGCCTGCTGGTTCAAGATTGTTTCTGCATCCAGGGCGTTGTCCTTACGGACGCTTTGACTGGAAACAAAAGAGCCTGAGCCGCTCAAGGTGTGTTTTCCATCGGGTGTCAAGTTCTGGTTATGAGAAAAACGAATGTCGTAGCCGCTGTTTGCCAAATCAAATTCTTCTAAGTAGCTAGTGTAAGAAACATTCCCCTCTAACACATAGCGCAATTTATACCGCACCTCTCCCGTCAAGGTGGAGCGCTCAAACCGAGCCTCCTCGCCTTCGATAATGTCGCCTTTAACCGTTGCATCCCAGTAATCATTTGGAGCGTAGTAAAAGCCTAGGTTGCTCATGTAGTACCCTTGCACCTGGTCACCACCGAACTTGGGCGTCAATATACCGGACCTACGACCACTCTTGAGGGGAGCCACAATCATGGGCAGCACCGCCACCGGCACATCGGCAATATTCAGCACCACCGGCCTAGCTGTAATGGTTTCCTTTGGTTTTACCACCATACGCCGTCCATAGAAGTAAAAGTGCTGGTGAGTGGAATCGTTACAGGTACTAAAGTCTCCACGGGCTATCTGGATTCGCTGGTCAGGAAGCCTGCGGACCTCCATGCCATTCAGCTGCTGGTTATCTTGGTAAGTGGTCGCATAGTAGATTTCGCCAATCCGGCTGTTCATATTGTACTTGAGCCGCATTCCCGAAAGGGAGGGGTTCTTGGTTTCCCTGAGAATAGGATCGCCACTAGCCGCCAAAACGCTGTTTTCTTGATCAAACCAAATGGTATCGGCATCCAAGGTAGCGGTGCGGTATTTCAACTGAGCGCTGTTGTTCAGGTTGAAGGTGGATTTTTCCACATCGTAAACCAAATCCACAGCCCGATACTCAATGGTGTCCACCCCAGAAGTATCGTTCATCCAGTTTACTTCGGTGGTGTCCTTTTCCTCTTCCTGCTCCCGCTCTTCCAATTCAAAACGGGTCATCTCCTGGCCAAGGGCAGGGAGAGACAAGACCGTCACGGCAAACACCAAAACGGCCCACAGGAGTCTATGGGTTCTCATCAAAAACACGTTGCGCACAATTTAGAAAAACACGCTTTCAGAATAGCAGAAGCAAACGGAGTTCGTCTCTGAAAAACTATATTCTCGCCCATGATTTGCGACCATATTCTAGGAACGACTCACCACGGGACCTACAAGAAAGTCATCGACGTTCTTTTCGAACGGCACGAGCTCAAAGAGCACTCCATCAGAAGAATTGCCCGAGATGGAGTGGAACTGGAGATCGAGGTAAGCGAAGACTTGCAAGAGGGCGATATTATAGCCGAAACCGAAAGCTACGTGTATGCCGTGAAAATACACGTGCCAAAACCGCCAAAAGAAAATGCCGACCCCGAGATGCGGGTCAAGCACTATTTGTAGGTTTTAGGGGTTAGGTTGTAGGTATTAGGGGTCAGAGCCTAAAAAAAGCCCCACCGTTGAGGCAGGACTTCTTGACTTCTTAAATGGTCTTTATTTCAGCACGGCGTTCTTGCCGCTGACCGAGCCGTTGTGTTCGATAGTCACCATATAGCGGCCGCTAGGAACATTCTTTGCATTCCAGGATACGGAATTGAAACCAGGCTTAACGCTTTCGGACGTCATTGTCGCCACGACCGCACCATCCGTATTCATCACCGTAATAGTAGCGACACCTGCAGACTTTGCCTCAAAACTAATGGCATTACGAGTAAAGCCCTTCAGCTTAGCAGAACCGGGCTTGGCAACATTGGGGTTCGTGGGTCTAGGAGCAATCCCCTCCGCCTTGTCCACATAAATTCCGTTAACGCCCTGTGCATTGACAGTTCCTTCCTTCATCAAGGAACCGTGTTTCAGCACAGCCACAAACTGCTTATTGCCGCTATTGGCACTAGCGAAGGTTTCCAGTTCGGCAGCGTCAAATTCTTTCTTGTCGCCATACCAGGATTCCACCTGGGAGCTTTCAAATTCCTTCACGGTAATCTGAGTACGGCGAAGCGTTGTCTTGAGGGTATCGCCAGAATTCACGAAGGTAATTTCAACCGGCTTGTTCACCTGGCCACGAAGCATCGCCTTGGATTCGTCGATGCTCAATCCCTTGAGGCTCACTCCATCTACAGCGATAATGTCATCACCAGCCTGGAGGTTTGTTTCTGCTGCGGGAGTGCCCGGAATCACTTCTACCACATGGACGCCCTGAGGCATCTGGTAGATTGTAACGCCAACGCCGCCGAACTGTTCATCGGCCATGGACGGCACGGCCAGCATGGCTGCAACCAAGGACATTTTTGCTAAACGATTCATGAAATTCTCCTTGTCAATTTTCTTCTCTAAATATACAATAAAACACGAAAAAAAGAAAAACTGACGAAAAAACAAGTCCAAATTCTAGTCAAAAGGCTGAATTTCCTCTGTTTCTTCGGCATTTGAGGGCTCTTCATCCTCTTCTTCCTCTTCGTCGTCCTCGTAATCGTCGATAGTCTTGTCTCCTGGAACGATAATCAGCCCAAGAGTTACCGGTTCACCCTTCAAGTTCAAATAAGCTTCCAAATAGAGATTCGTCGAAAGGCGAAGCAAACGCAAGTCCAGCATCGTCCCTCCCTTGTGGATACTTTTAGGATTCAAATTGAAAAAGAGGAATTTCTTGTTAATGTATTCAAACCGGTCATGCTCATAGTCAATCTTCCAGTCCGAGTCCCCGTCATTTTCCTGACGATAAAGACACCTATCGTTATCGATATCGCACTCGAAACTGGCGCTCTCCTGATAGCGCTTATTCCATTCCCGACTAAAGGCGCAGCTTTGCACACGACCAGCCCCGTTCCGTTGCTTGTTCAGCTGGTCATTGATAGTTACAAAATCCATCTTTTGGTTCTTCACCTGCTCATAGACTTGCATGAGGATGATATAGGCTTCAATGTCGTGAGGACATTTTCCGGTCAGGTTTACATCCTCGTGGGCCTTCAAAAGCGTCTGCTGCAAATCCACATCTATGGCATCGGGAATTTCACTTTCCTTTATCTTGTCCAAAACCTTTTTGGGCGGAACCACGACCACCTTATCGCCTTTTTTGACGGCGTAGCCCAATTGGTCACGAACATAGTCCAAGCACTGCTGTACGTGGATATGTACCGTATTGGATCCGCCAGAAACAAAGTCCACACCAATCCGCACGTTCCATTCCCCTGCGTTGCTCCCGGTATTCTTGTCGATTTCACAAAATGGGTCTTCTCGAATACCGTCAATGAAAACAATCTTTGCATTGAGCTTGGTCACTAGGGATTCTTCCTTGTCCAAAGCTCCACCTAGACTCCAGAAATTGGGATTCTGCCGCAACACCTCGGCAAAAGCCTTGTCTCCGTCCAATGCAGGTAACAACGAATCGTTCCGAGCATTCTTTTCTTGCAACAAGGCAGAATACTCTGTGGTAACAGTCATGTTGTTAAAACCATTTCGGTTATCCGCAAAAGACAGTGTTACCGCAAGAAACAAGGAAAAGAGGACAAGAATTTTTAAAAACGAAAAGCGCATGGGAATAAAATACAAAAAAAGGACCTATTTTTCAGCCGTTTCTAGAATGCTAGGCAAATCTAAAAGATGCGGGATACAGTAATCAACCCAATCGGGAGCGGAGACCGTCGGATTCACAAGCACCGTAGTCCATCCTCGACGATGGGCCGGTTCAAGATTTCGAAGGGAATCTTCTAGCAAGATAATGTCCCGCGGGTAGGCGGGCATGGCATAGTCCATTTGCGCCAGCCTTTGCCGAAGCCAACCCTCCGCCTTTTCGTAGGCGCTGTCGTGGGGTTTGCCTACCCAGCCCAACTGCTTTAAGTCCAGCACGCCGTCTATAGCCGAGTCAATCCCCATGTGGGCCATACCCGCTTCGCTCCAGTCATGGCGACCATTGGTAAAAACAAATCGCAAACCATTCAGACCTTGAAGCAACGCCAATTTATCTGGAGATTTTTTGGGATAAATCAAATACTCCGGTTCATGTATAAAATCAAAAAAATCGTCGGGATTCGTACCATGCATCGCCATAAGGCCTGCAAGGGTTGTCCCGAAACGTTCTAGATATTCAGTACGAATCTTGTGCGCCGATTCAAAATCGCCACCGACCGTCTTTTGCACAAAAAGAGATATTCGGTGATCCAAAGAATTGATGACATACCGTTCCTCTGCGCCATACAGGGTTAGGTCATAGTCAAACAGCCAGATTTTTTCAAGACTATTTTTTATCATCAATAGTTACTTTAATCCGCGACCGTAAGCGCAGTAGCTGTCTTCTTGCATGTAGTCACCGTCGTGGTAATAGGCAGCGCGAGCCCTGCAACCTCCGCAACGGTCATTGAACTTGCACTTGCCGCAAGCCCCAGAATAAGCCTTGGTGCGAAGTTTCTTGAACACATCCGCATTAGCCCAGATTTCGTCGAAAGGAGTATCGTGAACATCACCCGCCTCTTCCATCATGTAGGCGCAGGGGCGCACCTTGCCTATAGGGCTTATGATGCAGTAATCAATGCCCGCAAGGCAGCCTCGGCTATAGCGGGTCTTGATATCCAGCTGATCGGCGATACGCAAAAACTGCGGAGCACAAGTAGGTTTCACGGGAATGCCGAGCGTGCGGCTCTTTTCCATAATGCGACGGAGCAGGCTTTCGTATTCGGCTACACGGAGGGCGTGGTCTTCAATTTCTTTTCCGCGCCCCACGGGAATGAGGAAGAATATCTGGTGGTTTACCGCCCTGATTTCCTTGACCCAGTCCATAATGTCAAATATTTCGTTCTGGTTCCAGTCCATGATGGTGGTGTGAATCTGGAACGGAAGCCCTGCCGCCTTGCAGTTTTCGATACCTGCCATAGTGAGTTCGAAAGCGTTGGGCAGTCCTCGAAAATCGTTGTGTCGTTTCGGGTCGATGCTGTCGATACTGATACCCATGGCCATGGCACCGGCGGCCTTAAGCTTAAAGGCCAAATCGTGCGTGATGAGGGTACCGTTGGTACCGAACACCGGGCGGAGTCCCTTGCTGGAAGCATGAGTCACCAGCTCGACGATATCCGGACGGGTCATGGGTTCGCCACCACTGAAAATCATGATCTTGAAGCCCGCCTTGGCAATTTCGTCAATCAGTTTCAACGCTTCTGCCGTCGTAAGTTCGGCCGACTTGTTTTCGCCGGCATCCTGATAGCAGTGTTTGCAGGTCAGGTTACACTTGTTGGTGGTCATCCAAGATACAATCATCAAAAACCTCTAAGAGTTTTCCCAAAAATAAAAAAAAAGCACCCGCATCATCCTTTCCCTTCTCAAAAAAGATATATTAACCTTATGACCTACAAGAAAATTTTCATTATCGTGTTTGTCATTATCGCCGCCTTTTATGTCTTTAAGGTAAAAGGATTCAATCCCTTTGAAAAAAAAATCAAAAGCGATATCATTCTAACCGCACTTGACGGGAAAAAGATGTCCCTTGATGAGTGCACAGGAGAAAATGGAACCGTCTTCTTCATCATGGGAACCTGGTGCCCCTATTGTTCTAGAGAAGTAGAACAAATAAAAACACTAAACGATTTTTTTAAATCAAACAAGATAAACGTTCTCATCGGCATGAAAGGCAACACTTATGAAGAAATCCAGAGCTGGGTATCCCGACATGATTTTCCCTGGAACTGGAAAACATTCTATTGGTTCAACGCTTATGAAAAAGATTTCAATATTGATATAAATAGAGTTCCCTATTTGGTCATAAGGAACAAAAATGGGAAGATGACATTCAATAAATCGGGTACTTTGCACTACAAGCACATATCCGAACTCGCCCAAGACATGCTCAAAAGTAACAACTAACGGTTCAGCAAAAACTTCAATCCTGCCACCTAGAACAGCGTCTTAAGCCCGAATCCAATTATTCCGTCCAAGTAATTCTCGCCGTTTCGTAGAGCGTAGTACAGATTCACGCTCCAGTTGCCGCGATACTGGGTAAAAGCGATGCCGTAATCCTGCTCCCGTTTCCAGCCGCGCTCCGGCGCAAAACCGCGGTACAGCCCAGGCTGGTAAAAGGCCTCGATGCTCAGGTTATACCCATCTTGCCACAGCAGGGCCAGTTCCGAAAAACCGTAGGTACGGCTCCGCATAAAGCGGTACCCCATGCCCTTGAAACTGTCCATACCGCCCAAAGCAAAATAATCAGAACGTTTTAGCTCTGCTCCAGTAGGGAATATCCCGCCGGCAGCCCCCGTAAAGCGGGTGATGACATTCCCGAACAACGGGTAATAGGAAAGAATCTTGCCATGGCTTTCCAGATAATTGTCCAGGGAATCGGGACGGTCCATTTTCCAGGTGGCAGAGCCCTGCATCTTGAGTCCACGTCTCGGGAGCACGAACCGGTCCAGAGAAACATAACTCACCTCGAAGGTGGTGTGCTTGTCGTCTTCGCTCATGCCGAAGAAAATCCCGATATTCCAGTCAAAGCCGATATCCCGGGTCACACCGACCTCGCCCATGGCGACACGCTCCGTCACATCCTTCAATTTTCCGTCCAGGGTGTCAGATTCCACAGAATAAATTTCTTCGTCAAACTGTCCCCGCAAAACTATGTTCCAGGGAGAGCTGAAAATCCAGGGTTCCTTGTACAAAAAGTCCAGATGGCGGGAATTTTCTCCCGTAAAACCTTGCAGGGTCAAGTCCCTAGCCGTTCCCAGGATGTTATAGAGTTTCACGTTCACCTGGCCTTCCCACAGGTTGTCTTCGCTGGAATAGCTCAAGAGCCCTTCGGCCTCGGAATTCCGGGCAGCCCTCATGCTGAAAGCGGGCACGAGCCTGTTTCTTGCAGGGTCCCGGAACAACCTTGCGGGAGCAGTCTGTTCAAAATACCCGAGACGAGCAAGCTTGCGTTCCGAGCGCTCCAGGTCTGTCAGGGATACAGGCGCACCCTCCTCGATACCGCTAAGCCTACGGAACACATCGGGTTCAGTCCCCGAAGAATCCAGGTTCTCGGGGGCGGCCCAAACGTAACCCGCCCCACGTTTCAGCTCCACCATCAAGACTCCCAGAGTATCCTTACCCGAAGCGCCACCCATGCCGTAATGCATCTTTCCAACAACCTGAACAGCCGCAAAGCCACGGTCTTCGTAGTCCCGCGCCAAGCGGGAAGCCGCATTGTGCCAGGATTCGCAGGGTGAACCTTCTACCAGATTCAAGTGGGCTTCGTCATAGGCGGAATGTTCCCCGACCCATACCACCTTGTGGATACGGCACAAAGACGCCTCCCCTGCAAAAGCAGAAGATGCCAAGACAAGAACAAGCAGGATTTTACACATCACATTCCACATCTCAAATACTCAATCGGATCCTCGCCTGCGCGAGGATGACAACTCTTGAAACCATCTATCCTAACGGGCTACGCCCTACGGACCTTCGGTCCTAACCACCAATCACTACCTACAACCTAAAACCTAACCCCTAGATCCTATCCCCTAACTTAAAAATACGCCCTCGCTTCCGTTGTCAACTTCTGGAAAATATTCTCTTCGGCGTTGCCGAACCTAAGCACATAACGCAGACCACAAGAAATAAAGTCGTTTATATCTACAGAAACAGAAGATTCCAGACGGTAGGTGCGGCCTTCGCTGTAGCCGTCCATCATCTGGTAGGGAACCAGGTCGTCGCCGCTTTCCATCTGGATAACCGAGAACTGCACGAACCCATCTACCATATCCCTGCGGTTGTAGCCCAGTCGCAAGAAACCTTCCCACAGGTAGGCATCAAAAGCGTAATCCTGGTCGTCTTCGCCCTCACCCGTGCGGTAACGGCCGCCGGGCTGCACAAAGAATCCGTTCCAAAAATCGTAGCGGTACCGGCCCGAAATATCGCGGGTATCCCAGTCCAAAACCTGCAGGGCCTTCAGCTCCACGTCTTCCAATAGCAAGGTCGCTCCCACAAAGTGGGCGTCATTTATCTGGAATCCTGCGTCAAGCAGATGATGGAACCGGGTCTCGAAATAACTGATGGAGCTGAGTTTCTTGTCGTAATCGGCACCGGGCTTGTAAGTAAAGGTAATCCCGCGGGGGTGAGCCCAGGTGCCCCGCAGCTCGTAGCTGACCGTTCCCGAAGAAATCTCCCGCAGCTGCGAAGGCGTGGCCGGCGGAAAGTAGATTTTCTTGCCGGTAGTATCCTCCCCCACTCCGTCGAAAGTTCCGCCCAAGGAAATGTCCCGCAGAATCCCACGCCGGATACCGAGGGAAATTCCAGGGCTCCAGTCAATATCCATCCGAAACGCCGCATTGGAAGCAAGAATCGCCCCCAAGGAATCGTTACGGCCCATACCCTCGTAAACAAAATCTCCGTTATCTACGCCTTCGATAAAACTGCCGGTCAGGCTGTCATACCGCACATCTCCAGTGCCCTTGGCCACCGTCTTGTAGATTGGCGTGTAGGTCTGTTCTTCGGTGAGTCCCAGCTTGTAATCTACGCTAGATACCAGTCCCAGCTCCTCGTGACCAAAGGTCCCGCGGAAATCCCCGACCCAGCTGTTCTCGGAACGGCCTCCGTTTTCGCTACGGCGTTCGTACTGCAAGAAATGGTCCAGCTGTGCGTAACGGCTCTGCCAGGCAGCGCTCTGGATCCAGGCCACGGACTGCAAGGTGTCCCGCCAATCCTTGCCGAAAGTATCGCCCTTGCGTTTAGCCGTCTTGGTTTCTGCTTCTTCGCTTATATTCCAGGTGTCTACCACCATCTGGATTCCGGTTCCGGTCTTGCCGTAGGCCACCTGGTTTTCACGGCCCAGGGAATCGCTTTCCGTATAGCGCAGGTCAAAATTTCCGAAGGGCCGCAAAAGTCCTTTCAAGAACTCCACATTTCCCAAGGACTGGTAACGGACCCGTTCCTGCTCCTGAAAACTTTCCACACGGAACGCCCCCACATCGCTTTTTACCAAGTTGGACTTATGGATCAAAGAAACTCCGCCCCTAGAAGAATTCCAGCTTTCCTTTTCACCCTGCCGGTAGCCCCAGATTCCATGAAGGAACCAGCCCGTGGCAAGTCTCAGACGCATGCCGAATTCGTCGTGACGCAGGTCGCCATCTACAAGGGCGGCGCTGTCCAAGTCCCATTCGTCCAACAATCTAAAGCTGTCCCAGTCCTTGTCGCTGCCTTGAAATTCGCCAATCCCGAATTCTTCCTGAATGTAGTTTCCGTAAACGGAAAAAGCCAGCGGAAACTTTTTCATATTTTCCGACGAATCGGAGGTGACATACCAGCGGTAGCCGTAACCTTCGGGCCCGTCCACCTGACGGGAGACCGTATTGGAATCCGTGCGGTTTATGGCCATTTCCAAGTCGGCATAAAAACGCCTGTCTCCCTGGAGCCTAAGTCTTGCGCCTGCACGGTCCGTCCGTTCTGGCCTGCGGAGCGCCCCCAGAGAATCGTCACGAACAAATTCGCTTCCGTCGTCGTGCTTGAGCATCCGGTAATCTTCGTCGGTCCAGAGGCCACGTTTCATGCGGTGGCGGTCGTTTTCCAAACGGAATCCCGAAACGTCCAGGTACAGGTTCGGGTGCCTATAGGCGCCGTGGGCGGCATACATGTTGTAGATGTTCCCGTCGTCGTAGGCATCGTATTCTACACGGATTTCATCATCAGGGCCGGGATTTCGGCGGCCCTTGAAATTCAAAAGGCCTCCTGCGTAGTTCACCTCGTAATCTACACCAGATGTCAGCAAGTTCCCGTTCAAATAGACCCGCTCAGAGCCAGGCACCACCGAAAGGTAACTGCCGTCGTCACTGATAGCGTAACCTTCACGCTGGCCGCTCACGCCGTTCATCACCCGGACAATGCGGTTGGTCTCGTCTGTGCCCGCCACGCCGCGGACTTCGGTATAGCCTCCCCTGAGCCCCACCATGGCCCCAAGGCTTGCCCTTTCCAACCCGAACAGGCCCATGTTCCTGTCCCGCCAAATCAAGTCGCCCAGGTGCACCATCCAGTGTCTGGATTCCGCACGAAAATATATCTGGTCCACTTCCTGCAAGGTGGCGGTAGTCTGGTCACCGGCACGGCGATCCACGTCCGAAAGCAAAGCGTCGATATAGACACTGTCGCCTACAAAGCCCTGTATAGAAAGCCGCAGTTCCTGGTCCACCTGGGTGCCGCCATCGCCCACCGTCACCTGCATGGTCTTGTAACCGTGGGTGGAAAGTCCCGAAATTGCTGACCCGTCGCGGCCCTGCGCATCGCCGTCCAGTTCACGCAAATCGTTATTTCGGACTAGGTAATCCGGATTCCACACGGGTATAGAATCCATATTCAAGGCAAAAGCCCGACTCCACAACAGCACCCCCAAAAACACCTTTATCCAAGGGCCTTTGCGCATGGGAGCTACCTGCTTGTAGAGTCAATCGCGAACTGTTGGCTATAAAGAAGCTTGCGTCCCGAAACCAAATCCACGCTCCATTCGCCGGGTTTCAGCAAGGCAGGCAGAATTTCCGTAATGCAGGCTTCGGAATCTTTCTTCAGGTTGCAGGGCAGCACCTGCACCGTATCCATGCCATGGTACCACACGTGCCAGAGGGTGTCTTCCCTGTCCTTGAGGGCCGAAGAAATGGTGGTGTAAAAGTAAAGCCTAGAACCTTCCTCGAAAACAGAATCCGCGCCAAAAGGCGTCTCCTTGACGATATGCCTGCACACCGTACCCTGAGCCAGGGAAAGTTCCGTGTTTCCCGCATCCTTGATGGAATCGTCTGTAGAAAGGTAGGCCACCGTGCGGTGTATCAAGAACGCAAGCAAGACTGCGACCAGTATAACCGTCGTCTTTCGGATATTGCGCAGTGGCGGTATTCCTGCCACAAAAGCCTCGACTAGATAAGCTTACTGGTGTTCTGGGTAAAGGCAGGGACTGCATCCACCAGCTTTTCCACCAACAGACGGTTGAAATCGTCGATGCGGTTCGGAAGCCTGGAGCCCGGGAACACCTGCACCAAGAGCAAGGCCTGGTCCACAGGCGAAATGTAGATGGAGCGGCTTTCGCCGGAGTATGACACCGACTGGAAGTTCTCGCCGCCCAGCATATTGCCCACCTGGCGGGCAGAGTCGAAAGAAGCGGTGCTCAGCACGGCAAGGGGAGTGGGGTCGATACCCAGGGAGCCCACCTCGGCGATAATGGAACCGTCGCGGTGGCAAAGCACAATGTATTCGGCCTTGACGCTTGCCTGGTAGGCTTCCATCAAGCGACGAACCTTGCCCACGTCATCGGAATAAATCGTAAAATCGCTCATAACACTCTCCTTCTACTTCTTCTTAGGAACATAAGGACGCAATTCGATTTCGTCGTCTCCAGTTTCCTGAGGCTTTTCCATCACGCGGCCAAAGGTTGGCATACGGGGAACGGTGGCGGCGGCACGCGGGCGACCAAACGGCGAAGATGTCGCTCCCTTCTGGAACAAGCCCGAACCAGCATTACCGGACGGGACAGCCCCTGTAGGGGGCTTTGCCGCAAAAGAGGGCATCTTGAAAGGCGAAGAAGGAGCGGCCGCTTCGGGTTGAACCTGGGGCTTCGGTGCGGCCTGCTTCACAGACACGCCTTCCTTGGTCAAGGACACGTCATGAACGCCGGTGTTGTTCACGCTTTCGGCGGCCTTGCGCAAAAATCCCTGCTTCACGTTGAACTTTTCAATCACCAGCATGGCGATGGTCTTGAGGGTCGTCACCACGCCCTTTCCATTATGAGCGGTGGCCGGGAAGAAGGGCACATTGCGGGGATTCAATTCCGCATTAAGTTCTTCCAGGGAAAACACATTCTCCATATCGCGCTTGTTGTACTGGAGCACAAAGGGCATGTCATCCAGATCCATGCCGTAATCCTGCAGGTTCTGCCTCAGGTTCTGGAGGCTTTCCAGGTTTTCGGCCTGACGGGAACGCTGGGAGTCCGCCACGAATACAATGCCATCGACACCACGAAGCACCAACTTACGGGTGCTGTTGTAATAAACCTGACCGGGAACGGTATAAAGCTGGAAACGGGTCTTGAAGCCCTTGATATCGCCAAGATTCAGAGGAAGGAAGTCAAAGAACAGGGTACGGTCGCCTTCGGTAGCCAAGGACACCATGTCCGTGCGCTTGTCCTGGGGCATCTTCTGGTGAATCACCTGGAGGTTCGTGGTCTTACCACTCAAACCAGGTCCGTAATACACCACCTTACAACTAATCTCTCTTGTAGCAAAATTTATTGATGACATTTCAAATCCCTGACACCCTTCATTTTACAAACATTTCCAATACATATTACAGGTCTATAATCTAGCAAAAAACATTTAACATATTTCAAAAAAAAGACAAAAAAAAGGCCGTTACAGCCCTGGGCATATTCCAAGTCGGGCGATGTTAATGAATGTTTACACGTCACCCGCAGATGTGAGACGCGAGTCTCTAGGCTCGGGGTGCGATGAGCAAAACGACCCCTATTCCCTATATGCGGAAAAGACCGGCACGGGAAACCGTACCGGTTCAAAATTCCTGATAAAGGATCAATTAGGCGAGGCCGTTGATGACCTTGGCGGCCTTGGCCTTGTAGTTAGCGGCGCGATTGGCGCAGAAACCGGCACGGCCCTTGGCGGCAGCCTTGTCCAGCATGCTGAACAGGTTGGGCATTTCCTTGAGAGCAGCTTCCTTGGAAGTTGCAGTGCGAATCACCTTGAGGCTGGAACGAATCGCGGAACGGACGGAACGGTTCATGGCGTTGGCCTTTTCGGCCTGACGCAGACGCTTTTTGCAAGATTTGTGTTGAGGCACCTTTTAATCTCCGGGTAAAACCTACTTAAAATTTGTTGGCTCAAAGATAGTAAAGTTGGAGATAATGTCAACCCCCCGAAAAGCCGTAAAATGCTAAATTTGCCCATTATGATGCCCTTTGTGAACCTCTCGGCCCAGCGAGACGCCTACCGGCAGGAGCTGGAAAAAGCCGAAAAAGCAGTACTTGACAGCGGTTGCTACATCGGCGGACCGGAGGTCCAGGCCCTGGAGCGGGAGCTGTCCGCCTACTGCGGAGGGGTCCAGACGGTCACCTGCGGGAGCGGCACCCAGGCCATCGAGATTGCCCTTATGGTACTCGGACTTGAACCGGGGGACCAGGTCATCGTTCCGGACTTTACCTTTATCGCTCCGGCGGAAAGTGTTGCGAAACTGGGGGGCATCCCCGTTTTTGCCGACATCGACCCGAGTACGCTCCAAATCGACCCCGAAAGCGTCAAAAATCTCGTGGGCCCCAAGACCAAGGGCATTATCGCGGTGAACCTGTTCGGGCAGTGCGCCCCTTATGAGCCCCTGCGGAAAATCGCCGACGAGCACGGACTCTGGATTCTGGAAGACAGCGCCCAGGCCTTCGGGGCGACTTATACTGCCAGGAGCGCTGGGTGCGAGACCGACGACGGGAGCGGCACGCGCCGTGCCTGCACCTTCGGGGACATTTCCATTACCAGTTTTTACCCCAGCAAGCCCCTGGGCTGCTACGGCGACGGCGGGGCCATCTTTACCGCCAACGCGGAATATGCGGAAAAAGCAAGACTTATCGCAAACCACGGCAGCAGGGAACGCTACCGCCACGTAGAAATCGGCGTGAATGGTAGGCTGGACGCCCTGCAGGCGGCAGTGCTGCGGGTCAAGTTACGCCACCTGGACCGGGAACTGGAACAGCGGGCGGAAAACGCCAAGGTTTACGACGAGCTTTTCAAGGATATGCCTGGAGTTACGCCACAGGCCATAGCCGAAGGCAACACCAGCACCTACGCCCAATACACGGTGCTGGCAGAGAACCGAGATGAATTTATCGCAAAGTTGAACGCCGCAGGAATTCCCTACTGCATCCACTACCCCATGCCGCTGCACAGGCAGGCTTGTTTTGAAGTGGCTGCCGCCGGTGCGAATTCTGCGAACTGCCCTGTGACAGAGAAAATCTGCAAGCAGGTCATCAGCTTGCCCTTCTGCGCCTTCACCGACGTGAAGGACGTCATAGAGAAACTGCGTTAGAAGCGGACACCCGCAACCTATAACCAAATCCTGGCGCTAGCGGACCACTGCGTCTCGAAAATCACAGAGACGCTTCTTGAGTCCCTCAGCCCTAAATCCTAGATCCTAACCCCTAGCCCCTATACTCTAGTCCTTGACGCAACGGACAGAGAACCCGTAGCCCTTATTGTCGCGGTTCAGGTCCGCTAAGTCGTAATTGTAGTACAGGTACATGTTGTACGCGAAGTTGCCATATTTCTCCGTAGAACCCCAAAAGATCGCGAGGTTGCCCTCGTTGCCGTAACCCTCATCGAGACCTCTGTTGCCGGCAGAAAGCGCCGAAAAGGAATAGGCGTCGGTGCCATTGCCGCTACTGTTCCAGCCGCTAAGGGACTTAAGCATTTTTCCCGCGACTCTTTTACCACCCACAGCATCAATCAAAACCAAAAACTCATCCTGGCTGGGCAGGTGCCAACCCTCTGGGCAAGCGTCTTTAGCTGCATTCCATGTGTACAGCCGTCCGTATTTGTCACAATAAGAAGTGTCATCCTTATAGCAATAGCTCTCATCGGTCATATAATGCAAGTTCTCTGCTAGCCAAATTTGTGAACCTATTTGGGCAATTTCGTAGGAACGACCGTCTCTTGGATCCAGTATGGTTTCTTTTTTTTCAGGAGGCATCTGGACAGTTTCATGAGGTTCTTTTTCGGTTTCTTCATTCAGGTTGCCTGTAGTATCTGGCGCTTTCATGCCATCGGGGTTATCGCTGTTGTTGGGAATTAATGGCGTCTTGTAGGCAGACAGTGGTATTGGGACTTCGGCTATAATGTCCCCATTTTTGTTTTCCGCTACAAGAAAGAACTCGACCTTGGCTTCACACAGTTTTTCAAAGAATTGATCTGTCACCACTTCTTTTTCTTTATTGACAGTCGTCCTCCACTCGTTTAATATCATCTGAGGCCACATCGCCGCCATGGCGAGGGCCATTTTTGTGTTTTGTATTTCCTTGTCTGTCAGGTCTCTTGTTGCTTTCACTTTGAGAACAAGTTTTTTTCTTTCAAGGGAAAAAGATGTGGTTGTCGGCACCTCGGCAATAGATGCTTCTTTTTCCATGTGTTTTGAAAACTGCTGGTTCGTTATTTCAATAACGGAAAGGACATAGGCTTCGCTTTCCTTGTCTAGGCCTGTATTGCGGGAGCCTCCGCAGGCAACTAGGAAAAGGGTGGAGAGTCCTGTGAGCAGAATGACGATGCATTTTTTTGTGAAGTGCATTTTTGTCCTCCCTCAGTTTTCAAATTACCGGTGCATGTCCAGGTCGGACAGGCTCTTTTGAACAGAGTCGGCTTTGGCCTTTGCGGAATCCAGCTTGGACTGGAGTGTCTGAATTTCGACCTGCAGGGATTCCTTTTCGGCCTGCAACCTTGCAATTTCTGCTTCGGCCTGATGGTCGGTACAGGCGGTAAAGGCTAGAGCAAGAGCAACGGCAGTAAGAATCTTGTACATGATAAAAACCTCTGTCTAAAAATAATAAGATTTGACTAGTACCGTTCCACCTTGAAGCCCTCACGGCGCAACAGCTCTATCACGTTGTTTTCATCTAGAACCAGGTGGGCCGTCCCCACCACCACAAACACTTTCCGCTTTTCCTTGATGAACTGGCCTATGCCTTGGGCCATTTTCTGGTTGCGTTCAGCATAAATACGCCGGTCGGATTCCTGTTCAAAAAGGGAATCCCGTGCCGACGGCTCTGCCTTCTTCCCGGAATTCAGCACCTGAACCATCAGGGAATCGTCTCCCGTTTTCCAGGCGCGGGACATCTGGGTGACCATGGAATCCAAGTTGGAAATTTCTTTCAGGGTGTTTTCCAGATAGTAAATTCCAAGAGTGTCGCCTTCGGAAGTATCTGCTAGGGCGCTCACCTGTTCTTCGGCGGTTTCTAGCCCTACGATAGGCATGCCCCGCAGGGCGGCACTATCCAAGAGTACAGCGTCGATACCATAAGCAGGGTCTATTCCCGAACGCTGGATAGCGATGGAGCTGAGCGTCATGGCGGCAAGCCAAGGCCGCATATTCATAAGGGCCATGCTGGGAAAGTTCCAGACGGTGCATAGGCTGTCCAGGGAATTCCAGAGGGCGATAGGCAACACCTCGTTCAGGCGTTTTCCCTGAGGGAGCATTCCCTTTTCTAGACTGTTTTTTGTAACGGTAGCCGCCACGGAATCGTCGGCGATGTTGATTTCCACCGCCAGTTCCTCGGACTCGTCAAAAGCGTTCGAAATTTCTGACGAAAAGGGATAAAAGGAACTGTCCGCAAAATGGATACTCCCGAGAATCCACACATGGGAATCCCCGTCCGAAACCTTCCACAAAAAATGCCGTTGCTTTGCAACAGGACCCTGAGAAGCTCCTTCACCTGTTGAAGCACAGGCCGCAAGCAACAGCGCGCACAGAAAAGCAAGAAGGTTTTTCATCTAGACCTCCGCCCAAGAGAGAAGGCCAAGTTCGCGGGCATGGTCCGCAGGTGCAAATTCCAGCTTTCCCTTCGAGGTAAAGGCCAGAATGGAATCCGCATATTTTTCGGCATAGTCCACCCAGTGGGTAGAAAGCACTACCGTCATGTCTTTTTCCCGGGACAATTTCTGTAGAGTTACGAACAAATTCTTGCGGCGGGGAATATCCATAAAGGCATCGGGTTCATCCAGCAGCAAGAGCTTTACCTGCTGGGCAAGGGCACGGGCCAAATACACACGGCTCCGCTCCCCGTCGGAAAGTTCCGCCACCTTGCGTTCTGCAAACAAAGTAACATCCATGTCATCCATGGCGGAATCGATAATTCCTTCGTCTTCGCGACTGCGACCGTCCAGAAATCCCGCGTAGGGCGAACGGCCTAAAGACACAAACTCCCGGACCGTCATCTCGGCAGGGGCTGCAAGCCCCATACGGACCAGCGCCACCTTCTTGGACAGTTCCCGCAGGCCGTATTCCGCAAGGGGGCGGTCCTCCAGTTCCAGAGAACCGTCCAAAGGCAACAGCATTCCCCCGAGGGTCTTGAGAAGCGTACTCTTGCCAGAGCCGTTCTCCCCTACCAGGGCCACCACCTGACCCGCCTGGACTTCCATGTCCAGAGGACTCGCCGCATTACAGGCCCCCTCTTCTAGAAGACCGGACCAGCACCCAAAGAATCACAGGCACGCCCACCAGGCTCAGGACCGCATTCAGGGGATACTCCGGCAAGAGTCCCGCCAAAAGCGCCAAGGTCGCGCCACACAGGGCAGAACCCGGCAACAGGACGCGATGGTTGGAACTGCGGAACAGAAGGTAGGCCAAATGGGGCACCGCAATCCCGAGAAAGGCGACTGGGCCACAGAAAGCGGTAACCGCCGCCGCCAGAACGGAGGCACCCAGAAGCACCAGCTTCTTGTACAGCGACACCCGAATGCCAAGCCCACGGGCAAAGTCATCGCCCAAACGGGCCCCGTTCAGGTAACGAACCGAAGCGCCAATCAAGGCCAGACCCGCAACCACGGCCACCGCGAAAATCCAGATACCGTCAGAAGTGAGCCTGCCGAAACTCCCCATGCCCCAGGACACATAGACCCGCAGGGATTCTGCATCGCTCCAGGTAATCAAGAGGCTTATGCAGGCGTCGATAAAGTAGCCAATCAGGAGCCCCGCCACCAAAAGTACCGTGTTGTTCCGGAACCTGGCCGAAATCCCAAGCACCAGGGCAGTTACCGCAAGAGAACCGACGGCAGCAGCACCCAGAGTGCCGAACCGCCCAAAACCAAGGCCCGCCAGCATGGACAACGCTACCGCAAAGCTCGCCCCGCTACTGATGCCCAGCACAAAGGGGCCCGCCAGGGGGTTCTGGAAAACCGTCTGGAGCGAAAGACCAGACACCGAAAGGGCGACACCTGCAAGTAGCGCCGCCGCCACACGAGGGAGACGCAAGTCCCAAAAAATCGGGGAATCAAGAAGACCGCCCATGGAAACATCCACGGGGCCGCTAACGAGGGTAATGAACGAAAGGGCTACGACACAAAGGGACAGGACGACAAAGCCTAAAACCGTCCGCCGCATGGAGTCCTACTTTTTCTTCTTCTTTTCCAGTTCCTTCTGCATGGCCGATGTAGCCGCCGCGTCCTTGTAGTAGAACTCAGGAGGAACATTCTCGAAGCCCTGGAGGGCATTGAGCCAGTTGTCGTTCAGGTCGCGGAACTCCAACTTGTTCAAGTTATAGCGGAGGGTATCCCCCATAATCTTGAAGGTGGTAAAGTCCCAACGGATGACCTGACGGTCCTTGAAAACTTCGCGGGTTATGAGAGAAGAATCGCTATCGAACTGGTAACGGGCCTTGTAGGCGTATTCACCAGTCATCTGGTAACGACCAGAATCAGAATAGGTGCGGGTCACTCCGTAAATGGTGTCGTTCATGCCAAAGCGAATTTCGGCATCGCGGAAAGCGTGTCCGTGAGCCACGATGGCGGTACGCCACACGCCAAAGACAATCTCCTTCATGGCTTTCTGGAACACGGTGTCCTTTTTCCAATGGTCAAAGTTGCTCTTGTCGTAACGGGCACGCTTCACGTACTTGCCTTCGAGGATGAGCTTACGGACGCTATCGGCACGGGCCTTGGCGAGGCTGTCGGTATTCTGCTTCAGGGGAACTGCCGCCGCCTGGGCATCGATGGAATCCAACTTGGCCTGGATCATTTCGTCCAACACCTCGGTCGCACCACGGGGGGTAACCAATTCTTCGGCAGGGGTTTCCGCCACTACGGCAGTGGAGTCGGCCTGCTTGGGAGGGGTCGGCAGTGTTTCAGTCGCCGCGGCATCCTGAGCAAAGGAAAAACCGGCAAGGGACAAGGTCAAAATAGAAGCAACAAAGTACTTTGAAATAGAGCGTATCATCACCAATAAATTTAGTTAAAGAGCCAAAAAAAGTTCCACTTTTTGAAAAAAAAGCCAAAAATTGCCCCTAAAAGAGCCCCAAAATTCCCCGCTCCACCCATGGCAGTCGAAAATATGCCCAAGAGACCTAGTAATTCTATATTTGGGCTATGCTAGACTATTCCCAGGTAACAAGCCCCTGTTTCGTGCTGGACGAGGCACGACTCCGCAAGAACATGGAAATTCTGGACCAGATCCAGAAACAGACCGGTGTCCATATCATCTGCGCCCTGAAGGGCTACAGCTTTTGGCGCTCCTTCCCCATTATCGGAGAATACCTGCCGGGAGCCACCGCCTCCAGTTTGAACGAGGCAAGGCTTGCCCGTGAAGAAATGAACAAGCAGGTCCACGTGTTTGCGCCTGTCTACGCCGACGATGAGATCGACCAGATTCTGAGCCTGGCCGACCACATCACCTTCAATAGCTTTAGCCAGTGGAT